>JBEKEH010000076.1:0-29532 GCA_050013935.1 Gaiellaceae bacterium | reverse complement strand
GCTGCGGCGGCGAACGTTCGCTCGCTCATCCCCAGCGTCGAGTCGTACAACGCCGACAACGTCCCCTCGGGCACCAACGATCCGGACATGACCGGCGCCCCCGGTCTCTGCGGCACCGCCAGCAGCACCGACTCCGGCTACGCCGGCATGTGCCTCGCCGAGCTCAGGGGCAGCTACGACCAGGCGATCCCGACCACCGACTACGTCAACGACAGCGGCACCGGCAGCGACGCCACCGGCGTCACGGCCACCGTCGTTCCAACCGCGACGCACTACTGCGTCTACTCGCAGGTCGGCAACTGGTACGCGTGGAAGCTGAACCCGGCCGGCGCGATCCAGCAGACCACTGACCCCGCGGCGGTCTGCGCGTCGTGATCTCGAGCCTCTGTGTCGACCGCGAAGGGGGCACGGCTAGCCGCGCCCCCTTCGCGGCATCAAGGAGCTAAAGCGCGTGTCATTTCTTCCCGATAAGGAGAGGGAGATGCTTCGCCAGATCGGCCGTTTCGTTTCGCGCATTCAGCGCCGCCTCGAGGGCGAGGAGGGCTTCACGCTCGTCGAGCTCATGATCGTCCTCCTGATCTTCGGGATCCTCCTGACGATCGCCGTGCCGTCCTATCTCAGCCTCGAGGACCGGGCCAACAAGACGGCCGCCAAGCAGGACATCGCGCAGGCGATGCGCGCAGTCAACGCGTACGCCAACGACAATTTCCCCGACAGTGTCGCCGATCCGGACCCGTCGATCAGCACGACGGACAACGGCTACGAGAACATCTCGCTGACCGCGCTCGCGACGAAGTACGACGCCTCGATCTCGGCGGTCGCCGGCGCGCCGTTCGTCCTCAACCCGGCCGGCTACGCAGGCAGCTCCGTGACCGACTTCTGCCTGACGGCGGCCGTCGGCCGCTGGGTCGCGGTGGAGCACGGCCCGGGCGGCGGCATCTCGGTCGGGACGCTGTTCACCCCCGGAACCTGCTCCGTCAGCTGAGGTCCGTCGTCCGGGCCGACGAGGAAGACCGTGAACCTCAGCGTCAGCCCGCAGATCAGGATCCTCGCCCTCATCGGGCTGGTCCTCGCGGCGACGCTCGGCGCCGGCTCGCTCATGCTCGGCCGCTCCCACTCCTCCCCGAGCGCCACGCAGACGCCCGTGCGCACGCACCGGACGGCGACGATCATCGTGCACCACGCGGCCACGCCCGCGAAGGCGAAGCCGGCCAAGGCGGCTCCGAAGGCCGCGACGAAGCAGAAGGCGCACGCCGTCACCGCGGCGAAGCCCGCCACGCATACGAAGACGCCCGCTAAGACTGCGGCCAAGCACGCCACGCACACGAAGACACAGGCGAAGACCGCGGCCAAGCACGCCACGCACACGAAGACACAGGCGAAGACCGCGGCCAAGCACGCCCCCGTGCACCGAGGCAACCTCGTGGACGCGAACCTGCCCCAGCCTCTCCAGTGGCAGCTCTCGCAGCACAAGATCGTCGTCGTCAGCCTCTACGACTCGCAGGCGAACGTCGACGCGATCTCGGTCGCCGAGGCGCACGCAGGCGCCGTGGAGGCCGGCGCAGGGTTCCTGCTCGTCAACGTCCTCGACGACTCGCTCGCGGGCCTGCTGACCGGCATCCTGCCGGGCGGCGGCCTCCTCCCCGACCCAGGCGTGCTGATCTACCGGGCTCCGGGAACGCTCGCCCTGCGCATCGACGGCTTCGCCGACCGGGACACGGTCGCGCAGGCCGCCGCCGACGCCCTCGCAGGCCAGACCGGCCCCACACCGGACGCATCCACCACCGGGTGAGCGCCGTCGCCCCTCAGACGGACGCCACCCTGCTGTTCGTCCGGCACGCGAAGAAGGACGGCCGCTCGGTGACGATCCTGCGCGCGTTCGACTTCGGTTCGCACTGCATCGTCGAGGCGGAGGTCTTCCCGCTCGGCGCCCGCTCGGCCGACACGGTCCGCCCCGGCCCGTACAAGTTCGCCACCGCCGCGCAGGCCACCGCCTTCGTCACCGAAGCGGTCGAGAGCCTGATGTACCTCGGCTGCGACGTGTACGCCGAGTAGCGCGCGGAACAGGTAGGGCAGGCGGACGCCGGCCTCTCAGAGGGCGACGCGCGCGAGCTCTTCGATCGACGTGAGCCCCGCCGAGACCTTCGCCATGCCGTCGTCCCAGAGGGTGCGCATGCCGGTCGACAGCGCTGCGCGTTCGATCTCCTCGCGCGATGCCTTCGCGGCGGCGAGCGTCGCCATGTCCTCGGTCATCGTCAGCAGCTGGAAGACGCCGATCCGGCCCTTGTAGCCGGTCTGGTTGCAGCGAGGGCAGCCGCGCTTGCGGTAGAAGGCCATCCCGTCGCTCGCGGCCGCGACGTCCGGCGAGACGCGTGCGGCGAGCAGCTCGTCCACGGACGGGTTGTACATCTCGCAGCAGTGCGAACAGAGCTTGCGGGCGAGGCGCTGGGCGAGCACGCCGGTCACTGCGGCGCCGGTGAGGAACGGCTCGACGCCCATCTCGTTGAGGCGCGTCAGCGCGCTCGGGGCGTCGTTCGTGTGCAGCGTCGAGAGCACGAGGTGGCCGGTGAGGGCGGCCTCGACTGAGATCTTGGCCGTCTCGCCGTCGCGGATCTCGCCCACCATCACCACGTCTGGGTCCGAGCGCAGGATCGAGCGCAGCGCCGCCGCGAAGGTGAGGCCGGCGCGCGGGTTGATCTGCACCTGGTTGATCCCCGAGAGCCGGTACTCGACCGGGTCCTCGACCGTGATGATGTTGATCTCCGGACGGCTGATCTGGCTCAGGCAGGCAAACAGCGTCGTCGACTTACCGGAGCCGGTCGGGCCGGTGACGAGCAGCGCTCCGGTCGGCCGCAGGATGAGCTCCGAGATCGCCTCGCGCATCTTTTCGGCGAGCCCGAGCTCGGTGAGCGTCGGCGGCCTCTTCGACTTGTCGAGGAGACGCATGACGATCGACTCGCCTTCGACGGTCGGCAGCGTCGCGACGCGGACGTCGAGCGTGCGCCCCGCCGCCGCCGCGTTGACCGAGATGCGGCCGTCCTGCGGCTTGCGCCGCTCGGCGATGTCGAGCTTCGCGAGCACCTTGAGACGGGTCGTGACGCCGTTCGCCATCCGCTTCGGGATGCGCTGCATCTCCTGGAGGACGCCGTCGATGCGGAACCGCACGACGAGAGAGTCCTCCTGCGGCTCGAAGTGCACGTCGGAGGCGCCGTCCTCGGCGGCCTGGTAGAGCACGGAGTTGACCAGGCGGACGAGCGGGACGTCCGAGACGCCGTCCTCGGCCTCGAGGTCGGTCGCCTCCTCGAGCTCGACCTCGAACCCTTCCTCGGCGATCTCGACGACCGCCCGCGCGCCGGAGGCCCCCGACGCGCGCACGAGCTTGCGGATGGCAGCGACGATGTCGTCGCGCGCCGCGACGCCGAGCTCGAGCTGGTGCCGGGTTGCGAGCCGGAGCTCGTCGATGCCGTGGAGGTTTCCGGGATCGGCGATCGCGACGCGAACGGTGTCTCCCTCGAAGGCGTACGGGATCGCAGCGACGCGCTCGAGCACGTGGAAGGGCACGAGCCTCGCGGCCTCCTCGTCGACGGTGATCAGCGCGAGATCGACGAGGGGGAGCTGGTGGCGCCCCGCGAGCATGCGGGCGATGCCCTCGTCCGAGGCGATGCCCTCCTGGACGAGCGTCTTCGCCAGCGAGAATCCCGTCTGCTGGGCCCTGCCGCGCGCGAGGGCGAGCTTGTCCGCCGGCACGAGGTTCGTCGCAGCGAGCAGGTCGACGACGAGCTCGGCGGACTCGTTGACGGCGATCGTCGGCGCTACGGGCGTGCCGGGTTGGCCCGTGCTCGGGCTGCGAAGCGACGGGATCTCGATGTCCCGGTCGCTCACCGGTGCGATCTGGAAGCGGCTGTCACGTTCGATCCCTCGAACGAGTTATCGGCATCGACCGCCCGATGCCTTAGAGGTCGAATCAGAATGACGCCTGTGCCATCTGGCCGCGCTGGGCGGCGCGATGCGGTGTCCTCAGTCGCGCCCGTAGCTACAGCTACGAGCGCTCCCTGCGTCCTTGCCTCGCACTCGCCCATCACGACCAGCCGACGAGCATCATTCTGATTCGACCTCTTAGACCCCGGATCGAGAGCCGGGACCGGCGGCCGGCCGCAGCGCTGCAGCGCTACCCGGTCTGCGGACCGGGGACGACCTCGAAGGCCTGGGCGTTGTTGACGTCGCCGTACTTCTGGCCGTTGACGAGCTGGCTCAGCGACGGGAACGGGTAGTACGTCGGCCAGCCGTCGGACTCGTACGGCAGCGAGATCGTGTTGCAGATCACGGGGCCGCTGAGCTGGAACCGCTCGTGGATCAGGCAATCGCCCTGGGAGGAGACGACGCCCTGGAAGCCCGACGCGGGATGGCTGCCGTTGCACGTCGCGCCCGGGAGCAGGTTGCTGCAGTTCGAACCGCCCTGGTCGTACTCGGAGTCCTTGGCGGCGTAGAGCACGAGGTAGTTCTTCTTCGGGTCCCAGCTCGACATGTTGCCGATGCAGCTCGTCGTGCCCGTTCCGCCGGCGCACACCAGCGCGTCGAACTCGACCGCACCGGCCGCGTAGATGATCCCGCGGCCCGAGTAGTGGACGACCTCGCCGTCGTTGTCGAAGCGAACGTCGCCGTCGTAGAAGATCGTGCCCTTGATGGTCAACACGTGCGTCTGGTAGTTCCACCCGATCTCGCCCACGGTCACGCCGTTCTCGACGAACACGCAGTCATAGCTCTTCGTCAACGGGGCCATGTCGAGGGCTGGGTCGTCGTTGAACACGAGGCTGTCGTTCGACGTCGTCGAGTTGTCGTTGTCGAACTTCATGGGCGACATGTTGTTGTTCGAGTTCGTGCAGAAGTGCTTCGGGCCCGGCTCCGCGTTCAGGAACCAGTACTCGAAGTCGGGGTGGGGCATGGTGAGATCGGTGTTGTCGTTCGGCGCCGTGTTCTCGATCGTGGTCGCGTAGACGTGGTCGGCCGACGAGCACGGGTTGTGCGCCGGCTGTCCGTTGTACGTGCAGGTGCCGCCGATCTGCGCGTCGAGGATCGGCGTGGTGGGGGTGCCGATGCCGTTCGTGTCGTCGTTGTAGGTGACCGTGATCGAGACGTAGTCGATCGAGGCGGTGGCGCTCGCGGCCGCGACGTTCTTCGCCGCGAAGCGAAGGCCGAAGTTTGACGCGTTCAGGTCGGCGGCCGTCCACGTCGTGCCCCAGAGATCGGCTGAGCCGCCGTAGTTGACGGCGGTCGCGGAGGTGCTCCACGTGGTGGCCGACGCCTTGTTGCTTCCGACCGGGGCACCCGCCTTGAGCAGCTGGACGGTGCTGTCCTGCAGCGCGCCGTTCGAGCCGACCGTCGTGTTGGTGAACACCGGCTTGGGCGAAGATCCGCCGGTGAGGCTGTTCGAATACTGCGACATCAGCGTGACGGCCTTCGACGCGTCCGAGCCCTGGAACGTGCAGACGATGGCGGTGGGGAGATTGCCGCCCGAGCACACCACGTTGCCGCTGCCGTAGATCGAAACGAGGTCGGTTTGCACCGTCGAGGCGCTCGCGTTGTACGCGATCGAGGTCGACGTGGTGGCGCTGCCACCGGGCGGAGTCCCGCTGAGCTTGAACGAGCCGCCTGTCGGAGTACCGCTCGTCGAGATCGTCTGCACGGCGTTGCAGCACGCGCTCGCCATCTTCTCGACCGAGACGGCGATCCCCAGGATCTTCGCGCCGGGCGCGATCGCGAAGCCGAAGCCGGTCGAATCCTGGTTCGCACCCGTGGAGGCGGCGGCGATGACGTTGGTCGCGTAGACGCTGTTGTTCGAGTAGACGTTCGTCGGGTTCGTCCAGCCCGCCCCCGCGCTCGGGTAGTGGACGCTGGTCGTGACCACCGGGCCGGTGATCGAGACGTTGCCGCCGACGTCGATGCTCGTGCCCGCGCCGGTGAGGCTGCCGCCGTTGATCAAGCAGAGGGGGCCCCTCGTGGCGATGTTGGTCGGCATCGAGACCGTGTCGATCGTCAGACATTGCGAGTCGTCGTCCTGGTAGAAGCGGCTCCACGAGCCGAGATTGCCCCCGTCCACGAGTCCGTGCACGGCCACCGACTGCCTGAGGATGCGCTTGCGGGTCAGGTCGGTGCGGTTCAGCTGGGAGGTGGAGGCGCCCGCGGTGCCCGTCGACGTGACCGTCCAGACCACCTCGTTGCTGCCGTCCGGATTGGTCTGGGTGATCGCGGTACCGGCGTACGTCACGGAGCCGCCGTAGTTCGGGTACGCCACCGTCGTCGACGGCAGCAGCGTGGTGTCCGTCGGATCCCCGGACTCGAGAATAGACATGGCGTCGTTCAGTCCCGCCTCGGCGAGCTGGTAGGCGCCGACCGCCGACTGGTCGCTGTAGGAGGAGTGGAGCTGGCTCGTCGTGTAGACGGCGACCGAGCCGCCGAGCGTCCCGAGGGCGAGCAGCGTGATCAGGGCGAGCAGCAGCGAGATCCCGTGCTCGTCGGCAACCGCCCGCGAGAGCGGGTTGCGAAAGCGGAAGAGACGGTGGATACGCCTGCCCAAGGATGTCACCGCAGATTGCCTCCGATTTCGCTGGCCAGCGCACGGAGGAGCTGCTCCTAGTCAATCGGCGGCGTGCTCTGGACGGTCGCTCCCTCGTTCGGGTAAACGGGAGAGTCGCGACCGGCCGTCCTAGCCGGTCTCCGAGCCGAGGTCGATCTCGAAGTGCGTCGCGGTGGACGTGTCCCCGTACTTCTCCCCGTCGGTGAGGTTGCCCGTCGAGGGGAAGGTGTAGAAGGTCGGGTTGATGCCGCTCTCGTTGGGGAGCGAGATCGTGTTGCAGATGACGGGCCCGCTGTCCTGGAAGTTCTGGTGGATCAGGCAGTCGGCGGTCGAGTAGAGGACGCCCTGGAAGGCGCCCGGCAGGTAGCCATTGTAGCACGTGGGCGGCGTGTTCCCGCTGCAGGTCGTGTGGCCCTGGTCGTACTCGTTGTCGTGCTCGGACATGAGGACCATCAAGTTGTTCGTCGGGTTCCAGGTCGACATGTTGGTGAGGCAGCTCGCCGAATCCGTCGTCGCGGTCCCGCCGGCGCAGACGACCGCGTCGATCTCGTCGTTCCCGGAGGACATCAGGGTCGCACGGCCCTTGTAGTTGACGACCTCGCCGTCGGTGTCGAAGCGGAAGCTGCCGTCGACGTAGACCGTGCCCTTGATGGTGAGAATGTGGGTGCTGCTGTTCCAGGAGAGCTCGCCGAGGAGCGTGCCTCCCGTGGGCGGTTGCGACCAGACCTGGCAGGTGTAGCTGCTGCCGGCCGGCGCCATCTCGCCGTTGACGGTGAGGCTGTCATTGGGCCCCGTGGTGGTGCTCGCGTCGTTGTCGAAGAAGGTGGTCGACAGGCCGGGACTGGGGTTCGTGCAGAAGTGCTTGGGACCCGGCATCGCGTTCGCCCACCAGTAGTTGAAGTCGACCTGCGGCATCGAGAGGGCGGGGTTCGAGCTCGCCGAGGTGGTCGTGATCGTGTTCGCGTAGACGTGGTCGGCCGAGGTGCACGGCGTGTGTGCCGCGCCGCCGTTGTAGGTGCACGTGCTGCCGATGTTCGCCTGGGCGATCGGCGTGCTGGACGTGCCGATGCCGTTCGTGTCGTTCGTGTACTGGATCGTGACCGAGATGTAGTCGAGCGAGGCGGTGTAGGACGTTGTCGAGGAGTTGTTGTGGACGGCGAAGCGGACGCCGAAGCCGGCGTTGTCGATGTCGGACGCCGTCCAGGTCGTGCCCCAGAGATCGGACGTGCTCCCGTAGGCTGCGGTGCCGTTGGAGGTGCCGTAGGTCGTGCCGGTGACCGCCTCGTTGTTCCCAACCGGGGAGCCGGCCTTGAGCAGGGAGACGGTGAGGTCCCTCAAGTTGCCCGACGAGCTCGCCTTGCGCACGATCGAGACGGAGATTCCCTTGATGACCGCGGTCGCCGGGAGCGCGAAGCCGTAGCCGGTCACGTCCTCATTGGCGCTGCTCGCGCTCTTGGCGATGGATGTCGTCGCGTACTGGCTGTCGCTCGCATAGACGTTCGTCGGGCTCGTCCAGCCCGCCGTCGCGGCACTCGGCGACTTCGCGCCGCTCGAGGTGGCCGGGCCGGTGATCGTGACGGTTCCTCCGACGTCGACGACCGTGTTCGCGCCCGTGATGGCGCCGGTGTTGAGAAGGCAGAGGTTGCCTTTGGTCGCGACGTTCGTCACGAACGTCTCCGTATCGATCGTCAGGCACGGCGTGGTGGCGTTCTGGTAGAAGCGGCTCCAGGAGCTGCCGCTCGCCCCGTCGTTGAGGCCGCGAACGACAGCCGTCTCCGTGAGCTGACGCTTGCGGGTCAGGTTCGACGAGGAGCCCGCCGTACCCTTCGACGTGATCGTCCACGTGACTTCGTCGTTCGCGCTGACAGCGGTGCCGGAGTACGTGACGGACCCGCCGTAGGCGCTGTAGGCGACCGTCGTCGACGGGAGCAGCGTCGAGGTGGTCGGATTCACCGACGGATCCTCGAGGCGGGAGACCGCGTCGTTCAGCCCGGCCTCGGCGAGCTGGTAGGCGTTCACGGACGACTGATCCATGTATGACGCGTGCAGGTCGTTCGTCGTGTAGACGGCGACCGAGGTTGTGAGCGTCCCCAGGACGAGGAGCGTCAGGAGCGCGAGGAGCAGCGAGATCCCGCGCTCGTCGGAGATCGCCCGCGAGAGCAGCCCGCGAAGACGAGAGGAGTGGAAGAAACGGCTGTCCGGGCAGGTCATCGCAGAATGGACTCCCATGTGCGTGCCTGCCCACGGAGGAACTACCTGGTCAATCGGCGGCGTGCTCTGGACAGTCGCTCCCTCGTTCGGGTAAACGAGCGAGCCGGAACGGGCTATCTGCCGATGCTCCAGTAGGCGTGGAACAGGGGGTGACCGGCGAAGAGGGCGACCACCGAGCCGAGCGCGAGGAACGGCCCGAACGCGATCCGCATCTTCCGGCCGGCGCTCCCGTGACGCACGAGCAGGTAGATCCCCGGCACGAGCGCAGCGACCATGCCGAGCATCAGCGCGACCGATACCGTGCGGCCGAGGGCGGCGCCCATGAGCAGCGCGAGCTTCACGTCGCCCATGCCCATCCCCTTCGGATAGGCGAGCGCGGCGGCGAAGAGGAACCCGGAGGCGCCGACGGCGCCGAGCACCCACTCGGGGCTGGGGTGGAGCGCCGTCTGCGCCGCGAGGACGATCGCAGCGGCCGGCAGCACGATCCGGTTCGGGATGACCCGGTACGCAAGGTCGGTCGCGGACACTGCGACGAGCGCGAGACAGAAGAACGCGGCGACCGCCGCCGAGCCGGTCAGCCCGAACTTCCAGACGCAACCCGCGACGAGCAGCGCGGTGACGAGCTCCACCGCCGGATACCGGAACGGGATCCTTGCGCCGCAGGCGCGGCAGCGACCGCGCAGGAGGAGCCAGGACAGGAGCGGGATGTTGTCGTGCCACGCGATCTCGTGTCCACAGCTCATGCAGGCGGAGCCGGGACTGACGATCGACCGCCGCAGCGGCACCCGCGCCGCGACGACGTTCAGGAAGCTGCCGAGGGCGAGCCCCGGAGCGAGCGCGAAGGCGGCGAAAGCGAGGGGCACGGCTCAGCTCAACTTGATCAGGGGCGGGTAGCACGGCAGGTTGAGCACAGTGCCGTTGAGGTCGGCGAAGGGGCACTCGCCGGCGTAGCAGACCGTGTTGTCGGTCGTCGAGCAGTACGTCGTCGCGTTGGCCGTCGTGTAGACGGAGTTCCGGAGCGTGAGCGGCTCGCTGACCTTGTACGGGGCTCCGGTGGTTGTGCTTGATCCGATGCGGGCGACGCTGATCGTGGCGACGAACGTCTCGAGCTGCTCCACGGTGATCGCTGCGTTCATCGTGAAGACGACGCTCGAGGTCAGATTGTCCGCCACGAGCTTCCCGTTGACCTTGGTACAGGTGCCGTCGCTCGCGGTCGAGCGATAGAGCGCGTATTGCGTGCTGATGGTCGGGCTCGTCAGCGCGCACCAGATGACCTTCGGATACGAGGTGCCGGAGGAGCCGACGGCGCCGCACATGGAGATGTCCAATCCGGTGCCGTTCGGCACGCCCGCGAGCACCACCTCCGAGCCGCTGAGGAGGACGTTAGCGGCGCAGGAACTGTGTGCGTCGATGCGCATCGCGTCGATTGCGAGGCGGGCGGTCTGCTGCCCCTGGAAGCGGCTGTCGAGGCTGGCCTCGCTGTGTATGCCGGCGACGAACACGGTCGTGATCCCGGCGAGGACCACGCCGAGGATGATGCAGACCGTGACCATCTCGATCAATGTGAAGCCGCGCTCCTCCCGCAACTTGATCACGGCTTCGTCTTCGCGTTGACGTAGCTCAGGGCCTGCGCCGCGGCGCCGGCGCTCTTCGAGCCGATCTGCCAGAGGCTCTGGGCATGCGTGTCGACCGCCACCAGCGTCTGCAGCGCCTGGCCGCCGTGCCACCAGCCGAGCTTGGCTCCGGTGACGATCCACGCGTTCTGGTAGAGCCAGTAGTCGACGTTCGCCGTCGTCCGCTGCGGGTGCGCGTCGAGCCAGCGGGCGAGGGCCTGCGCGCGGTCCGGCAGCGGCATCTCGTTCAGCGGCTCCTTCTTGGCGCCGGGCACGACGAACGCGGGCGGGCGGCTCTTGGGCCATGCCGCCGAGGACTTCGCGGATGTCGCCGGCGTCGCCGTCTTGGCGGTGGTCGCCGTCTTCGCGGACTTCGCGGATGTCGCCGGCGTCGCCGTCTTGGCGGTGGTCGCGGTCTTCGCCGTCTTCGCTGTCTTCGCGGACGTCGCCGCGGCCGGCGTGGCCGTCGTCGCGGTCGTCGCCGTCTTCGCCGGCCCGAGCGGGGCTGCGAGGTCGGCGGACTCGAGCGGCGTCGCGGCGTAGGGCGACTCGTCCTCGGCCTCTCCCGGCTGGCCGTAGGGGTCGTTGCGCTTGAGGGTGAGCGTCACGAGCGGCGCGCCGGTGTCCACGACGCGCGTGCCCGGCGCCGGCGACTGGCCGACGACCGTGTTGGCGGCGAAGCCGCGCACAGAACCGGAGACCTTCCAGGCGAACCCGGCGTCTTCGAGCGTCCCTTTCGCGAAGACGAACGCCTCCTGGCGAACGTCGGGGACGACGAGCGGCGCCACGGGCGTGGGCGTCGTCACCGCAGGCACGCTGCCGACCTGGGGCAGGCCCTGCCCTGCCGCCCAGGTCACGCCCGCCGTGGCGAGGATGCCGAGGCCGACGATCGCAGCGACACGCGGAACGATCCCAGCCGCAATCCGGTGGAGATCCATCCCTCCAGATGTCGGCAGCAGGCGCCTCATACTCAAGACCCCGCGCGGCTGAAGAGGACGACCGGCTTCGATGCGACCGAGGGAACGACCGCGAAGACGGGCGCGTCGACGGTGAACGCAGGGGCCGTGTCGGCGGCGGCCATGAACCGCAGCGGCTGGGTCGACGTCTCCTGCGCGGGGACATCCGACCAGCTGAACGCCGTGCCGGCGAAGCCCTCGAACCACGCTTCCCGCTGCGGCCACTGGGTCGCCGGCTGGAGCTGGAGGTGGAGATGCGGGCCGGTGGCGTCGCCCGTCGAGCCGACGAGCCCGACCGGCTCGCCGCCGGTGACCGAGACGCCGGGCGTGATCGCCGGCTCGAGGTAGGCGAGGTGGCAGTACGTCCAGACCTGGCCGTCGAAGGTCTGCATCGTCAGGCCGATACCGCACGTCGGGTCGGGGACGGTCCAGGCCCGCAGAATCGTCCCGTCGGCGAGCGCGTACACCGGCGAGCCGGCCGGCGCCGCGATGTCCACGGCCGGGTAGTCGTGATGGATGTGGGCCGCGGAGACGAGGCCGGGGCCGCCGCCGACGGGGAACACGTAGCCGCCGGAATACGACGGCGCTCCGAGGAGCGGCGCGGCGGCGGCGGCGAACGAGACGGGCGCCGCAGCCTGCCTGGCCTGCGAGAGCTGTCCCTGAGCTGTGGCGAGCGCGGACGACGCGCGTGCGGCGCGGGTCTCCGCGGCGCCCGCCCGCTGCGCCGCGAGGCCGGCCTGCTGCTGGTCGTCGAGCCTGGTCGAGAGCAGCGGGGCGGCGTCGGCGCGCCGCAGCCAGAGCGCCTGGAGCCGCCGCGCCGCGCGGGCGCGGGCGTGCGCCGCGAGCAGCCGGCTGCTCGCCGCTGCGACCGAGCTCTCGGCGGCGTCGAGACTCACCTGCAGCCGGTCGAGCGAGAAGGCGGTCGTGTCGTTCTGGCCGTAGAGATCGGCGAGCCCGAGCACCTCGTTCACGTACCAGTCGGCGTGGTTGTAGGCGTAGACCGCGCGCGGCAGGTCGTTCGCGCCGCCGGCCGCTGCGAGGTAGCGGGCCGCCGAGAAGATCGCGTCATCGGGGTTCCACGGGTCGGCCACGCCGTCGCCGTTCGCGTCGATCCCCCACGAGAGCCAGGTGGAGGGCATGAACTGCATCCAGCCGATCGCGCCGGCGGAGCTGGGGCCCATGTTGCGGCCGAAGTTCGACTCGACCTCGTTGATCGCGGCGAGCACCTGCCAGGGGATCCCGTACGCAGCGCCGGCGCGCTGCCAGAGGCCGAGCAGCTGCGGGTACGAGAGCTGGAGCTCGAACGCGGGCGGTGTCGAGAGCGACGCCGGCACGGCGACGGCGCCGGGGAGGGTCGGCTCGTCGAAGCTCGGGAGGACGAGCGGCGCCGCCAGGCCGACGTCCGCGCCCTGCGGCGTCGGGACGACCGCGAACACGTCTGCGCGGGCGGTGCCGGCGAGCGCCGCGAGCGCGAGCGTCAGCGCGATCGGGACGAGGCGGCGCATCTGCTCATCCGGCCGGGACGACCCGCAGGCCCTCGTCGCTCGGCCGCAGGGCGGCCGCCGCCTGCTCCTGCTCCGCAGCGCGACCCGCAGCCTCGGCCGCGGACGCGTCGGCGTGGCGCTTCAGCTTGGCCGCCTGCTCGAGCGCGACGAGGAAGTCGTGCCGGTTCGTGGCCGCGTTCGCCGCGGTTTCACGGTCGACCTTGCCCGAGAGCACGAGCTCGATCAGCGCCTGCATGAACGTCTGCATCTGGAAGAACTCGCCCTCGGCGACGGCGTCGGTGATCTCGTCCGCTCGCGCCTCGCGGATCAGGTCGGCGATGCGGGCGTTCATCACCATCACCTCGACGGCGGCGACGCGGCCGCCGTCCACCTTCGGCAGGAGGCGCTGGCTGATCACGCCCTTGAGGACGCCGGCCATGATCGAGCGGATCACTTCCTGCTTCTCCGGCGGGAAGAACTCGATCATGCGGCCGACCGTCTCCGCGGCGTCGATCGTGTGCAGCGTCGAGAGCACGAGGTGGCCGGATTCCGCGGCCTGGAGCGCCGTCTGCGCGGTCTCCGCGTCGCGCAGCTCGCCGATCAGGATGATGTCGGGGTCCTGGCGCAGCGCCCGGCGCAGCGCCTGGTCGAACGACTCGGTGTCCAGTCCGACCTCGCGCTGGTTGACGATGCAGCCGTGGTCGGAATGGAGGATCTCGATCGGGTCTTCGATCGTGATGATGTGTTGGCGCCGTGTCCGGTTGATGAAGTCGATCATCGCGGCGAGCGTCGTCGTCTTTCCGGAGCCGGTTGCGCCCGTGCAGAGGATCAGGCCGCGGTGCTCCTCTGCGAGCCTCTGAACCCCCGGCGGCAGGTTCAGCTGCTCGAAGCTCGGCACGGTCTTCGGGATGACGCGGAACGCGAATGAGATGGCGCCGCGCTGCCGGTATGCGTTGACGCGGAAGCGCGGCAGGTCTTCGTCCTGGTAGGCGATGTCGAGGTCGCCGGACTCGTGGAACTGGCGGAGCCGCTCCGGCGCGCGTGCGCCGACGATGTTGAGCACCGAGTCGAGATCGCTCTCGCCGAGGTGCTGCGCGCCCTCGAGAAGCCCGAGCTCGCCGTCGCACCGGAGAATCGGCGGCTGGCCGAGCTTGAGGTGGACATCGCTGGCGCCGAACTCTACGGCGCGCCTGAGCAGACCGTTCAGATCCATGCGGCTCGACTGTGGGATCGGCTGCGGGCGCCGGGAGCTTTAGCGGACTTCCAGCGCTCGCACGCCGTCCGGGCTACCGGCCGAGCGCCGCTGCGCCGACGGCGTGCGCGAGCGGCAGCCACGCCCGCGGTGCGCGCGCGAGCGCCCAAGCGAGAGGGAGCGTGAACTCCGACTGGAGCAGGAGCGGGACCGCAGCCGGTGGGATGCGGCGCAGCCGGCGGATATTCGCGTCCCAACCGGCGTCATCGAGGCGTGCGAGCCGGCGGTTGAGCGCGTGGCCGAGACGCAGGCGACGCCCGAACTCGGCGCGAAAGCCGCTCTCATAGGACAGGAGCGCGGCGGCGCTCGCATCACCCGCGGCGACCGCACGCGCTGCGACGTGGCCGGCAAGGTCCCCCGCCGCGAGGCTGAGCCGGATTCCCTCGCCCGCCACGAGCGTCGCCTGACACGCCGCGTCGCCGACCGCCAGCACACCGTCACCGACGAGCCGGTCGGGCAGCCGCTCCGCCGGGACGAGACCGACATGGTGCTCGACGATCTCCGCACCCGAGAGGTCGACGCCGATCGCCGCTGAGTCGTCGACCAGCCGTAGCCGGTCGGCGCGTGTCGCTCGCCGACGACGACCACGACCTCGTCCTGCCGGCATCGCGGCGCGTGAAGCTCGTACTCGTAGCCGACGCCGAAGCGGGAGAATCCTGGGTGGAGGCCGACGAGCTTCGAGACCGCGGCGCGATAACCCGAGGCGTCGATGACGACGCCTGCGCGGACGCGTCGCGCGGCTCCTCGCCCGGTGAGCTCGGCGCCGCACGTCCGGCGGCCTTCCACGATCGGCGCGACGAACCGGACGCCCGTCTCGACCCGGGCCCCGGATTCAGCGGCACGATCGGCGAGCCACCGGTACGTCCCCCGGACGTCGATGACGCAGAGCGGCGGCGACGAGAACTCGAAGTCCGCCTCCTCGCGGCTGGACACGAATCGCGCGCGCGAAACTGGGTGCCAGAGCCGGCGCGGGATCCGCCAGCGTGACATCGTCTCGAACGACGTCGCGCCGCTCGTGTGAACGGGGTGGCCGATCGACGACCGCCGCTCGACGAGAAGCACGCTCGCTCCTTCCACCGCTGCGGCGGCCGCCGCCGCGAGCCCCGCGGGACCGCCGCCGACGACGAGCACGTCGACTTCCTCAGCGCGCGCCGCCACCGCCGCCTACTACGAGGATCTTCAGAACGAACGTCACAGCCGGCAGAACCGCCTGCAGCACGAGGCCGACGCTCGCCGCGACCGCACCCGACGCGTGCACCCACGTCTCGTCGGACGCCACATCGCGTACAGCGGCCTCTAGCTCGTTGCGACGACGCCGGTTCGACACGTCGTGCATTCGCGCGAGCAGCGGCTCCAAGCGCTCACGCCGGAGCCGCTCAAGCGCGTGATGGATGAGAAGCTGCGACGCGACAAAGAGCTGGACGCCGAGCAGCCCGAGAACGATCACGATGATCAGCGCGCCGACGTCGAAGCTCCGGGGCCCGAGCGCACTGACGATCGCGACGGCGCCGCTGGTCCATGCGGCTCCGGTGACGACGCCGAACCACGCGACCTGTCGCATCCCTTCGCGGACCGTCACGACGGACCGCACGAGCGGAAGCTTGCGGTCCCGGACGAGGTGCCAGACAAGGCAGGCGTACTTGAGCGAGCCGACGACGTTCGGCACGAGCGCGAGCACGATCGGGATCGACCACAGCGCGAGCACGAGCTCTTTTCCGGTGAGGTGCGTCCCCCGCGACCAGTCGGCGGGGAAGCTCGGAAGCCCCCAGAGCGGCGGCAGCCCGTCGAACCGGTCGAAGACGAAGAGGTACAGGAACACGAGGGCAATCAGCGCGAACGACGGCGGGCCCGGGGCCTGCTGGAGCCTCCGTCTCCAGGTGGTCCTGAACTCGACCCAGCGCTCGTCGTCCGGCGAGAGGCGAAACGCGTGAACGGCCTCGTCGAACCACCATGGGAGATGCCGAACCGACCAGACGTACCAGAACGCGCTCCACGCAACTCCGCCAGCCCCGACGTAGACGCAGCGCGCCCGCAGGTACAGCCCGCCGAAGCCATCGAGGTGCGAGACGAGCCACGTGACGAGGAAGGCACAGCCGGCGAGCGTCAGCGCACCCGCCGCGATGAGCGCGTCGCCGCGGACGGTGTGGTTCGCAACAAGCTTCTTGAGCCGGCCGCTCTCGCGGAGCACCCGCAGCCAGTCGAAGGCGTTGAAGACCGCCCACCGAAGGAGCGCTCGCAGCTTCGACACCTCCGCGAGCGACCCTGTCCGTTCCACGGCGGCGAAGCCTATAGCCGGCCCGCTGCATCGGCCAAGGACGGGCAAGCCGTCTCGAAGCCGCCGGTGCCAGCCCGGCGCGCGAGCGCGTAGATCGCGCGTACCACCGCCTGCTCCAAGCCATGAGCCTCGCCCGGGCTGCTGACCCGGCCGAGCAGGAGCTTCTCCAGTACGTGCCACGTCAGCGGCAACCGGGAGAGCGCGAACGTCGCGCGAGGGAACCGGTCGAACGCAGCCTTCGCGCTCCAGCCGGCCGCCGTCAGCGGTGCGATCCAGCGTACGACCGCCGCCTCGTACGGCTCCAGCCCTCGGGCACGCCCGTGGAGCACGTCCAGCGCCGCCTCGGCGGCGAGCTTCGCCGACAGGACCGCCTCGTACATGCCGTCGCCGGAGAAGGGATCGACGAGCCCTGCCGCGTCCCCGAGCACAGCGGCCGTGCCTACCGCCACATGGACGTCCGCCCTGCGCATCGGTAGTCGATACCCGCGAAGCTCCTCGACCGCCGCAGGGTCGATACCGTGCTCGCGGCACAGGCGTTCGAGGTGCTCGCGGAGACGCGGCCCCTGGCTCCGCCACCCGTAGACGCCGACGTTGACATGGTCGGCCTTCGGGAAGATCCAGCCGTAGCCACCCGGAACCGCGGCGACCTCGCACACCATGCAGCCGCGGTAGCGCTCGCTGCGGACCGCGCGGCGCGGGACGTTCCCCTCCAGTGCGACGCAATGGACAAGGTCGCCCGCGAGACCGAGCGCACGCGCGGCCCTTCCATTGCAGCCGTCGGCGGCGAGCACGACGCGTGCGGCGACGTCGGCGCCGTCCACGGCAACCCCGTCGGGCCGGACGTCGGTGACCCAGACACCCTCGCGCACCTCCGCGCCGGCCTCAGACGCACGCTCAAGCAGGAAATGATCAAGCCGCCGTCGCTGCGTCATGAACGCGATCGGCTCTCGAGCGCTCCGGCGGAGGCTACGCCCGTAGCGGAGCCGGAGCTCCATTCCGGTGACCCTGTCTTCAACAACGGGGTCAATCGAGAACGGCATTAGCCGGGCAGCGCGCCCGGTCACGCCGCCGCCGCAAGGCTTGTCGCGCGGGAACGTCGCCGTGTCCACAAGCAGAACGCGCGCGCCGGCCCTGGCGAGCCGGTAGGCGGCGGTCGAGCCGGCGGGGCCGGCACCGACGATCGCGACATCGTACGCGCTCACGGGCCAACGCTACAGGGCCAAAGCTACAATGGCCGCCCCACCGGGGGTGTGCCCGAGCGGCCAAAGGGAACGGGCTGTAAACCCGTCGGCTCAGCCTACGGAGGTTCGAATCCTCCCGCCCCCATTCTTCATCACCCTCATCGTCATCATCGCTTCTGACGCGTGTGGAACTGCGTCGCGATGACGCCTACACCAACTCCTTCCATGAAATCGGCTCCGCGTCAGGGACGGCCGTCGCGAGCGCCTGAGCCGCGAAGAGCGTTGCCCAGGTGTTGAGGTGGATGTCCGGAGAGTCTGGCTGGTACACGATCGCCAGCCCCCGCTCGTCACCCCGCGCGACTTCGATCAGCCGTGTAAGGGCGCGATCGACCGCGCAGGAGCGCAAGCCGAGGGCCAGCGCAAGGCGAACCGCTTGCGCAGTCACGTCGGACTGCTCGCGGGCAGTGCCGCGTTGCTTTCCGTTTGCCACTGATCGCGGCAGCCCGCCCTGCTCGAGTTGATGCGTGAAGGCCCACTCGGTGGCCATCCTGGCGCGTTCGAGCGCGTCCTCGTCGTGGGCGGCGCTTCCCCAGATCCACAGCCCTTCGGCCGCGTACAGATGCGGGTGAAGCATCGTCGGCGTCTCGTCTTCGTCTGTCCCCATGCGCCCGTCGGCGGCCTGGAGGCGTTTGATGGTCTCGATCAGCCGGGCGGCAACGCGCTTGTCCGTTCCGTCTGCGAGTTCGTCGGCGAGCAGGAATGCTTGAACGAGCTTCGCAAGGTGCGGAACTCCGCGGCTCGACCAGCTCGCGCGCTCGGGCTGGGGACCGCGCCGAGCGACCGGCGAGATCGACTGGGTGGGGCGCGTCTCATCTCGGAGGAAGCTGACGAGATGACGGCCGGTCTCGAGGTAGCGCTCGACCTCGGTGCGACGCCCGAAGGACAAGAGCCCGGCCGCGATCATCCCGATGTCGAACAGGTAGACAGCGTCGTTGTCCCACCCGTCCCTGGCGGCAAGCTTGCCTGTTCGCACTCGTTCGGTCAGCCAATCTGCTGCGCGCTGTCCTGCGGAGCGTTCCCGTTCTGAGAGGGACACCTGGCCTGCCAGGTAGGTCAACGCGTAGCCGCTGATCTCCGGGTAGTCGTAGGAGCGGCGGCCGTTGGCGAGGTCGAACCAGGCGACAAACGCCCCGCTCTCGCTTTGACATGCCCCTGAGGAGACCCATGCCCGCAGCCCAGCGGACGTCGCGGCGAGCACCTCAGGATCGTGCGCCAGGATCGTCCCGGTCGTCAGACGAGTGCTCACGGAGGGTGTCGGCGATCCGGCGTGCTGCGTGACCGTCGCCGTACGAGTCGGTCACGCAGGCCATACGCTCGTAGAGGACGGGGTCGGTGAGAAGTCTCGTCGCCCACGTCTCGAGAACGTGTTCGTCGGTGCCTACGAGGAGCGCCGTCCCAGCGGCGATGCCTTCAGGGCGCTCGGTCTTCTCCCGGATCACGAGCACGGGCTTTCCCATCGCGGTCGCCTCTTCCTGCAGTCCGCCCGAGTCGGTGATCACGAAATGACTCCGCTGCAGCAGCCAGATCATCGGCTGGTAGTCGAGCGGCGCAACCAGCGTGATGTTCGGGATTCCGGAGAGCAGGTCGCGCACGGGGTGGCGGACGTTCGGATTCGGATGGACCGGACACACGATCTGGACGTCCTCGTGGCGGCCCGCGATTGCGATCAACGCGCGGCAAAGCTCCCCGAGCGCCTGCCGCGAGGTTTCCCTTCGGTGCATTGTCGCGACGACCAGGCGCTTGCCTTGGAGCGGGATCTCGGCCAGGAGCGTTCCGCTCGGCTCGAACGGGATCGCCGACACGAGCCGGAGCGCATCGATCACCGTGTTGCCTGTAACGATCACTTGGTCCCTCGCGACTCCCTCCCGGTAGAGGTTGTCTGCGCTGGCGGCGGTCGGCGCGAAATGCAGATCGGCGACGACGCCGGCCACCCTGCGGTTCATCTCCTCCGGCCAAGGATCGCGGGGGTCAAAGGTCCGCAGTCCTGCCTCGACGTGGGCGACGCGACAACCGTGGTGGAAGGCGCCCAGCCCTCCCGCCATCGTCGTCGTCGTATCCCCCTGGACCAGCACCCAGTCGGGCTCCTCCCTCGCGAGAACGTGCCGCAGCCCCGCGAGAACAGCAAGGGTTACGTCCGTGGGCGACTGGTCGTGGGTCATGACAGCGAGGTCGTGGTCGGGCCGGATCTCGAATAGATCGAGCATCTGGTCGAGCAGCTCACGATGCTGCCCGGTGACGCAGACCCGCGAATCGAAGCTGTCCTGCCGCTGCTCGAGCTCCCTGATCACCGGCGCAAGCTTGATCGCCTCTGGCCGGGTGCCGAAGACGGTTAGAACCTTGATCATCGCGGGTGCTCGCTGACGGTCGACGTATCCCACAAGGCGTTTTGGGGGGCGGCCGCCGCCGGAGTCGGACCGCCGCTGAGTGATCCTCTCATCTCCGGCATCGAGGTCAATCCTCGGTAGATGGCGAGCAGCCGGCGCGCCAACCGGTCCCAGGAGTACCGCTCGAGGGCGCGCGCTCGAGCAGCCTCGCCCAAGCTCCGACGCCTAGGCTCGTCTTGCAGGAGAGAAACCAACGCCTCCGCGAGCGCGTCCGCGTCTCCAGGCGGGACGGTGATCCCGCTTTCGGGCGACATCACCTGCGCGTAGCCGGGGATGTCCGAAGCCACCGCGGGCGTCGCGCAGCCGAACGCCCGGGCAAGCACCATCCCGAAGGACTCGCGCCCGAGCGAGGGCGCTGCCAACGCCTTTGCCCTTCCGAGCTCGGCCGTCAGCGGTTCACCGACGAGGACGCCGAGCAGGTCGACCCCCTCCGCTGACAGGCCCCGCCGCGCTATCAGCAGCCGCACGGATTGCGGATCGGCCCCGACCAGTCGCAGCCGTGCGCCCGTCCGCCTGCGCACTTCCGGCCAGGCGCGCAGCAGGACCTCGAGCCCCTTGCGGGGATCATTGCGCCCGATGAAGACAACCGTGTTCTGGCGCCCGCCGGGATCGGCCTTCGCCGGGATCGTGATCCCGTTCGGGATGATCTCGTAGTCGCCCGGCAGGTGGCGGACCGCTGCGGACCGCGCCAGCTCCGAGACCGCGATCCGGTAGTCAACCCTCTCCATCAGGAAGCCCCACAGCGGAAGCGCCGCTCTCGCCCAACGCGATTCACCCGTCGCATGCCACGTCGCGACGATCGGGCAGCGGGCAAACGCAAGGGCCGCGACGCAGATCGCGGGCGTCATCGGCTCATGAACATGGATCACGTCGAAGCGCTCCTGCTCGAGCAGCCGCCGGATCCGAAGCGTCGCCAGCGGGGTCAGCGCGACGTGCGCACGCGAGCCGTTGGCGGGCACCGTCAACGTGGTGCCAACCGAGACGACCCTGCCAGGGCGCAGATCACGACGAGGGGCATCCGGGTGAAACAGCCGAGACACACCTCCCGGCGGATCATCCCCGATGATCACCCTCGTCTCCAGGCCCAACGCCTCGAGCGCCTCAGCTTGGCCCTCGGCATGCTCACCGACGCCGCCCAAGTACGACCACGAGAAGGGAACTACGATCCCGACCTTCATCGCGACGACTCTACTCTCCGGCCTTCCGTCTCAAGCGCGCTGCAGAACGATCGAGCTAACCTTCGAACGGGCGCAGACATCACATGCCGACCCATCTGGTGTAGCGCACCGCAGCCGACGCTAACGTCGAAGCCGTGACCTCACCTTCCCTCAGTCATCGCCACGGTCGCTACGTCCATAGCCACCCACATGCGGGGTCCCACCGGCACGTGTTCGCGCCATGGACGTCGAGTGCGCTTGGCCGCCTGCCGCACGAGCACGAGCTCGAGCACGGACACGGCCGCAACCATGAGCACGGCCGCGGCCATTCCCATGGCCTCGTCGACCCATCGATCGTCCGGTCGCGCGAAGGAGTTAAGGCGGTCTCGCTGAGCCTTGCGCTGCTGGGCGCAGCCGCGCTCGTTCAGGTCGTGATCTTCGTCCTCTCCGGTTCGGTTGCGTTGCTCGCGGACCTGATCCACAACTTCGGTGATGCGCTGACGGCGGTACCGCTCGGAATCGCCTTCTTCTTGCGCAGCTTCCGGGGCGAGAAGCTCGCCGGGTTCGCGGTCGTGCTCGCGATCTTCGTCTCCGCGTGCGTGGCGTTGTACGAGACGATCCAACGGTTGATCCACCCGCAGCAGCTGTCGCATCTGTGGGTGCTCGCAGCCGCCGGGATCGTCGGGTTCGTCGGTAACGAGCTGGCCGCGCAGGTGCGGCTGCGGGCAGGCACACGGTTGTCGAGTCCGGCGCTGATCGCCGATGGCAACCATGCGCGGATCGACGGCTTCGTTTCGCTCGGCGTCGTCGCGAGCGCGGCCGTCGTCGCACTCGGGGCCCGGATCGGCGACCCGATCATCGGTCTGCTGATCACGCTCGTGATCCTCAAGATCACGTGGGACTCGTGGCGGACCGTGTCGACGACGGAGCCGGGCGAGCTCATCGAGCAGCACGAGCACTAAGCGGCGGAGCTCGGCCCTCCAGGGTGCTCGCCGTCGACCTCGACGTTGCGGAAGAGGATGTAGAGGCCGACGTCGTACACGCTCTTGAGCGCGCCGGCGATCACGAACGGCGCGCCCAGGGCACCGCGGAGCGCGGCGCCGGCGAGGAGCGGCGCGACCGGCCGGGTCAGGTAGCGCGCGGTGTTGGTGTAGGCGGCGGCCGCGGTGCGCTCGCTCGGCTCGACGACGGCGACGACGTAGGCCTGCCGGGTCGGCACGTCCGCCTGCGAGAGGAGGAAGCGAGCGAGCAGAAGCGCGATCGCGGTCGGCAGGTTCGGGGCGAAGGCGACCGCGGCAAGCAGCACGTTCGACGGCAGATGGGTGAAGACCATCGTCCGCAGCAGCCCGATCCTGCCGGCGAGCCGGACGGCGCCCTGGAAGGAGAGCGCCTGGAGGATGCCGATCGCGAAGAAGACGACCGCGAGCGTGTGCGGCGAGGCGCCGTACTTGCGCACGAACAGGTAGGCGATGAACGTCTGCGGGACGAAGCCGCCCCCGAAGCTGTCGAGCGCGAACAGCGCCGACAGACGCATCACGATTCCCCGGGAACGATGCAGCGGCGGCAGCGGCTCCGCCCCGAGCTCCTCGCCCCGCTCGACCGCGGGCGAGAGCCTGGCGGCTGCGAGCAGTCCGGCTGCCGCCGCGGCCGGGTAGGCGAGCAGCCACCGCGGCGACGAGCCGACGAGCGCGATCAGCGCGCCGCACGAGCCGGCGAGCGTCGCGACGGTGTTGTAGGTGCCGAAGAGCCGGGTGGAGTCGCCGCCGGCGTGGGGCAGCATCGCCTGCTCGAGCGAGGTGAACGGCCCCGACTCGACGACGTCGGTCGAGACGGTCCCGGTCAGGCCGGCGAGGATCAACGCGGGCAGCCAGCTCGTCAGCGCGAAAGCGGTGCCGGCGGCGGCCATCACGACGAACAGGAGCCGATAGGAGCGGCGGCGCCCGAAGCGGTCGCCGTAGCGGGCGATCAACACCGAGACGGCCGCTATCCCGGCGAGAAGGCCGGCGAGGACGGCGCCGACGGCTGCGCCCGAGAGGCCGCGGCGCGCGAGGGTGACGCCAATCAGCACCGAACCGAGGCCGTAGGCGACGGCTCGCGCGCCCTGCGCGGCGACGATCCGGCGAGCGTCCGGGCTCAGCCGCGTTCCTCCCAGACCGCCGCGCCGCCGCTTCCCGGACAGAAGACGTAGAGGCAGCGGTCGACTGGATCCCAGCCGCAGGTGTGCGCCCCTTCCTCGGTCGCGAGCGTCTCCAGCTGTTGGAGCCGCTCGCTGTCGAAGCTGCAAATGACCCCTGGTTCGCCGATCGCTACGTACAGTCGCTGCAACACGGGGTCGAGCATCACGACGTCGGGTACGCCCGGCAGCTTCAGGGTCGCGATGATCTCGCCGCTGTCGCGGTCGAGGACGACGAGGTCGCCGCCGTCGGCTGCGCAGAAGAGCCGGCCGGCATCGAGCCACAGTCCGTGAGGGCCCGCGCTCGGCACCTCGAGAGCGCGCTCGATCATGGCGGACTCGCAGCTGATGACCACGATCTGTGCCGGCTTCTGGATGTTGGCGTAGACGACGTCTCGCTGCGGGTCGTACACGGCCCAGCGCGGCCGGCCCGGCAGCGGTAGCTCCGCGATCACGCGCAGCGAGTCCAGGTCTACGACCGAGGCGGTGCAGCTCTCGCCCAGCGGCTCACCGAGGTTGAAGCTGTAGAGGCGGCGCCGCTGCCGGTCGTAGGCGAGCCCGTTCGGATGCGGCCCGACCTCCGTCTGTCCGAGCAGCTGCTCGTCCGAGCAGCGGAAGACGCTGACGCGGGCGGCGCCGCGGTCGCTCGAGAAGAGCAGATCGTGCTCCTCGTCGATCAAGACGCCGGCGACGCCGGGCAGCTCCGCGGGAAGGGCACGCAGGTAGGCGCGAGCCTCGCAGTCGAGCACGTCGATCCGCTCGGCGCCTGTGTGGGCGACGTACATCCGCCCGGCGTCACGGCAGACGTCGGCGTGGTCGAAGCCGGGCTTGGCACCTGGCGGGATCGGGATGAAGCCGGCGCGGACGAGCGCCACGTCAGACGTTCCCTCCGGCGCCGGCGACCTCGTTCTTGCACCAGGCGTAGAGCGCGTCATAGACCGGAAGCGAGAGCTCGAGCTGGCGGCGGTCGCCCAGGTTCAGCAGGTGGAACCCCTCGGCGACCGCGAGCAAGCCGCGCGACTGGGGCGTCGCATCGCGATCGGCGGCGACATCGGCGCCGTGCACGATCCGGGCGAGCAGCTGGAGCGCCGGGTCGTCGAGCCCGTATTCCTCAAGGAGTACCTCGAACGAGCAGAGCCCGTCGCGGTGTGTGTACTCCGCGCCCGGCGCGTCGTAGGAGTGCGCGCCCTCACGCTCGGCAACCTGAAGCACCTCGCCGGCCGGAACGTAGAGGAACTCCGCCTCTGGGTCGATGAAGTTCTTGATCAGCCACGGACAGGCGATCCGGTCAGTCTTCGGTCGTTCGCGCGTCACCCACTTCATCTCCTGCTCCTTTCACCGTGATAGGCGCTGCGGCCCCACCCGCGCCCGATGTCGTCCGATGATTGTCGCAGACCCCCATTTACAAATCTGGCGACAAACTCGTAAACTACTGGCAGGGGATCAGCGGCCGACGTGCAACGCAAGGAGCTCGACGAGCGGCGGCGCAATCCACCCGGGGTCCACCTGATCGAAGCCGCCGTTGAGCGGTCGATGCCGGATCGGCGGCAGCGGTTAGCGCGGCGTCGAGTGGCGCTCGGTGTCCCGCTCGCCGCCGAGCACTCTGGCCGCGGCCTCTCTCGCGCTGCCCGTCTCACCGAGCCGCACGGCGAGCCCCATCTTCTCGAGCATGTGCGTCATGCCGGCGCCCATGTGATGTGCGGCCACGGCCTCGACCCCGTGCTCGCGCAGGAACCGGGCGACGCGGGCGTGGTGCGAGCCCTCGGTCCCGGCGTCGTGGAGGCTGCCCCAGCCGACGTCGAACTCCTGCCAGTCGTCGATTCCGTCCTGGCTCACAGTCGCGACCGCGACCCGGTCCGCCCGGCCCCAGCGCGGGTCGAGCAGGCCCTCTACGGTGACGGGAACGCAGACGATGATCTCGGAGCGCCCGGACATCAATAGGTGATCACCTTATCCGCCCAGAGCGTCCAGTCGGTCAATTTTTCGAGCGTCGAACGGCGAGCGCCGTCGACGAGCTGTGCGTCGTCGATGGCGCGGGCATCGGGCTGGCCAATCCAACGCTGGACCGAAGACTGCTTGTGTCGTAATATGAGTTACAAGTAGGGCGTTTGCGAGGGTTCTACTTCCGCCCACGCTTGGTCTCGGGCCGGTCAAGCAGGCCTTTAAGGTTTTCAGGAGGGTTCGAAAGACGTCCTCTCAGGTCCATCCGTTGTTCTAAACACAACGATATTGCTGCTCACGGGCACCTTTCACTGTCCAGTCGCCTGACGACCTAGCTGCTCTTGTTCAAACCCTGTCTGCTCCATACCCTCGGTTTCCAGGGGGAACCCGAACGACCAAAGTGTCACGTATGAACGCCGACCTGTGAGCGGGTTCGTGTCTCTCAGCTCCCTCAAAGAGATAGCTGCGTCGCTTCGGAGACGAGGGGGAGCGCACTCGCGGTGAAGCGAACGTGCGCACGAGGCCGGTCGAACCGGCGATCAGGCGTATCGCTGTGGCAGCCGCCTCCGGGCGGATGCCGCCCGTGCGACGAGCGGGAGCCCCACCCCCGGCACGCACAGCCGCGCGGACCGCGTCGTCGAGCCGTAGTACGCCGCCTCGTCGATCCGGACGCGCACGAGCGTTAAGGCGATTTTAAGGTCGGTCGCCGCGATTTTTAGGGGGCGCTTAGGGGGCCGGTCTTTGCGTTGGCGGCATGGATCTCGTCCAGCATGCGATCTCGCGCGCGCGGCCGGCCGGTGCCCCGAAGGCACCGCTCTTGCCGCTTGTCGTGTGCATCGCGAGCGCGGCGGCCGGCCTCGGCTTGGAGGTTCTCTTCCGGCTCCATGGAAGTTCGCTGGTTGTTGCGCCGCTCCTTTTGGCGTTCCTGGGGCTCGTGTTGGCGGCGCAGCGCTGGGAGGAGCGCCGCCGTGCGTGCGCTGCGGCCGACGAGTGGATCATGCGGGGCTATGAGAGCCGGGCCTCGCGGCTCGGCTGGCGGGTCGAGGAGCTGACGTCGCGGCGTGAGCGCAGGCTGCTCGGCGGCTCGGTGCGCGGGATCGTCCCTGAGCTTGCGGCCGGGCGCCTGCCGGGCGCCTCGCCGCTCAACCGGGTCGCGCTGCGTCCGTTCCGTGCCGAGCTGATCGCGCTTGCGGACAGCCTCGATGACCTCGGGCGGCCGGTCTCGGCAGCCGGGATCCTCGGCGTGCGGCGCCTGCTCACCGAGCCCGGCAGCGTCCTCTACGCGCGGCCCTATTTCGACGAGCGGCCGCGCAACATCGGCGCCGAGCTCGGCGCGATTCTCGACCGCCTGGAGGTGCGTCGCTGATGTACGACCTCGCTGCGATCGCGATCGGACTCGCGTGCTTCGGGGTGGCCTTCGTGGTCCTCTACGTGCTGGACCGCGTCTGATGTCGGCCGCCGACGCTTTCGGCCTGGCCGTCTCGCTGGCCGTCCTCGTCTATCTCGTCTACGCGCTGTTTCGCGGGGAGCGGTTCTAGGTGAGCGGGCAGGGGATCGCCCAGATTCTCGTCTACGCGGCCGTTCTGGTTGCTCTTGGCTATCCGCTCGGCCTGTACATGGCCCGCGTCTACGGCGACGGGTTCTTGCTCGGTGGCGACGGTTCCCTTCCCGGCGGGGCGTTCGGCTGGCTGCGGGCGACCGAGCGCGGCTTCTACCGGCTCGTGCGCACGGATGCGAAGAAGGAGCAGGGCTGGAAGAGCTACGGCAAGACGGTGCTGATCTTCAGCCTCGTCTTTTCCGGCGTGCTCTACGGGATCCAGCGGTTGCAGGGTCACCTGTTCTTGAATCCGGACCATTTGAAGGCCGTGCCGCCGCATCTGGCGCTGAACACGACGGCCAGCTTCATCACGAACACGAACTGGCAGTACTACGGCGGCGAGACGACGATGTCGTACCTGACCCAGATGGCCGGGCTTGCGGTGCAGAACTTCGTCTCGGCCGCGGTGGGGATGGCGGTGCTCGCCGCGGTCGTGCGCGGGGTTGCCCGGCGGTCGGCGGGGACGCTCGGCAATTTCTGGGTTGACCTGTACCGGTCGCTCGTCTACATCCTGCTGCCGCTCTGCCTCGTCGTGAGTGCGCTTCTGATCTGGCAGGGCGTGCCGGAGACGTTCCACGCGCACGCGACGGCGACGACGCTGCAGGGCGCGCAGCAGTCGATCGCGCGCGGCCCGGCGGCCTCGCAGATCTCGATGAAGCAGCTGGGGACGAACGGCGGCGGCTTCTACAACTCGAACTCGGCCGTCCCGTTCGAAAATCCGACCGGGCTCTCCAACTTCATCGAGATGCTGTCGCTCCTGCTGATTCCCGCGGGGCAGGTGTTCATGTTCGGGAAGATGGTGCTCGCCCGCCGGCACGCCTGGATGGTGTTCGCGGCAATGTTCGCGGTGTTCGTGATCGGTGTCGCGATCAACCTGCCGTCCGAGCAGCACGGCTCGGCGGTGCTGCGCGCCTCCGGCGTGAACATCACCCAGGGGAACGGCCAGAGCGGCGGCAACATGGCCGACAAGGAGGTCCGCTTCGGCCAGGCCGCGTCGACGAACTGGACCGTGGCGACGAGTGACGCCTCGAACGGCTCGGTCAACAGCGGCTTCGACGCCCAGACACCCGCCGGCGGCGCCGTGCCGCTCGTGAACCTGTTCCTCGGCGAGGTGATCTTCGGCGGGGTCGGCTCCGGCCTGTACGGGATGTTCTTCTACATCCTGATCGCCGTCTTCATCGCCGGGCTGATGGTGGGCCGGACGCCGGAGTGGCTCGGCAAGAAGATCGAGGCGCGGGAGATCAAGCTGGCGGCGCTCGGAGCCCTGTTCGTGCCGACGATGGTGCTGACGATGACGGCGGTCGCGATCGTGACGAAGTCGGGGCTCGCCTCGGTCTTCAACCACGGCGTGCACGGCTTCACCGAGACCCTCTACGCCTACGACTCGCAGTCGAACAACAACGGCAGCGCCTTCGCCGGCTACGGGCTGACGAGCTTCTCGGCTTCCTTCGGCACGGTCGCGCTCGAGCTCGGGCGCTGGGTGCCGATGATGGCGGCGCTCGCACTCGGCGGCTCGCTCGCCAAGAAGAAGATCGTGCCGGCCTCTGCGGGGACGTTCCGCACTGACGGCCCGACGTTCGTCGTGCTGCTCGTCGCGGTGATCGCGCTCACCGCCGGTCTGATGATCCTGCCCGCGCTGACGCTCGGGCCGATCGTGGAAGGGCTGATGCACTGATGCGCAACCTGGTCAGTTCCGTGCTCGCCATCGTCGTCGTCACCGCCGTGTTCGGTTTCGCCTATCCGGCCCTGATGACCGGCTTCGCCTCCGTCGCGTTCCCGCACCAGGCCGGCGGCAGCCTGATCAAGGTGAACGGCAAGGTTGTCGGCTCCAAGCTCGCGGCGCAGGCGTTCACGAGCACCAAGTACTTCCACGAGCGGCCGTCCGCGACCTCGCCCGCCTACAACGCGGCAGGTACGACGTTCGCGAACCTCGGCCCGACGAGCCCCGTTCTCGCGAAGAACGTCCATGCCGCGGCGCAGGCGATCCTCAAGCTCGAGGGCCCGTACAACCCGGGGCTGACGATCCATCAGATCCCCGTCGACGCTGTCACGACGTCCGGCTCCGGGATCGATCCCGACATCTCGCCGGCGTACGCCGCGCTGCAGTCGCGCCGCGTGGCCGCGGTGCGGCATCTGCCGCTGGCGACCGTGCAGAAGCTGATCTCGCAGAACACCGACGGTCGCTCCTGGGGCTTCTTCGGTGAGCCGGGCGTGAACGTGCTTGAGCTCAACATCGCTCTCGACAAGCTGGGAGGCAAGTAGTTCATGGCGCGCCAGAGCGCAAGCGTCTTCTCGCGCGAGCTCGCGCTCGCCGCGGTCCGCGACTCGTTCCCGAAGCTCGATCCGCGCAGTCAGGTGCGCAATCCGGTGATGTTCATCGTCGAGATCGGCAGCGTGATCACGACGGTGATCTTCTTCCTCGACCTCGCGCGGGGACGGCATGGACAGCTCTGGTTCGTCGGCGTCATCTCGGTCTGGCTGTGGCTGACGGTGCTCTTTGCGAACTTCGCGGAGGCGATCGCCGAGGGGCGCGGCAAGGCGCAGGCCGACGCGTTGCGCGCAACGCGCACGACCACGACCGCGTTCCGCCGGATCGACGGCGGCCGGACCGAGGAGGTGGCGGCGTCAGAGCTCCAGAAGGGCGACATCGTTGTGGTCGAGGCCGGGATGGCCA
>JBEKEH010000075.1:0-14970 GCA_050013935.1 Gaiellaceae bacterium | reverse complement strand
CCCCCCACAAACGCGACCTGTGCCATGCCTGGCCGTCCCCGCCCGATGTCAGCTTCACCCCACCCAATGTCAGTCTCCACACCCCAACGTGTCAGTGCGCTAAGACTGCCAAACCCGCTCGGCTACGGGGAAGAGGCCGGCGGTCATGTCGCAATGTCAGTACGGACGAGGTCGGAATCGTGACGCCCGCCGAAGAGGTCGAGCTTCACCGGCAATATGCCGCTGCGTACGCCGCGCGGCTGGAGTCTGAGAAACACCCGGACGCGTACCGTTGCACTAGCTGCCAGTGGCGTGGTCCTTCGTTCGGAGCGCTCGAACGTCATCGGACGTGGGAGCACCCGCCGGAGCGTCCGTCGATTCTCCGACGTGCGCTTCATCGATTGTCCACTCGCCGATAGACGCGCCCGCGCGACACCACGCGATCCACGCCTGTAGCGACGGTTCCACGCGGGCCAAAATAGCGGAAGGCCCGACTTGCGCCGGGCCTCAGCCGTACGGGTCAAGCGCGAGCTATTCGAGCGGCTGAGCCGCCGCGAGATTTCTGTCACGCTCTTCCTTTAGCCCTTGTATCCACCTCTCGGTCTCCGCACGCGTGCCAACTCCGGCTTTCAAGTTACTCCGTGCGTACGCCACCTTCGAGCGGTAAATCTCCCGGATCTCCTTCCTCCGCTGCACGCGGTGCTTGTTTGATTCCACCCGCTCGGCTTCCCACCGCTTGATCCTCTCGCGCCACTCTGCACGCTCTTCCTCAAACTCCTGCCGCTGCTTTTCGTACTTTTCCGCCTGCCGCTCCTCGCGGGTTTTCGCGCGGGGCTTCGGGGTCTCCACGCCGAACTTGAGTGCGCGGGATTTCAGCGTCGTGACGGACACACCGCTTGTGCGGGAGAGCGCCGCCCACGAGCCCGCCTCCGCGACTGCGGAGGAGAGCCCTTCGGAGGTTTCGAGGTTGAACTCCATGGTCTCACCGTACTCACTTTTCCGATCCCTGCCAGGCAAACCATGAGGCCCCGTTTCCGGGGCCTCCGTCCGTGCAGGTTTGCACGAGCTTATGCGGTGGTAGGTAGCGGGTCCAGCACGGCCCCGCCGTATTCAGTCGCGTAGAGCAGCGTCGTCCGCGTTTCCACCGGTCCGTCCCGCCCGGTCCCTGCGACCCGCACGTCCGCGAGCACCTGCCGCAGGAACGAGCGCCGGTCCTCCACCGATCCGCCCCCGAACATCTCAAGCGCCTCCGCACGCGAGAGCCGCTTGACGCCCGTCGATGCGAGGTACTCGGCAAGCGCTGCCTCTGCCGCCTCGACATCCGAGCGAAGCTCCAGGAGGAAGGGATCCAAGTCGGAGATCCCGCCCTTGATGGCCGCACGCAGCGCCGTCTTGGCATCGTCGCGCGTCTGCTCGAATGCACCCTGCTTGACGGCGTCCCGCGCCTCGCCCGATTCCCACGTGCGAGGCTCACTCAGCGCCATGTGCTGGACGTACGTCTCGATGGTCTCGCGCTCGATGCTCGCGCGGGCCGAGCAGAACTGAGGACCGCTTGTGCACTTGAGGTAGCCGTAGTCGCGCCCGCCTTTGTGTGTCACGGAGAGCGTAAGTGCCCTCCCACATCCTGCGCAATGGCAAATCCCCGCCAGTAGCGAAGCGCCGTTCGAGTGCCGCTTGCCCTTCTCTGCACGCGGCTCATTCGCCTTCTCCCACACGGACGGCGGAACGATGCGCAGCTCGGGGACGATGCACTCCGTACCGTCCGCGTATGTCCCCAGCACGCCCCGGTAAATCTTAGAAGCGAGCAGGTTCCGCGCGTGGAGCGCGGTCCACTTGCCGCCCGAGCGCCGCGAGGTGGAGACGCCCTCAAGCGCCCGCGCGACCTCGCTCCATGAGCGCCGCTCGCCCGCGTACTGATACGCCAGCGCGATCTTCTCCGCGTCGGCTGCGTCCTTCACGAGCCGCCCGTCCGGTCCCTTCCTGAAGCCTGCTGGAGGAACGCCTACGCGGACACCGCGCGAGAGTGCCGAGTCGCGGGAGCTGCGCCAGCCCTCGGTCAGGTTGTCCAACTCCAGCTCGTCCAGTGCCGCGAAGAGCGTGAGTGTGAACTTGCCGTAGGCGCCCGAGGTGTCGATGTTCGGCGTCACGCAAAGGAAGACGGCGCCGTGCGATTCAACCCAGTTGATCTGACGGAGCACGTGGCGCACGCGGCGTCCGAATCTCGACAGCTTCCAGACGACTACGCCGCCGGAAGTGCCGTCCTCGATCCCGCGCAGCATGCGGTCGAACTCTGGCCGGGACTCTTTTCCCCCGCTTTCGTCCAAATCCACGAACACCTCGCCCGCCTGGAGGTCCAGAAGCTCTAGCTGTTGGCGGCACTTCCGCTCCTGCTCGGCAGCGGAGCCGCCGTCGGCCTCCACGTCACGCGAGCCAACCCTGCTGACTCTCACATAGATGGATACCGGCTTCGTGATGCTTTTCCGGGAAGGGCTCATCTCGTATCCTCCTAGCTCCGGCGGGAGGGCATTCTCCCGCCGGACTCAGTTTAGCAGAGAACTACCTTCCTGAACGGGGCCGGCAAGTCGACGACGATCAACATGCTCTGCACGCTGCTTCGGCCGACCTCGGGCAGTGCGCAGATTGTTGGGCTCGATGTCGCGCGACGGCCGCTGCAGGTGCGCCAGCAGATCGGGCTGGTGTTCCAGGACACGACGCTCGACGACTACCTCACCGCAGAAGAGAACCTGCGCTTCCATGCCGAGCTGTACGGCGTCGACCCCGCCGTGCGGGAGCAGCGGCTCGACGGCTTGCTGGCGATGGTGGACCTCGACGATCGGCGCGACGATCTCGTCGGCACCTTCTCGGGCGGCATGAAGCGTCGCCTCGAGATCGCGCGGGGGCTGACTCACTCACCGCGGGTGCTGTTCCTGGATGAGCCGACGCTCGGGCTGGATCCACAGACGCGCTCCCACATCTGGGAGTACATCAACGAGCTTCGCCGGCGCGAGCAGATCACGATCTTCCTGACCACGCATTACATGGACGAGGCCGAGCACTGCGACCGGCTCGCGATCATCGACCACGGCTCGATCGTCGCGATCGACACTCCGGACGCGTTGAAGGCGACGATCGGCAAGGACCGGATCGAGCTCCACGTCGACGACGCGCCGGCGACGATCGCCGAGCTCGGTCAGCGATTCGGGCTCGAGGCGGGCCTGAGCGAGGGCGCCGTCACCTTCCATGTCGCCGGCGGCGAGCAGTTCGTGCCGCGCCTGTTCGCCGAGCTCAGCCAGCCGATCCGCTCGATCCGGGTTGCCAGACCCACGCTGGACGACGTCTTCATGGCCTACACCGGCCGCACGATCCGCGACGCCGAGGCCTCGGCGAACGAGCGGATGCGCAGCCACGCGATGCGATGGCGGAGAGCCCGCTAGCCGCCGCCGGCGCACCGGCGATCCTGCCTGCTCGCGCGGGCGCGGGTGGGCTCGGCGCGGATGTGCGCGCCGTGCGCGTCGTCTGGAACCGTGAGCTGCTGCGCTTCCTACGCAACCGGCTGCGACTCGTGACGTCGTTCGTACAGCCCGTGCTCTTCCTGCTCGTGCTCGGTACCGGGATGTCGTCACTCGTCGCCTCGAGCGGCGGCGTCAACTTCAAGACCTTCATGTTCCCGGGCATCCTCGCGATGACCGTGCTCTTCACCGCGCTCTTCTCGGCGATCTCGATCGTCTGGGACCGCGAGTTCGGCTTCCTGCGCGAGATGCTCGTCGCGCCCGTGCGGCGCGGCGCGATCGTCGTCGGCAAATGCGCCGGCGGCACCACCACCGCCGCCATCCAGGGCGCGGTGATGCTGCTGCTCGCCGGCCTCGTCGGCGTTCCCTACTCGCCGACGCTGTTCGCGACCCTCCTCGGCGAGATGATCCTCGTCGCCGTCGCCCTCACCGCGTTCGGCGTCCTCGTCGCCAGCCGGATGAGCCAGATCGAGTCGTTCCAGGCCGTGATCCAGTTCCTGGTGATGCCGATGTTCTTCCTCTCCGGTGCGATCTTCCCGCCGACAGGGCTCCCGCAGTGGCTCGAGGTGCTGACCAAGCTCGACCCGCTCACCTACGCGGTTGACCCGATGCGCCGCGCCGTCTTCGCCCACGTCCACGCCTCCGCCGCGCTCGCCCAGCGACTGAACGGCGGCGTCACCTGGGACGGCTGGCGGCTCCCGATCCCGCTCGAGCTCGGCCTCGTCGCCGTGGGAGCCCTCGTCGTGCTCGCCCTCGCCGTCTGGCAGTTCAACAAGGTGGAGTGACGCCCTCCTAGAGGCCGAGCACCTCGCGGACGGCGGCGATCGCCGCCGCCGCCGCCCGCCGTTTCGCCGCCTCGCTGTAGTAGGCGGCGTGCGGGGTCACGATCAGGTTCGGCGCCGCGGGCGGCCGCGCCGGCGGCTCCTGCGGGAGGACGTCGAGCGCGGCGCCGCCGAGCCGGCCGGCGCGGAGCGCCGCGACGACGGCGTCGACGTCGACGACGGGACCGCGCGCGGTGTTGAGCAGGAACGCGCCGGGTCGCATCAGCGCGAGCTCGCGTTCGCCGATCATCCCCTGCGTCAGCGGCGTCAGCGGCACGTGCAGCGAGACGGCGTCGCACTCGCGCAGCAGCTCGTCGAGCGGCGTCTCGCGCACGCCGTCGCGGTGGATGTCGACGATGTCGTTCGCCCACACCTCCGCGCCGAGCGCGTGCAGCCGGCGCGTCACCGCGCCGCCGATCCGCCCGTGGCCGACGATCCCGACCCGCAGCCCGCCGAGCGTCCGTAGCGGCCCGGCGGCCTGGGGATTCCACTCGCCCGCGGCGACGCTGCGGTCGAGCGCGACGACGCCGCGCAGCAGCGCAAAGAGGAACGCGAGCGTGTGGTCGGCGACCTCCTCCGTGCAGTAGTCCGGGACGCTGCGCACGACGATCCCGCGCGCGTGCGCGGCCTCGAGGTCGACGTGGTCGAAGCCGACGCTCGCCGTCGCAACGATGCGCAGCGCCGGCAGCCGCGCGATCAGCTCCGCGCCGACCGGCGCGCGCGGCGTCGTCAGTATTGCCGCGACGTCGTCGGCCGGCTCGTGCACCACGTCGAGGCCGGCTAGCGCCTCGGGCGGGAACCGCTCCCCGAGAACGAGGACCTTCACTCGACGAGCGAGAGGAAGCGCTTCGTCCGCTCTTCCCGCGGGGCGGAGAAGAACTCGTCCGGCGCCGCCTCCTCGACGATGCGCCCCTCGTCCATCATCAGCACCGAGCTGGCGACGTGGTGCGCGAAGCGGAGCTCGTGCGAGACGACGACCATCGTCATCCCCTCGCGCGCGAGCGACTCCATCACGTCGAGCACCTCGCGCACGAGCTCGACGTCCAGGGCGGAGGTCGGCTCGTCGAAGAGCATCGCCTTAGGGCGCATCACGAGCGCGCGCGCGATCGCGACGCGCTGCTGCTGGCCACCCGACAGCTCCTCCGGATACTGGTGCGCCTTGTCGGCGAGCCCGACTCGGGCGAGGAACTCGAGCGCGCGCGCTCGCGCCTCCTTCCTGCCGAGCTTGCGCACCTCGACGAGCCCGCACATGACGTTGCCGAGCGCATTCATGTTCTGGAAGAGGTTGAAGCGCTGGAAGACCATCCCGACCTCGGACCGGTGCGGCGCGAGCGCCTTCTCCGGCAGCGCGGTCAGCTGCTCCGTCTCGAGGTAGACGTGGCCCGCGTCCGGCGGCTCGAGCATCGCGAGGCAGCGCAGCAGCGTCGACTTGCCCGAGCCGGAGGGGCCGATGATCACCTTCACCTGGCCGCGATCGACCTCGAACGTGACGCCCTTCAGCACCTCCAGCTCGCCGTAGCTCTTGTGCAGCTCCTCGGCCCTGAGGACGACGTCGGCCATCAGCGTGCGTCGTGCGAGACGGCGGGGATGGCAGGCGCGGCGACCCGGCGGCGGCGCCCCGACGTCCACGTGAACCTCCGCTCGAGCCGGCCCTGGAGCACCATCAGGATCGAGACGATGACGAGGTAGTAGATCAGCGCGGCGAGATAGACCTCGGCGAACTGGAACTTCACGGATGCGTCCTCGTTCGCAGCCGTGAGCAGCTCATGCACCGAGATGACCGACGCGAGGCTCGTCAGCTTCAGGACGGTGATGAACTCGTTGCCGGCAGGAGGAATCACGATGCGCACCGCCTGCGGCACGACCACGCGCCGCAGGATCTGGCGGCGGGTCATCCCGAGCGTACGGCCTGCGAGCTCCTGGCCCGGGTCGACCGAGAGCAAGCCGGCGCGGATGATCTCCGCCATGTACGCGCCCTCGTTCAGCGAGAGCGCGATCCACGCGGCGAGAAACGGGGTGAACCACGAGCCGGCGAAGACCGGCCAGAGCTGCGGCAGGGCGTCCCAGACGAAGATCAGCTGGAGCAGGGTCGGCGTTGCCCGGAACAGCCAGTTGTAGAAGAGGACGACGTTCCGCACCGTGCGTCGCCGGCTCGAGCGGCCGAGCGCGAGGAAGAAGCCGATGATGACCCCAGCCACCATCGTCGCGCCGGTCAGGCCGATTGCGAGGAGCGCTCCCTTCCAGTACGGACCGGAAGTGAGCGCTCCCCAGAACGTATGCGTGTCGAAGCTCGCGAGCACGCGCCCGCCGGGCCTACTTCACGTCACCCGCGGGAATGTGGTACTTCGCGGCGAGCTTCGCCATCGTGCCGTTCGCCTTCAACGCCTTGATCGCGGTCGCCAGCTTCCCGCCGATCGCGTCACCCTTGCGGTAGTAGATCCCGAACGTGTCCGATTCCGGGAACAGGTAGCCGATCGCGATCTTCCCCGGATGCTGCTGCATCTGGTAGGCGCCCTCGGTGTCCTGCGTGAGGACGGCGTCCGCGCGGCCGAGCAGGATCTGGGCGATCGCGTCCGTGTCTCCCGGGTAGCTCTGCAGCGTGAAGCCGAGCGACTTCTGCTGCGACTTCAGGAACTGCTCGTACTTCGTCCCCGACTGGACGGCGACGTGCATCCCCTTCAGACCGGCGACCGAGGTGATGTGCTTCGGGTTGCCGCCGGCGACGAGCAGCGCGCGGTGCGAGTGCATGTACGCCACCGCAGGGAACTGCTTCGTGCGGTCCGGCGTGACGAAGATGCCGGAGATGACGACGTCGCACTTCTTCGCGCCGAGCGCGGGCAGCAGGCCGGAGAACGCCGTGTGCACGAAGCTCGCCGTTCCTCCCATCTGCTTCGCGATCGCGGCCGCCATGTCGATGTCAAAGCCGACCGGCTTGCCGGCCGTCGTCGTCGACTCCATCGGCGGGAAGGTCGGGTCGTCGCAGTAGCTGAAGGCCGTGGCCTTCGCGGCATGACGGCTCGCCCCGGCGGTGCCGGCTGCGGTGAGCGCCACCGCGGCGACGGCGAACAGGGCGAGCAACGTGACGGTCTTGCGCATCGCTCCTCCTCAGGTAAGGCCCATCCGCGAGACCCTAGCCTGTGGGGGGACGGAAACAAAACGTCAGGCGCGCGGGCCGTCGTCCGGCGGCGGCACCGGGCACGTGCGCGGCCAGGGCCCCGGGATACGCCGCCGGTTCGCCGCCACGAGCCGGTAGCCGGCCGCGGCGGCAGCGTCGAGGCCCGGCGCCGTCAGCAGCGCGGCGAGCGCGCGCCAGCCGCCCCCGGCGCTGCGCAGCCAGGCGGCGACGGCGCGGTGGCCCTGCAGCCGCGCCCCGTCCGCGCCGATCCACTGCAGTCGCAGCCGGGCGTCCTCCTGCGGAACGCCGAGCGCTGCGAGGTCGGCCCGTTGCCACGGCACCGCCTTGACGGGCGTGTGCAGACGTCGCGAGGCCGCCTCGACGAGCGCCGTGCAGAAGCCGCACTCGCCGTCGTAGACCACGGTCGCGGCAACCACGGCGGCCCGGTCAGCGAGGCGCATTCCGGGCGCGCGCGTCGGGGCTCACGCGCGCGTCCAGCTCTCCCGCGGGCTCGGCAGCGGCGTGAGGATCGGCTCGACCTGCGCGCGCAGGTGCTCGAAGTCCGGCGGCAGGATGAGCTTCTCCCCGAGGTGCGCCGGATCCTCGTCGGTGGCGAAGCCGGGCCCGAGCGTGGCGATCTCGAACAGGACGCCACTCGGCTCGCGGAAGTAGATCGAGCGGAACCAGAAGCGGTCGATGATCGGCGTCGGCCGCCCGCCTGCCTCCGCGACGCGGCGCTGCCAGGCCTCGTGGTCCTCCATCGTGGACGCCCACGCGACGTGATGGACGGTGCCGGCGCCGGGGACGCCGGGTTCGGCCGCTGCGTCTTCGTACTCGATCCAGCCGCCGCGCGAATCGCCGCGGGTCTCCCAGCGGCGGCCGTCGCGCTCGAAGCCGAGCGCCTCGAGGAACGGAGCGGTTCGCAACTCCGGCGAGCGGGCGTACGCGCGCACGCCGTCGAAACCCTGAAGCGCGAGCTCGCGCGGGATCTCGGGGTGGTCGGCGATCAGAGGCTCGTCCGGGACGTGCGCGACGACGAGCTCGTGTGCGAGCCCTTCCGGATCGGAGAAGCGCACGACGTCGCCCGCCCGCTCGACGCCGAGCCGGGCCGCCCAGAAGTCGAGCGCCTCGCCCGAGCCGACCCGCCAGACGACCGTGTGCACCATCCCGGCGCCCGCCCGGCCGCGCGCCGCGCCCGGGTACTCGAAGAAGGTGATGTCGGAGCCGGCGCTGCCCAGCTCGTCCGCGTAGAACAGGTGGTAGACGGTCGGATCATCCTGGTTGACCGACTTCTTCACGAGCCGCAGGCCGAGCGTTCCCGTGTAGAAGTCCACGTTCTGCGGCGCGTCGCCGGTGATGCAGGTCACGTGATGGATGCCGTCGAGCCTCATCGTCTCCCCCTAAAAGCTTGCGTGCGCAAATACTAGCGTACCGGGCGACTCAGCCGACGCCGGCGAGCAGGAAGGCGCGGCTCTCCTTGAGCATCTCGCGCGCGATCACGAGGCGCTGGATCTCCTGCGTGCCCTCGTAGATCTGCGTGATCTTCGCGTCGCGCATGAAGCGCTCGACCGGGTACTCCTTGATGTAGCCGTAGCCGCCGAGGATCTGCACCGCCTCGATGGTGACGGCCATCGCGACGTCGCCGCACTTGAGCTTCGCCATCGCCGAGGCCTTCGTCAGCTCGGGGCCGTCGACGCCGTCGTCGACCATGCGTCCGAACGTGTAGAGCAGCCCGCGGCCGGCCTCGCACTCCGTCTCCATGTCGGCGAGCTTCGCCTGGATCAGCTGGTGCTCCGCGATCGGCTTGCCCATCGTCTCGCGCGTCTTCGCGTACTCGAGCGCGTAGTCGGTCGCGCCCTGCGCGATCCCGAGCGCCTGTGCCGCGACGCCGGGGCGCGAGCGGTCGAGGATCCGCATCGCGATCCTGAAGCCCTCCCCCTCGGCGCCGAGCAGGTTGCCGGCGGGGATGCGGCACTCCTCGAAGGCGAGCTCGCCGGTGGTCGAGCCGCTGATCCCCAGCTTCGGCTCCAGCCGCGTCACCTCGAAGCCCGGAGCGTCCGCCTCGACGAGGAAGGCGGAGATGCCGGCGTGCGCCGCGCCGGGATCGGTCTTCGCGAACACCGTGTAGAGGCTCGCGACGCTCGCGTTCGTGATGAACCGCTTCGAGCCGTTGAGCACGTACTCATCGCCGTCGCGGCGCGCGGTCGTGCGCATCGCCGCCGAGTCGGAGCCCGAGCCGGCCTCCGTCAGCGCGTACGCGCAGAGCCACTCGCCGCTCGCGAGCCGCGGCAGATAGCGCTGCCTCTGCTCCTCGCTGCCCGCGAGCTTCAGCCCGAGCGAGCCGAGCTCCTGCACGGCGAGGATCAGGCCGCTCGTCGCGCAGACCTTGGAGATCTCCTCGATCGCGATCAGAGCGAGCCAAGCGCCGGTGCCCAGCCCGCCGTACTGCTCCTCGTGGAACAGGCCGAAGATGTCGTTCTCGCGGTAGAGCTCAACGATGTCCCAGGGGAACTCGTGCGACTCGTCGATCGCCGCCGCCCGCGGCGCAATCCGCTCGCGTGCGAGCGTCCGCACGAGGTCACGGATCTCCCGCTGCTCGTCGCTCAGCTGGTCCCAGGGCACGGCCGCGATTGTAGAGGCGCCCACGCCGGCGTCGGGGAAAGCCCGCAATCGTGTTCCGTGGCCGACCCGATGTCGGAGGAGCCCCCGCGCAGCCAGAATGGAGTCAAGTTCCTCCTCCGCGGGAGAAACGAACGTCGCCGGCCCCTGGGCCGGCGACGTCGTTCTGGGGGTCATTCCGGCCGGTGGCAGACCGCCTCGACGTTGTTGCCGTCGGCGTCGAGCACGAACGCCCCGTAGTAGGTCGGGTGGTAGTGCTCGCGGACGCCCGGGGCGCCGTTGTCGGTGCCCCCGGCGGCCAGTGCCGCCGCATGGAACGCGTCCACGGTGGCGCGGTCCTCGCAGTGGAAGGCGACGTGCGTGCCGGTGCCGAACGGCTCGCGTTCCATGATCCAGAACTCGGGCTTGTCGTCGCTCGTGCCGAAGCCCGCCCCCTTCCACTCGTCGAACGCCATCACGACGCGGTAGCCGAGCGGCTCGAGCGCCTGCTCGTAGAAGGCCTTGCTCGCCCGGTAGTCCCGCACGTTCAGCCCCACGTGGTCGAACATCGTCGGCTCCTTTCTCAGTAGGCTCGAAGCGATGATCCTCGAGAACGGCGTCGTCCGCACGCTCGACCCGTCGCTCCCCGAGGCGCGGGCGCTGGCGATCGCAGGCGACCGGATCGCGGGCGCCGTCGGCGTCCACGAGACGGCCCTCGTGAGCCCGGAGACGGTCGACCTCGGCGGCCGCTGCGTCCTCCCCGGCCTCACCGACTCGCACGTCCACTTCCCCACCTGGGCGGTCGCGCAGAACGAGGTGCAGCTCGACGGCTGCGGCTCGCTCGACGAGGCGCTGGCCTGCCTCCGCGAGGCGGCGGCGGCGCTGCCGGAGGGCCGCTGGCTGCGCGGCCACGGCTGGCGCAGCGCCGACTGGCCGGACGGCCGCGAGCCGACGAAGGAGGATCTCGACGCGATCACCGGCTCGCGGCCGGCGGCGCTGATCGCGAAGGACTACCACTCGCTCTGGCTCAACTCGGCCGCGCTGGCGCTCGCGGGCGGCGAGCTCGACGTCAAGGGCGGCGTCGTCGAGCGCGACGCGCACGGCGAGCCGACCGGCGTCCTGCGCGAGGAGTCCGCGTGGCGGTTTAAGGAGCGCCACGCCACGATTCCGGTCGACGAGTACGTCGAGGCGATGCGCGCCGGCGTGAAGGTGGCGAACTCCCGCGGCGTCACGTGCGTCCACGACAAGGACGGCTGGCTGAGCGCGGCCGGCCTCTGGCAGCGGCTCGACGAGCATGCGGGGCTGACGCTCCGCGTCTGGCAGTCGGTGCCGCACGAGAAGCTGCCGGAGCTGCGCTCGCTCGGAGTGCGCAGCGGCATCGGCTCACCGCTGCTGCGCATCGGCTACCTGAAGGTCTTCATGGACGGCACGCTCGGCTCGCAGACGGCGTGGATGCTCGACGGCAGCGGGGTGTGCATCACGAGCGGCGACGAGCTGGCCGAGATCGTGCGCACCGGCGCCGAGGCCGGCTGGCCGGTCGCCGTGCACGCGATCGGCGACCGGGCGAACCGGGAGGCGCTCGACGCGTTCGAGCAGACGCGCGACCTGTGGCAGGCGCGCGGACTCAGGCAGCGGATCGAGCATGCGCAGTGCGTCGCGCCGGAGGACCTGGCGCGGTTCGGGCAGCTCGGCGTCGCCGTCTCGGCGCAGTTCACCCATGCGCCGTCGGATCGCGACCTCGCGGAGCGGTTCTGGGCCGGCCGGCTGGAGGGCACGTACGCCTTCCGGACGCTGCTCGACTCCGGCGCGCACGTCGCCAACGGCTCCGACGCGCCGATCGAGGAGCTCGACCCGTGGGCGGGCGTCCTCGCCGGCGTCCTGCGCACGCTCGACGGCAGGCCGGCCTGGCGGCCCGAGGAGGCGCTGACCCTCGCGCAGGCGCTGCACGCGACCTGCGTCGCGCCGGCGTGGCTCTCGCACGACGAACGCGTGCGCGGCACGCTGCTCCCGGGCCGGCTCGCGGACCTGGTCGTGCTCGACCGCGACCCCTTCGCGTGCGAGCCCGACGAGCTACGCGAGGTGCAGGTGCTCGCGACGATGCTGGGCGGCCGCTGGGTGCACAACCCCCCGCCCTGGGACTAGCGGCTAGCGGTGTTGGACGTGCCGCCGCGGCACGATGAACGGCGCGAGCAGGAATGCCCACGCGCAGACCGCGAGCACGGCGATGACGAGGACGATGGCAACGACGGTCAGCAGCGTGTTCATCGGGCCTCCCTTGTGGTACTTGTCACAATCGCGCCCCGGCCCGTAGCTCCCATCCGCGCACGCCCTGATCTTCGCCGGTGTATTCGCTGACTTGCTCGGCATCCGACCGGTGCGGGACACCCCGCCGGCGCCGCAGTTCGGCACGATCGCCCGCTTCTCGATCCCGAAGATCGACGCCTGCCCCGCGCCGTTCCGCGTCTGACGCCGTCCCGGCCGTTTCGGACGCCTCCGGAAGGGGCGGGCTACAATCGGCACATGAGCCGGACGATGAATGCGGTCCACGAGGCGTCGACCTGCTCTGTCGCGGCCTGCGCGGACGTGATCGGCGCGAAGTGGACGGCGCTGCTCGTCCACGACCTCTCCGAGGGGCCGCGCCGCTTCTCCGAGCTCGAGCGCTCCTGCCGCGGCATCAGCCCGCGCACGCTCGCCGAGCGCCTGCGTGTGCTCGAGCAGGAAGGGATTCTCGCTCGGCAGAGCTACCCCGAGTCGCCGCCGCGGGTCGAGTACGAGCTGACCGAGAAGGGCGAGGCGCTGCTGCCGATCATCGACGCGATGCGCGAGTTCGGCCACACGTGGCTCCACCACGACCACGCGGCGCCGCACGAGCACGCAAGCGCGCCGCGCGGCTAGTCAGCTCCGCGGCAACGCGGCGAGCGCGGTGTAGAGCGCGGCGGCGGTGTCGACGCCCTGCTCGAAGTAGCGGACGAGGAACTTCTCGTTCGGCGAGTGCACGTTCGACTCCGGCAGGCCGAAGCCGGTGAGGATCGTCGAGATGCCCTTGCTCTCCAGCGCCGGCATGATCGGCAGCGTGCCGCCGGAGCGGACGAGCAGCGGCTTCACGCCGAGCGCCTGTTCGAACGCCTGCAGCCCGAGCCGGATCGCAGGGGCATCCGGCTGCACGCGGCCGGGCGCCGAGCCTGCCCAGCGCACGTCGACCTCGGCGCCGGAAGGCGCCGCCGCACGCACGAGCTTCTCCGCCGCGGCGCCGATCGTCTCGACCTGCTGGCCGGGCGCGAGCCTGACCGTGAACTCACCCGACGCCTGCACCGACAGCGTCGTGTTCCGCACCCCGGGCTTGCCGCCGATGATCCCGTTCACGTCCGCCGACGGCTCGGCCCAGGTGCGCAGGTAGAACTCCTCCGCCGCGCGCGCGTCGAGCGGTCGCGCACCCTGGCCGCTCAGCTCGTCGGCGCCGGGCGGCAGCGCGGCCCACGCCGCGAGCTCCTCGGCCGTCGGCGGGGCGATGCCCTCGCGCAGCGGCTCCGGCAGCCGCCCGTCCGGCCCGGCCAGCACCGCCTCGAAGCAGCGCATGAGCACGTGGATCGCGTTCAGCGCGGCGCCGCCGTACATGCCGGAGTGCAGGTCGCGCTCGCCCGTCTTCACCGTGACGTCGAACGCCACGAGGCCGCGGGTCGCGAGATCGAATACCGGCACGTCCAGCCGCAGCATGCCGCCGTCGAAGATGATCGCCGCGTCCGCGCCGCGATCGTCGACCGCGAGGTAGTCGACGATCGTGTGGCCGCCGATCTCCTCCTCACCGTCGCACGCGAAGCGGAGGTTCACCGGGAGCGCGTTCGCCTCGGCGAGCCGCTGCGCCGCCTTGAGCAGGATGAAGACCTGGCCCTTGTCGTCGGTGACGCCGCGCGCGTAGGCCCACTCGTCGCGGATCGTCAACTCGAACGGGTCGGTCTCCCAGAGGTCGAGCGGCGCGGAAGGCTGGACGTCGAAATGGCCGTAGCAGAGAACGGTCGGCGCGTTGGCGGCGTCGGTCGAGGCGCGGATCTCGCCGAGCGCGAGCTCCCTCTCGCCGAGCGGGGTCAGCTCGGCGCTGCCGCCGCATTTCGTCCGGATGGTCTCGCAAACCCATTCGCCGGCCCGCTTCACGTCCTCGCGGTGCGCCGCCTCGGCGCTCACCGAGGGGATCGCGATGAAAGCAGCCAGCTCATTGCGCCAGGCTTCGTCCATTGGGGGGAGCCTAGTCGCTCGTGAACATCCGCAACCAGGTTGCCTCCGGCAACCTGGTTGCAGCCGTAGACCTACGCCTTGAGGTACCGCGCGCCGGGACCGAGCGCGGCCGCCTCGTCGCCCGGGTTGAGCAAGCCGCACGTCTTCAAGGAGAGGCAGCCGCAGTGCACACCGTCTCGACGCGGTGGGGATCCGCGCGTCGATCGACGCGTTCGTCGCGTGAACATCCGCAACCAGGTTGCCAAAGGCAACCTGGTTGCAGCCTTTCGACCTACGCCACGTCCTTGAGCGAATGCGCGTCCGCGAGCGCGCGGAGCTTCTTAAGGGATTGGTTTTCTATCTGGCGAATTCGCTCGCGCGTGACGTTGAACGTCCGCCCCACCTCGTCGAGCGTGCGCGGGTGCTCGCCGTCGAGCCCGTAGCGGAGCTCGAGGACGCGGCGCTCCCGGTGCGAGAGGGTCGAGAGGATCCTGCGCAGCGTCTCCCTGCGCATCGCCACCTCGGCGGCCTCGTCCGGGAGCGGCATGTTCTCGTCGGTGAGGAAGTGCCCGAACTCGGACTCCTCCTCGTCGCCGACCGGCTTCTCGAGCGACACGGGCGTCTGCGCGCTGCGCATGATTCCCTCCACCTCGTCGAGCGGCAGCTCGAGATCGATCGCGATCTCGAGCGGCGTCGGCTCACGGCAGAGCTCGGCACGCAGCTTGCGCTCGCTGCGCAC
>JBEKEH010000074.1:0-14980 GCA_050013935.1 Gaiellaceae bacterium | reverse complement strand
CGTCGGAGAGCAGTAGCACGCTGCCCGGAGCGAGGCCCGCCGTCCGGTCGAGCCGGAAGGTCGTCGTCCCGGCCGCGACGTCGGCGAGCCGGATCTTTGCGCCGATCCCCGCGAGCTGCGCAGCGAGCCAGAGGTCGCTGCCCTGGATCCGGTCGATCGTCGCGACGTGCGTGCCGTCGCTCGTCACCGTGTCTCCGGGGACGAAGGGCGACGCGTCGTCGACCGTCACGCGGCTGACGAGGTTCCCGCTCGGGTTCGCCGCCGTCGCGCTCGCGCTCACGTTCGCGCTGCCGGTGACGAGGAGCCGCACGGTGGTGAGTGTCGGCGCCGTCGGCGAGGTCGTGTACTTCTTGGGTGGCCCGCCGACGAGCCCGGCGAAGCCCGTCTGGGCGTTCACGTGGTCGATCACCGCGCGGTCGGCGCCGTTCACGAGCACGGTCGCACCCTTGACGAGGTCCTGGGTGGAAACGAGCCGGAAGTCGTCGGGGCCGTTCTTCAGGAGGTCGGCGATGCGCAGCGTGTCACCGACCGAGGCTCCCGCGAGTTGGGCGGACAAGGTGAGCGTCGCCCCCTGCACCTGCGAGATCTCGGCTCGGTTCGTGCCGTCTGTCGTCACCTGGTCGCCGACCCGGAACGGCGCCGCCGAGAGGACCGTCACGGCCGTGCTGGCGACCGTGGTCAGCGTCGACGAGCCTGTGGCGACGGTGAGCACGGCGGACGACTCGACGGCGACCGAGACCCCGTCGCCCGCCGTGCCCTCGGCGAGCGCGCGCACGACTGCCGCTTCCTTGGCGGCGCGGTTTGCGATCGGCAGGCTCGCCTGCACCGCCGTCCCGATGCGCACGACGAAGGCCTGCGTGCCGCCGTTGCGGAAGAACGCCTCGACCGCGAAGCCGAGGTAGTAGCGGATCGAGCCGCCGTAGAGGTACGGCCAGGCCCGGCTGTCGCGGGAGCCGCCGTACAGGCGGACGAAGTCGTCGAGGCTCGTGACGCGGGTCGGGAGCCCAATTGGGCCCTTCGCGGCGGGACCGACGAACGCGGCGGTGCTCGTCCCCACACCGGCGATGACGCCCGGCCCGGTGACCTCTTCGATGTAGACACCTGGTGTCGCGTACTGCGGGCTCATGCGAATCCTCCTTGCTCGGCCGGAGACCGTTCGCTACGGGAAACTCACTCGGTAGCCGCCGGCGACCGACGGGACGTGGACAGGGGTGGGCAGCGCATCGCCCAGGCCCGCCGCGGCGGCCTGGAGCACGTAGTCGCCGGCGGCGACGTCGACGAAGGCGAGCCGCCCCGAGCCGTCGGCGATGCCCTCCTGGACGTGGACGCCGCCGGTCGTCTCGAGGCGCACCCAGGCGGCAGGGACGGCCGCGGCGCCGTGGAGCACCTCGACGCCGACGGTGACGCGGGTCTCGTCGATCGGCCCGCCGTCGAGTCCGTAGCCGGTGAGCTCGGTCGTGACCGGCGGCCCGACGACCTCGTCGGTCAGTAGCATCGGCAGGGTGACGACGAGGTGGACGGCCGGGCGCCAGCGGACCGTCTGGCCCATGGATGTCCAGAACTCCGCGAGCTTCGGGTAGCCCTCCGGCGGGACGACGCGCGTCGGCAGGTCGAAGTCGCGGATCGGCGCCGGCACCGCCGCCAGGTCGGGCGACAGGCGCGGGTAGATGCGCGAGGCGTTCAGCGGCGCCGCCGCGGCGAGGGTCCCGAGCACCGCGTAGAGCAGCTTGTGCTCTTCGATCCCCGGCTCGAGCGTCTCGCTGATCTTCGCCGAGTCCCAGGCCGTGACGAGGTAGTGGCAGTCGACGCGCATCGGCGCCGGCTCGCGGAAGACCGTGCCGCCGATCTCCTCGCTCAGCCACTCGTTCGACCGCAGCACGGCGTTCTCGCGGAGTTCGACGAGGTAGCAGTCGACGCCGAGCACCGGCGCCCCGCCGACGCTCTGGTCGGCGAGGTAGCTCTGCCAGTCCTGGTCCGGCGGCTCGAAACGGACCTGGAGCTCGCTCGTGAGCTGCGGGACGTCGTCGAGCAGCAGCCGGCGCACCATCTTCTCGAGCGCGTCGATCATCGGTTCAGCGCTCCGTCGCGAGCACGAGCTTGATGCCCCGCTCCGTTGCATAGTTCTTCAAGAGGGCGAAGCCGTCCATCTGCTCGCTCGTCGGCCTGCGCGTGAGCTCGAGGTGGAGCACGCGCTCGGTCGGATTGAGGAGCGTCACCTGAACGCGACCGCCCGAGGCTGGGCCGCTCAGCGAAGGGCTCCCCCTCGGATAGTCGGCGGCCGCGTCGACGTAGTGCTTCAAGCTCGAGTACGTGCCCTTGGACGTCTCGTAGCTCGCGCCGTTGAGCTCGATCGACTTGATGCTGATCGCCGTGCCGCCCTCGTAGCGCAGGCCCGGCCGCGCCGGCCCGCGCTCTCCGGCCACGAACGTTCGCGTCGGCTCGGCACCCTGGACGGCGTCGAATCCTTCGAAGCTCGGTGGCAGCCCCTTCGCCCCTGGATACCGCTTCTCGATCACCAGTGGCTCGACGACCTGACCGCGCACCGTCTCGCCCGCCGGAAGAGGCCCCTTGAGGCCGAGCGGAGCCTCGAGCTTCGCGCGCGCGCCCGAGACGACGGGGACTCCCTGTGGGTCGACGAGCATGCTCGACTCCGCCTCGGGCACCGGCGCCGGCGCCTTCTTCGGCGCCTTCGGCGCGAGCTCGGGCAGCACCTTCCCCTTCGTCGAGACCCGCTGTTCCGCGGGGTTGCGCAGCTTGCCGCCCTGCTCGCGGAATGTCCGTGCCCGCTGCTGCTCCGCCTCCTGGTGCTCGGTCGCCAGGATCTTGCCGCCCGACTTCGCGATGCTTCTCGCCTGCTCGTTCTCGAGGTGCTCGGTCGGAGTGGCCGTGATCTTCCCGGCCGGCTTCGGCACCCGGACGGGCTCCCCGACGATCTCGGCCGGCTCCGGAGCCGGCGGTGGTGCCCCGCCACCGCCCGGCTTGCCTGCCTCCTGGTGCTCGGGTGGAGCCGATTCGTGCTTCGGCGGCGCAGCCTCGTGCTCGGGCGGCGCGGTCTCGTGCTCCGGCGCAGCGGACGACCTCGCGTGAGCGCGACGGGCGACCTCGCCCGTGAGGATGTCCATGAACGTGCTCTTCGGATCGACGAGCTGGCGCGCGAGCGTATCGAGGAACTGGTCCATCGACATCGCCTGCGGAGATCCCTGAAAGTGGTCGAACACCGCGCGGGCGGTCGTGTGCAGGATCGACGAGGCCTTCCCGCTGATGAGGTCGTTCACGAGCGTCGAGACGGCCTTGCGGCCCAGACCGGCGACAGCGGGATCGCCGAGGAGCTTGCCCGCGACCTTTCCTCCGAGCGCGCCGCCGAGCTTGCTCGTGATCAGCCCGATCACCGCGTCGAAGCCGATACCGGCCCAGTCGACCTCGCGGCGCATGTCGAGGTGAACCTCCATCGCCTGCTGCGCGGCCGTGCCGGTGGCTGTGATCCCCGCGCCGATGACGGCGCCTGCCGCGCCACCCGTCGCGACCGTGGCGATGATCCCAGCGGTCGCGAACGAGACGTCGCGGGTGACCTCCAGGCCCGTGACGGCCCGCCCGGCACCGGAGATCGTCCCCTCGCGGTATGCGGTGAACTGCGCGTACGCACGCTGTGAAGACGACTCGGCTTGCTCGAGATCACGGGCCGCGTCGGAGAGATGCGCGGCGCGTAGGTCGGCCTGGCCTCGCCAGAGCGCCTGGTATGCCCCGTCCCAGATCGAGATGTCCGGGAGGGTGACGCCGCCGAGGACGTCGCTGATCCTCGAGACCATGAACTGGTCCTCGTGGATGCGGATCATGTCGCGGTGGCCCTCGACGCCGCCGGCGATTCGCGCGTTCACGCGGTCGAGCCCGCGGCGCATCTCCCGCGCGAAGCCGGCGCGGATCTCGTCGAGCTGCGCCTGCGAGGCCTGGAACGAGCGGCCCTCGAGCTCGAGGCCCCAGAGCCCGGACACGCCCAGGACGGGCAGCGGATGCTCGATCGCACGGGCCTGATCGACGAGGGACATGCTCGCCGCGCTCATGCGGTTGTCTCCGCGAGCTCGGGCTCGAGGCCGCCGAGCTCCTCGTCCGACAGCCCTCGGCCCAGCTTCTGGTACTCGCGCCGCACGGCGCGCAGCAGGTGCTCGCGGCGCACGGCGGTGCCATCTGCCGCAGCGAGGAAGGCGGCGGCGAGCGCCGCGTTCCGGATGTTCCCACCCGAGAGCCGGAAGCGCTCCGCGAGGTCGTCGAGGTCGACGTCGGCGCCGAGCGGCACCTCGTCGGGCCAGACGCGGTCCCAGATCTCGCGCCGGTCGGCCGTGTTCGGGAACGGGAAGTGGACGGTGAAGCCGAGCCGCCGCGCGAAGGCCTCGTCGAGATTCTGGCGCAGGTTCGTCGCGAGGATCGCGACGCCTTCGTGCACCTCCATCTTCTGCAGGAGGTAGGCGATCTCGACGTTGGCGTAGCGGTCGTGCGAGTCGCGCACCTCCGAGCGCTTCCCGAACAGCGCGTCCGCCTCGTCGAAGAAGAGGACGGCGTTCGCGTCCTCGGCGGCACGGAAGATGCGGTCGAGGTTCTTCGACGTCTCGCCGATGTACTTCGAGACGATGCTCGCCAGGTCGATCGCGTAGAGGTCGAGCCCGAGCTCGTTCGCGACGATGCCTGCCGCCATCGTCTTGCCCGTGCCCGACGAGCCCGCGAAGAGCGCGCTGATGCCGTGCCCGATGCCGAGCGAGCGCCGGAAGCCCCAGTCGTCGACGACCCGGTCACGGTGGACGACGCGGTCGCAGATCTCGCGGAGCTGGGTGACCGAGTCGGCCGGCAGTACGATGTCGTCCCAGCTGAACACCGGCTCGAGCCGGCGTGCGAGCCGGGCCAGCTCGTGCCCGGACCGTGCGCGGGCGCCCGCGAGCAGATCCGCGGCGCCGAGGCCCGGCGGGCCGCCCGCGGCCGCTCTGAGCCGCGCTCTCGCGCGGCCGTCCTCGACGGCGCGGGCGATCGCGTCGGGCCCGAGCCTGAACCGCGAGGCGAGCGTGTCGAGGTCGATCGCGGCCGCGTCGTCGCCGAGGGCTCGTGCCCAGGCGCTTCGGCGGTCGGCCGGCGAGGGGGAGGCGAGTGGGACGACGTCGAGCTCGAGCCCGGTGAGATCCTCGAGGTGCCGGTCTGCCCCGACGACGACGAGCGGCGCCCGCCTACGTCGGAGCCCCGCCGCGAGCGCGCGCAGCGCCGGTCGCTCGAGCCCGTCGAGATCGGCCACGCAGAGCAGCGCGCCGCACAGAGCCGCCTCGCGGACGGCCGCGCGCGCGGCGTGCTCGAGGTCGTCGCCGCGCTCTGCGGCCGCCGCGGCGTGCAGCACGAGCAGGGGCGTGCCGCGATCGTGCGCGAGCGCCTCGGCCCGCTCCAGCCCGCCCGCGTCGCGTGCGCCGAGGAGCAGGACGGCCGCCTCGTCGCCGGCCTCGGCGAGGAACGACGAGAGCGCGGGCGCGGCCGGGATCGCGGAGCGCGGCCGGACGAGACGTGCGACGGCGTCCAGCCGTGGATCGAGCCCCTCGTCTCCGCTCACGAAGCGGACGATCTGTGGGTCCACCTCGAGGGCTGTCCCCGGCCGGACGAGCTCGTCGCGCACGAGTGTGCCCGCCGGGCCGAGCTGTCGCCGCCGCTCGAGGCGCTCGGTAGACGAGGCGATGAGGAGCGAGAGGACGGTCTCGACAGTCGGGTGAGTCGCCCGCGGGTCGTCCTGGAGCGAGGCGAAGTAGACCGCGTAGGCGGGGTCGAGCTCGGGGGCGAGCGCGAGCAGGAGCACGTCGAGCTCGAAGTCGTCGAGCCGGAACGCGACGCCGAGGTCGTCCAGCGGCGAGGGCGGGTCTCCGTCGGCGCGCGCGAGAGTGGTGCCGCCGGGCCTGGGCCTGCCTTCCGCGAGCGCCCGCAGGAGGGCGTCGACGCGCGCGAGCGCCGGCAGGAGCGACGCGAGCCCGCGGCCGCTCACGCGTCCCACCGCCACTCGCTCGCGTTGCGGATTGCGGAGAGGAGCACGCTCGGCGACATCTCACCGAGCGGGATGCGGTGCGGCGCGAGCTCCCAGACGACGCCACGCTCTCCCTGCCCCGTGAGCGCGAGCACCTTCAGCCGCGGTCGCGCGTCGAAGAGCGCCCTGCACCTCGCTGAGAGCTCGGCGCGCTCGCCGCCGACAATGACGAAGTGGGGCTCCGCGCTCGCCATCGTCGTGCCGAGCTGCGACTCGTCGTCGAGCTCGCCGACGACCTCGAGGTCGGGCTCGCCTGCGACCACCTCGCGCACGAGGTCGCGGAGCATCCGCGGCATGTGCAGCAGCAAGACCCGCCTCCTTGCGGCCTCCGGGAGCACCGGCCGATTCTCGGGGCGCTCCCGCGGCGGGCGGAATGGATCGCCGGATCCGGATCGGATCCAGGCGGGGGACCGGTCCTTCGCGCAGCGAGGATCTAGGCCATGCCGAGGCGGGCGCGGCGCAGCTCGGCCGCCGCGTCCGCGCGGCGGCCCACGTCGAGCTTGCCGAGGATGCTGTGCACGTGGTTCTTCACGGTCGGCAGCTCGATGTGGAGCCGGGTGGCGATCTCCTTGTTCGAGAGGCCGGCCTCGAGCAGCTCGGCGATCTCCCGCTCGCGGGCCGTCAGCGACGTGACGCCGGCCGAGGCGGCGCGGCCGGCGGCGAGGGCGTGGACGCGCTCGAGGAGCGCCGCGGAGATGCGCGGCGTGCAGCGCGCCTCGCCGCGCGCGGCGGCCATGACCGCGTCGACGAGGTCGTCGAGCGTGCCGTCGCGGGTCACGTAGCCGGAGATGCCCGCCTCGGCCCACGCGACGATGTCGCGGTCGATCTCGGTGACGGCGAGCACGACGATCCGCGTCTCGGGCGCCTCGAGGCGTAGCTCGCGAACGATCTCGAGGCCGCCGGGCCCCGCGACGTCGAGCACCGCCACCTCCGGTCGCAGCCGGGCGATCGCCGTGATCGCGTCGTCCGCCTGCGCGGCGATGCCGACGACGTCGATGCCGCCGCTGCGGGCAAGCACGTCGGCGAGCCCCTCTCGGTAGAGGCGGACTGCCGCGAGCACGAAGGTGCGCACTGCCTCGACCGCTGCTGAACCGCCCGCCGGCCAGCCGTCGTGTTGCCGCAGGGTGCGTGGCTCGTCGGCCACGGATCCCCCTCTCGCTCGCGGCGAAGTCAATAACGCGTCCTGACGGTTTGTCAAGAGCGTTTGCAACAGTGACCCACAACGGTCACCGCCCGGCCACCCGCGCAACCCGGGCGCAGAGAGGCCCAACCCCCGCACCTCAAACAAAAGCCGGAAGGCCGACGACCTGACACACCCAGCCTTCGAACGGCTCGAGCGATGGAAGCTCGGGAAAAGTGTTGATGGAGCCGAGGGGGCTCGAACCCCTGACCTTCTGGCTGCCAGCCAGACGCTCTCCCAGCTGAGCTACGGCCCCGAGCGGTTCCCAAGTGTAGCGCCGAATGCGGGGTCCTTCGCCCGCGTGAACGCCCTACCGTCGGCGACGGCGCCCTGCTGATTCGTTGTCAGCTTTGAGAACAGGCCAGTCCGGCCGCCGTTCAACGCGCTCGACGTGACGTCGCAGCGCGCGACCGAGGCGAGCCTGCGCGGCGACCCGCTCGCGCGCGGTGCGCTTGCGCTCCTGCTCGCGGCCGCCGCTGTCGCGCTCGCGCTTGCCGTGGTCGGCCTGCTGCTGACCGTGATCGGCGACCTGCGCGACGAGAGCGGGGAGCTGTTCGACCTCGAGGCTCAGGGAGCGGCGCCGGCCGACGTGCGCCGGCACCTATTCCTGCGTGCGGCGGTCGTCGCCGGGCTCGGGCTGGGCGGCGGCCTCGCCGCCGGCGCGGTCATGAGCGCGCTCGTCGTCTCCGTCGTCGCGGTCACCGCCGGTGCCGGCGTGCCGCTGCCGCCGCTCGAGCTCGTGTTCGGCTGGAAGCTCGTCGCGATTGCGCTCGCCGGGGTGGCCGCGTGCTCCGTCGCCGGCGCATTCGCGGCCACGCGCCTCGCATACGACCGGGTCGCGCGCTGGCGCTTCTCGGAGGGACTCGAGTGAGCGCGGTGGAAGCGAACGGCCTGTTCCGCATCTACCCGTCCGCGGAGGGGAGCTCGGCGGCGCTGCAGGGGCTGACGCTCGACGTCGCCGACGCCGAGCTGCTCGTCGTCTTCGGGCCGAGCGGCTCGGGCAAGAGCACGCTGCTGCGGATCCTCGCCGGCCTCGACCGGCCCTCCGTCGGAACCGTGCGCGTGTTCGGCGAGGACCTCCGCAAGCTGCGCGGGCGCGCGCTCGTCGAGTACCGTTCGCGGACGCTCGGCTACGCCGACCAGCACTACACGCGCGCGCTCGCGCCGGAGCTCGACGCGCGCCGGCTCGTCGGCCTTCGCCTCGGGCTGCTCGGCGCCTCGCCGGCGGCGCGCGAGTGCGTCGCCGACCGCCTGCTCGAGCGCGTGGGCCTGCTCGAGAAGCGCCATGCCCTGCCGGCGGAGCTTTCGGGCGGCCAGCAGCAGCGGATCGCGATCTGCGCCGCCCTCGCGCACAGGCCACGGCTCTTCATCGCCGACGAGCCGACGGGCGAGCTCGACGCGGCGAACGCGGCGCAGATCTACGAGCTGATCCGCGAGCTCTCGCGTGAGACGGGCGTGACGACCATCGTCGTCAGCCATGACCCCGAGTCGGCCGCTGTCGCGGATCGCGTCGTGCAAATCCGCGACGGACGCGTGAGCGGCGAGAGCAAGGGCCGGGGCGGCGCGACGCACGCTGTCGTGAACAAGGGCGGCTGGATCCGCGTGCCGGAAGAGCTGCTGCGCCGAGCGTCGTTCACCGACCGCGTGCGGCTCGAGCTCGCAAACGGCGGCATCCTCGTCACGCCGGCCGACCCGGCGCCCGCGCCGGCCGCCGCGACCTCGCCGCGGAGCGAGCCGCGCACGCGCGGCGCCGTCGTCGCGCAGACGCTCGAGCTCGCGAAGACCCACGGCCGCGGCGCACGCGCGACGGAGGTGTTCCGCGACCTCTCGATCGAGTTCAGCTCGGGCGAACTCGCCGCCGTCACCGGCCCCTCCGGCTCCGGTAAGTCGACGCTGCTCCACCTGCTCGCCGGGCTCGACGTGCCGAGCGGCGGCGAGGTCGTCGTGCTCGGAACGCCGCTCTCCGGACTCGACGCGACGGAGCGTGCGCATGTGCGCCGGTCGCACATCGGGCTCGTGACGCAGCGCGCGCTCGCGGCGCGACCGGCGCTCCTGCTCGCGGACGAGCCGACGGCGCGCCTCGACGAGGCGAACGCGCGAGCGGTCGGCGCGCTGTTCGCCGAGCTTGCGTGCAAGACCGGCACCGCGATCGTCTGCGCCACGCACGACCCGGTGCTGCTGGAGCACGCCGGCGCCGAGTTCGCGCTCGCTACGGTTGGCCGGTGAGCCAGGAAGGCGTCGATCTCCTCCTGCGCGGGTACCGCGCCTTCGTCGCCGGTGATCTCGCTGCGATCTCCGGCATGCTCGATCCCGAGGTCGAGTGGATCGGCGTCGGCGAGATCGCGGCCATCGCCGATCGCTCCGACGTCCTCGACGTGCTCGCCGAGCGGCTGAGTGAGGGCTACCACGTCACCGTCGACCGCTGCATCGGCGTCGGCGACCGCGTCGTCGTGAGCATGCGTTTCTCGCGCGTCGAGACGGACCCGACCGACGAGCGGCCGCTACAGTCGCGCCGCACCTACCTCGTCGGCCGCTACGCGGCCATCGTGACCATGCGCGACGGCCGCGTCATCCGCGTCGAGGAGCATCCGCACCTCGCGTCCGCACTCGAGGCGGTCGGGCTGGAGGACGAGGTCGCATGAGACGTGTGCTGGTGACCGGCTTCGAGCCGTTCGGCGGTGCCTCCGTGAATCCGTCGCAGGCGTCCGGTACCACCGTGGGTCTTGGACCGTTCCTAGCCCGGGGTCGCTCGTCCACGTAGAGCAGGGCGGATGGGACTGAGCGGGGATTACGGCGACGCGGCGCGCCGTTCTACGCTGGTATAGTTTCGATACCTAGTACACGGATTGGAGATCAGATCGTGAGTGACCTGCTACTCGTTCCGCTCGAGGACACGGTCGTGTTCCCGGGCATGACCGTCACGCTGGCGGTCGACACCGGCGACGAGGCGCGCGTCCTGCTCGTGCCCCGGCACGAGGAGGAGTACGCCAAGGTCGGCACCGTCGCGGAGGTGCTGGAGCGCGTCCGCCTGCCCGGCGGAAGCCACGCCGTCGCACTGTCCGGCCTGCACCGGGCCGTGATCGGCACCGCGAACACCGATTCCCAGGGCCGGCTGCGCGTCGAGGTCGAGGAGCGTCCCGATGAGAACCCGCCGCCCGTGCAGACGCGCGAGCTGGAGCGCGAGTACCGCGCCGTCGTCGAGGAGATCCTCGAGATCCGCGAGGCGGACGAGCGGGTCACCCAGTTCCTGCGCTCGATCACCGAGGCGGGCGCGCTCGCCGACACGAGCGCGTACTCGCCGGACACCACGTTTGCACAGCGGGTCGAGCTGCTCGAGAAGGTCGACGTCGTCGAGCGGCTCGAGTACGCGCTGTCGCTGCAGCGCGAGCGGCTCGCCGAGCTGCAGGTGCGGCAACGCATCCGCAACGACGTCGAGACGGGCGCGCAGAAGCAGCAGCGCGAGTGGTTCCTGCGCCGGCAGATGGACTCGATCCGCAAGGAGCTCGGCGAGGACGAGGGCTCGATCGTCGAGGAGTACCGCACGAAGATCGAGGAAGCCGGCATGCCGGACGCCGTCCGCGCCCAGGCCGAGCGCGAGCTTCGCCGCCTCGAGACGATGGGAGACGCCACCGGCGAGGCGTCGATGATCCGCACGTATCTCGACTGGCTGACGTCCGTGCCGTGGTCGAAGCGCTCCGACGAGCGGCTCGACCCGCAGCATGCGCGCGAGGTGCTGGACCACGACCACGCCGGTCTCGACGACGTGAAGGAGCGCATCGTCGAGTACCTCGCCGTGCGCAAGCTCCGCCAGGAGCGCGGCATCCCCAACGACAAGCGGTCGGGCGTGATCCTCACGTTGATCGGCCCGCCCGGCACGGGCAAGACATCGATCGGCGAGTCGGTCGCGCGCGCGCTGAACCGCGAGTTCGTACGCATGTCGCTCGGCGGCATCCGCGACGAGGCGGAGATCCGCGGCCACCGGCGCACGTACATCGGCGCGCTCCCGGGACGGCTCGTGCGCGCGCTGCGCGACGCGGGGACGCTGAACCCCGTGATCCTGCTCGACGAGGTGGACAAGGTCGGCGCCGACTGGCGCGGCGATCCCTCCGCGGCGCTGCTCGAGGTGCTCGACCCGGCGCAGAACCACTCGTTCCGGGACCACTACCTCGACGTCGAGCTCGATCTCTCCGAGGTGTTCTTCATCGCCACCGGCAACGTCGCCGACACGATCCCCGGCCCGCTGCTCGACCGCATGGAGGTCATCCGCTTCGACGGCTACACGACCGACGAAAAGACCGCGATCGCGCGCGGCTACCTGTGGCCGCGGCAGCGCGAGCAGAACGGGCTGCGCGAGGACGAGGTCTCGATCTCGGACGACGAGATCCAGCTCGTCGTGTCGGACTACACGCGCGAGGCCGGTGTCCGCCAGCTCGAGCGGGAGCTCGGGAAAATCCTGCGCAAGACGGCGACGAAGATCGCGTCGGGCGCGGTCGAAGCTCCGGTGGTCGTGGACGCCGACGTCGTGCGCGACGCGCTCGGGCGCCAGAGGTTCTTCCGCGAGGCCGCGGAACGGACCGCCGTGCCCGGTGTCGCGACCGGTCTCTCGGTCACAGGCTCGGGCGGCGACGTGCTCTTCATCGAGGCGACCGCGATGGACGGCGGCCATGAGCTCGTCCTCACCGGCCAGCTCGGCGACGTGATGAAGGAGTCCGCGCGCATCGCGCTCTCGTACGTCCATTCGCACGCCGCGGAGCTCCACATCGACTCGAAGGCGTTCGACAACCGCACCTTCCACGTGCACGTGCCCGCGGGCGCGACGCCGAAGGACGGGCCGAGCGCCGGAATCACGATGGCGACCGCGCTGGCGTCGCTGCTGACGGCGCGGCCCGTAAAGCACACGGTCGGCATGACCGGCGAGGTGACGCTGCAGGGTCGCGTGCTGCCGATCGGCGGGCTGAAGCAGAAGGTGCTCGCGGCGCACGCCGCCGGGCTCACCGACGTGATCATCCCCGAGCGGAACCGCGCCGACCTCGACGACGTCCCGGACGACGTGCGCCAGGCGTTGACCTTCCACCCGGTGATGACGCTCGACGAGGTGCTCGAGCTCGCGCTCGAGCCCAAGCCGCAGCCGAGCCTCAAGGTCGTGTCCTGACCGATGCGCTGTCGTCCGTGTCAGCCGCTGCCCGAAGAGGTCGCCCGCGCGGCCGAGCTCCTCGGGCGCCGCTGGGTCCTGGCGATCCTGTGGGCGTCTTCGGAGGCAGGCGCGGTGCGCTTCAACGAGTTCAAGCAGACGCTCGAGACGATCCCGCCGCGCACGCTCGCAGCGCGGCTCGTCGAGCTCGAGGACGCCGGGATCCTCGCGCGGCGCGTGCTCGACACGCGGCCGCCGCGCGTCGAGTACCGCCTCACCGAGCTGGGACTCCGCCTCGGCGTGCTCGTCGAGGCGATGGGCGCCTGGGCGGCCCACGCATAGCCCGAACCGCTGCTCCGTCGCCCGGGACTCCAACGGTTAGACTCCCAGGCGGTGGCGCCGGACTCGATCTGGGAGATCGTGTTCCTGATGGTGATCCTGAAGATCCCCATCGTCTATCTCTGTGTCGTCGTGTACTACGCGATCAAGGCCGAGCCGAAGCCGGAGACGGGAGCCTCGGTGGCCGCCAAGCTCGGGCCCGATGACACCGGGCCGGGCTGGCGGCGGCTGCGCCGGCCAGAGCTCCGGCCGCGGCGGCCCCACGGCGGCCCGTCGCGCACGTACCCGCGCACGCCGCGCACCGCGCACGCGACGGGCAAGGCTGAGCAGCGGTGAGCATGCCCGGGGTCAGCTACGAGGAGCAGGCGGAGTCGCGCCCCTCGGAGACGGTCGCCGGCTTCCTTGCCGCGTTCTCGATCTTCGCGAGCGTCATCTCGCTTGCCTGGCATCCGCTCCGGCTCGACGGGCCGGCGATCGTGCTCGCGATGGTCAGCGCGGGCATGGGCGGGCGGCACCGGCGGCTCGCGTTCGCGGCCGTGATGATCGCGGCCGTCTGCTTCTTCCTCGGGCTCACGATCTCGGTCGTGACCCGGCGCGCGCTCTGGTAGCGCTGCTACAAGGAAGCAGACATGGGCCGACCTGAGGTCGACGGACTCAACGCGGGCTACGCGGCCCTGCTGCTCGAGCAGTACCTCGACAATCCCGCTGCGGTCGCGTCCGAGTGGCGGGCGCTGTTCGAGAGCGCCCCCGAGACTCTCCTCAGCGTGCAGCCCGGCCTCGCGCGTCTGCTGGATCTTCGAGCGGGAGCCGGCAACGGGCATCCGCTTGCCGTAGCGCCGCCGGCGCAGCCGGCGGCGCCAGAGCTGATCGGGGGCGTCGCCGCCGCGATGGCGCTCGTCAAGGCCTTCCGCATGCACGGCCACCTCGCCGCGCACATCGACCCGCTCGGCTCGGAGCCGCCCGGCGACCCGGCGCTCGAGCCCGAGCGGCTGATCCCACCCCTCACGCCGGAGCTGCAGGCGCGCATCTCCGCCAAGACACTGCGGCTCTTCGTCGAGGGCGAGACGCTCGCCGACGCGCTGCCGCGGCTCCGCGAGACCTACTGCGGGACGATCGCCTACGAGATCGAGCACATCTCCGACCACGAGGAGCGCGTCTGGCTGCGTCAGGCGATCGAGTCGGGTCGCTACCGGCAGCCGCTCACCCGCGAGGAGCGGGTCCGCCTGCTCGGGCGCCTGAGCGAGGTCGAGGGGGTGGAGCACTACCTCCGCCGCGCCTTCCTCGGGCAGAAGCAGTTCTCGATCGAGGGCCTCGACGTGATGGTGCCGATGCTCGACGAGGCGATCGAGCTCGCTGCAGACGAGGGCGCGCACGAGGTCGTGATCGGGATGGCGCACCGCGGCCGCCTGAACGTGCTCGCGCACGTCGTCGGCCGCCCGTACGAGGTCATCCTGCGCGAGTTCGAGGGAGAGCGGACGATCGACGCCGTCGTGACGAGCGACGAGGGCGGCACCGGCGACGTGAAGTACCACCTCGGCGCCGAGGGGACGCGAACGACGCGCACGGGTGCGATCACCGTCACGCTCGCCGCCAACCCGAGCCATCTCGAAGCCGTCGACCCCGTCGTCGAGGGGCGCGCCCGCGCCGAGCAGACCGACCGCTCGACTCCCGCCGGCTATCACGACCCGACCGTCGCGCTGCCGATCCTCATCCACGGCGACGCATCGTTCGCCGGCCAGGGCGAGGTCGCGGAGACGCTCAACCTGCAGGGGCTCTTCGGCTACTCCACCGGCGGCACGCTGCACCTGATCTCGAACAACCAGGTCGGCTTCACCACCGATCCGCAGGACGGCCGCTCGACCCGTTACTCGAGCGACCTCGCAAAGGGCTTCGACATCCCGATCGTCCACGTCAACGCCGACGACCCGGAGGCCGCGATCGCGGCTGTGCGGCTCGCGCTCGCGTACCGGCGCCGCTTCGGCCACGACGTCGTCGTCGACCTGGTCGGCTACCGGCGCCACGGCCACAACGAGCAGGACGAGGCCGCGTACACGCAGCCTCTGCTCGCAGCAGCGATCGCCGAGCACCCGACCGTGCGCGAGCAGTTCGCGGCGCAGCTCGTCGCCGCGGGCGTCGTCTCGCAGGAGCAGGCCGACGAGCTCGCGGTAGAGGTGCAGGCACAGCTGCGGGCCGCGCACGAGACGCTGCGCGAGAGCTTCGGCACGACGGCGCGGCCGGCGGGGGAGAGCCGGCTGCCGGCCACCGCCCGCGGCGACGTCGTCACGGCGGT
>JBEKEH010000073.1:0-15420 GCA_050013935.1 Gaiellaceae bacterium | reverse complement strand
CGCATGCCGTTGTCCTCGGTCGGCCGCATACCTACGGGTATGCGGCCTCCCTGCGTCCTAGGCCTGCTTGGTTTGCGAACCGCCAGACACGAACGAACTTATGGCCGCGTCCACTAGTGCCCCTTCAGCAAATGTCCTCCGGCTTCTGGAACGCGATCACGCTGCGCGCTGCCGCGTCCTCCGCCCTTCCCCACGAAGTGCTGGCGCACTTCGTGAGGGCCCCTGGAGTCGCGCCCGTAGCGACGCTACGAGCGCTCCCTGCGTCCTTGCATCGCTTGGTGCTCGCGCCCCAGAAGCTCGGCAACATTCACTGAAGGGGCACTGGAGGCTGTAACGAAGAAGCTGGTCCTGATCGTCGTCGACGGGCTGACGCCCGCTGCGTTCGAGCGGGCCGTCGAGAGCGGCCGTGCGCCCGCGCTCGCCTTCCTCGCCGAGCGGGGCGCTTACCGGCGCGCAACGTCCGTGTTCCCGTCGCTCACGCCCGTCTGCCTGTCGTCGATCGCCACCGGTGCCGGTCCCGACATCCACCACATCCCCCACCTCGTCTGGTGGCACCGCGGCGAGCGGCGTGTCGTCGAGTACGGGTCGTCGTTCGCCGCGCTGCGCGCGGCGGGGATGGCGCAGTCGATCACGGACACGATCTACAACATGAATCAACAGCACCTCGGCAAGGATGCCGTAACCGTCTACGAGTCGCTCGAGGACGCGGGGCTCGTCACGGCCGCGGTGAACATCACCTGTTACCGCGGGCGTACGCGGTACCTGCCGACGCTGCCGTGGGTGACGAAGCCTGCGTACGGCCCGAAGCGGTTCTTCTTCTACAGCCTGTTCGAGTCAGACCCGACGGGGGCGCCGCTCGCCGTGCGCAACCGTCCCGGCGGCTCGATCGACGCGTACGCCGCCGCTGTGGGGCGCTGGCTCGTCACGCGCGACGGCTTCGACTTTCTCGCCTACTACCTCTCGGACTTCGACTACGCCTCGCATGTGCACGGGCCCGACGGGGCCGACGGGGTCGCGCTCGAGCGCACCGACGCGGCGATTCAGGCGCTGCTCGACGCGGCCGGCGGACCGGACGAGTTCCTCGAGCGCTACGCCGTCGTGCTGCACTCCGACCACGGGCAGACGGACGTCGAGCAGGTCGCACAGCTCGAGACGTCCCTCGCCGCGTTCGCCGAGGAGATCGTCGTCACCGCGTCGAACCGCGCCGGACAGGTGTACCTGCTGCCCGGCGCGCGCGTGGGTGCAGCGCAGCTCGCAGAGCGTCTCGACGGCGAGCCGGCCGTCGAGGTCACGCTCCGCCGCGAGGGCGCGGACGCGGTCGCGCGGCGCGAGGGCGAGGAGCTGCGCTTTCGGCCCTCGGGCGACGCCTGGCAGACGGGCGGCGACGCGGCGATCCTCGACCATCCCGACGCCCTGCACCGCGCCTGGTCGGCGCTCGCGAACCCGAACGCCGGCGAGCTGCTCGTCTCCGCCGCCGAGGGCTGGGAGCTCGTGGACATGGGCGGGCGCCACCACGCGGGCGGCGGCAGCCACGGCTCGCTCGTCGCGGGCGACTCGGTCGTGCCCCTGCTGACGATCGGAGTGGACGCGGCGCCCGTCCGGATCACCGACGTTGCCCCCGCGGTGCTCGCGCACTTCGGGGTCGAACCGCCGCCGTACGCGCGGACGCTCGCTCATCATGCCGCTTGACCTCGCAGCGATACGGCGCGTGATGGTCGCCGAGCAGATCTACGCCCGCGGCATCGTCGACGAGCGCGTGCTCGAAGCGATGATGCGCGTCCCCCGTGAGCTGTTCGTGCCGGCTGTCCTCCACGACCGCGCCTACGACGACGTCGCGCTCCCGATCGGCGCTGGCCAGACGATCTCGCAGCCCTACATGGTGGCCCGCATCTGTGTCGAGCTCGACCTGCGCGGCGGCGAGCGCGTGCTCGACGTCGGCACGGGGTCGGGCTACCAGGCCGCCGTGCTCGCCGAGCTCGCTGCCGAGGTGCACTCGATCGAGCGGATTCCAGAACTGGCCGAGGTCGCACGCGAGAACCTCGACGCGGCCGGCTACGGCGAGCGCGTGCAGGTGCACGTCGGCGACGGCACGCGCGGTCTGCCCGAATACGCGCCGTTCGCGGCGATCGCGGTTGCCGCCGCCGCGCCGGAGATGCCGCCCTCGCTCTACGAGCAGCTCGAGGAGCGCGGGCACCTCGTCGTGCCCGTCGGCGAGCGCTGGGAGCAGTACCTGCAGGTGATCGTGCGCACGCCTGCAGGGCCGGCCGTACTGCGAACGGTGCCCTGCCGGTTCGTTCCACTCGTCGGTGAGGAGGGCTTCGACGGGCGCTGAGCTCGCGCGGGCGCACGTGGTCGTCCGCGGGCGAGTGCACGGCGTCGGGTTCCGCTACGACACGGTCCTGCGCGCCCGTTCCCTCGGGCTCGCCGGCTGGGTGCGGAACCGGAGCGACGGCACGGTCGAGGCGGTCTTCGAGGGGCCGCGCGAGCTCGTCGAATCGATCGTCGAGTGGTGCGGGCGCGGGCCGGCGGGCGCCCGGGTCGATGAAGTCGAGGTGTGTCGCGAGCCGCCCGCCGGCGAGCAGGGCTTCCGCCTCGGTTGATCCTTTGCACGGCTCCGGCGCTCGAGCCGGTACTCTCGGATTCCGATGGAGCGTCCCGCCGCAACGCTCTCGGGCCGGCAGAGACTGCGCGACCGCATCGACGCGGCGCTGCGCGCACGCCGGAACTGGGAGGAGCTCGCGAAGTTCTGCGTCGTCGGGGCGATCGGCTACGGCATCAACCTCGCCGTCTACGCCGGCCTGATCCACGCCGGAGTTCACTTCCTGATCGCGGCAACGTGCTCGTTCCTCGTCGCGGTCACGAGCAACTACACGTGGAACCGCCTCTGGACGTTCCGTGACCGTCGCGGCGGCGTCGCCGTGCAGGGAATGCGGTTCCTGATCGTCTCGGTCGCCTCGCTCGCCGCGAACCTGCTCGTGCTGGACGCGCTGATCACGATCGGGGCCGGCAAGCTCGTCGGCCAGGCGATCGCGATCGTGCTCGTCACACCGCTCAACTTCATCGGGAACAAGCTGTGGAGCTTCCGACACCGCTGAGGTCGTAACCTCGCGACGGTGATCCGGCGAGTCCTCCTCGGTGTCGTCTGCGCGCTCGCGCTCGCCCCTGCCGCGGCGGCAGCGACGGCTCCCACGGCGCCGGTCTTCGACGGGAGGGGCCACCTCGTCCAGACGCCGTTCGCGCCCTCGCCGACGGCGACGCACCTGACGAAGCAGCGCGCGCTCGCGCTCTTCCGCCGCGACCCGAAGGTCGCCGCCTGGCTCTCCCGCTACCCGGAGAAGGGCCTCAGCGACGAGGAGACGTACGACGCGAAGCAGGCGAGCTGGACGGTGAAGCTCTGGTGGGGCGCGGCCGGCGAGATCGCCGAGGGCCGTGTGGACGACGCGAGCGGCGTCGTGCTCGAGGCCTGGACCGGGCCGCAGGTCGCCTGGGGCATGGCGCGCGGCTACAAGGGCGCTTTCGGCGGCGTGAAGATCAACAGCCCGTGGGTCTGGGGCGCCTTCTGCGCTCTCTTCCTGCTCGGGCTCGCCGACCTGCGGCGGCCGCTGTCGCTGCGCAACCTCGACCTCGTGATGCTGCTGTCGCCGACGGCGTCGCTGTGGTTCTTCAACCACGGCGACGTCTTCACCGCCGTGCCCCTCATCTACCCGGCACTCGTCTGGGTCGTGCTGCGCGGCGTCTGGATCGGCGCCACCGGGCGCGGCTCGGGCGCGCGCCCGGTGTGGCCGGTCTGGGTGCTGCTCGCCGCGACCGTCTTCCTCGCGGGCTTCCGCGTCGGGCTGAACGTCGAGGCGTCGAACGTGATCGACGTCGGCTACTCCGGCGTGATCGGCGCCGAGCGGATCGCGACCGGGCAGGCGCCGTGGGGGCACTTCCCGGTCGAGGACAGTCTCAAGGCGTGCGGGCCTGCGAACACGTCCGGAGAGATTCGCGAACGCATCCAGACGAACGGCCGCTGCGAGTCTGCGAACCCGCAGGGTGACACGTACGGGCCGGTGGCGTACGAGGCTTACATCCCCGGCTACCTGATCTTGGGCTGGAGCGGCAAGTGGGACAGCCTGCCGGCGGCGCACTTCACGGCGATCGCCTTCGACCTGCTCTCGCTGCTCGGGCTCGGGCTCGTCGGGCGCCGCTTCGGGGGCGCCCGTCTCGGCACGATGCTCGCATTCGCCTGGGCCGCCTATCCGTTCACGCAATACGCGTCGAGCTCGAACACCGACGACTCGATCATGCCTTGCCTCCTGATCTTCGGCTTCTGGCTCGTTTCGTCGCCCGTCGCGCGCGGCGTCTTCGGCGCTCTGTCCGGGTGGACGAAGTTCGCGTCGCTGATCGTTGCGCCGCTCTGGCTCACCTACCCGGAGCGGCGGCCGTCCCGCCGCTTCCTCGCCGCGTTCGCCGCGGCGACGGTCGCGGCGTTCTCGGTCGTCTTGCTCGAGCCGAGCGCGCTGCACGAGCTGCGCGTGTTCTGGGACCACACGGTCGCGTGGCAGATGGGGCGCAGTTCGCCGTTCTCGCTCTGGGACTGGCGGCAGTACCACGCGCGAGGGCTGCCGAATCTCCATCTCGTGCAGCGTGTGCTCGAGGCGCTGCTGGTCGCCGGCGCGATCGCGGCCGCGTTCGTGCCGAGCCGCAAGTCGCCGCTCCAGCTCGCCGCGCTCACGGCCGCGCTCCTTGCCGGCTTCGAGATCGTGCTGACGTACTGGCTCTACACGTACATCCCCTGGTTCTTCCCCTTCGCCGCAATCGCCGTGCTCGCACCCGCCGCCGTCGTCCACTCCAAGGTCCATGTTGAGGAATCGCAAATCGACAGATCCCAGCTCGTCCCGGCCGCAGGCTGACCTGCGCCGGCCGCTGCTCGTCGGCGCGGTCCTGCTCGTCGCGGCGTGGGCGTTCATCGCGTTCACGCCTGTGTTCAGCACGTGGCTCTTCGGCGACGCGCGCTTCTACGAGAACTGGGGCGGCTGGCTGGCGGCCCACCTGGTGCCGTATCGCGACTTCCGTGTCGAGTACCCGCCGGGTGCGCTGCCGACGTTCGTCGCTCCGGTCTACCTGCGCAAGATCTTCGGCTACTACAGCACGTACTACTTCTGGCTGCGCGTCGAGCTGCTCGTCTTCGCGCTGATTGGGCTCGCCGTGATGGCGGTGGTGCTTCGCGGCCTCGGCGCGTCGCGGCGCCGGGCCTACGCCGCGCTCTCCGTCGCCGGCGTCGCGCCTGCGGTTCTCGGGCCGATCGCGCTCTTCCACTACGACTACTGGCCTGCCATGCTCGCGGTCGGCGCCGTCGCTGCGCTCGTCGCTCGGCGCGGCGTGCTCGCCTGCGCGCTCGCGGCGGCAGGGGCCGCTGCGAAGGTCTACCCGGTCCTGCTGATCCCGTTCGCGCTCTTCGAGCTGTGGGAGCGCGGACGCTGGCGTTCCGTCGCGGCCGGTGCAGGGGCAGCACTCGTGGTGCTCGCGACCGCGTTCGGGCCGTTCGTGATCGTCACGCCGCACGGGCTCTGGTGGGCGCTGCACCTGGAGTTCGTGCGGCCGCTCGAGGTCGAGAGCATCGGCGCCAGCTTCTACGCGGTTGCACACCTGCTTGCGGGCGTGCATCTCCATGTCGTTCTCAGCAGCGGCGGCTCGCACGGCTTTGCCGGATCTGCGCCCAAGGCCGTCTCGTCCGCACTGGGCCTCGTGATGCTCGTCGTGCTGGCCTGGATCTATGCGGTCTACCTGCGCGGACGCCGCACGCCCGAGGACCTCGTCACCGCGTGCGCGGCGGTGGTTGCCGCGTACATCGTCTTCTCGAAGGTGTTCTCGCCGCAGTACCTGCTGTGGCTGGTGGTGCTCGTGCCGCTCATCGGCGGACGGCGTGGGCTGCGCGCGTCGGCGCTCCTGCTCGTCGTCCTCGGCGTGACGCAGATCTTCGAGCCGTACCGCTACCCCCAGTACTTCCACATGTCGACGGCGTGGCTGATTTGGGTGGTGTTCGTGCGCAACCTCCTCGTCATCGCGCTGCTGGGCGTGCTCGCCCTGCCGCAGCCGTCAGAGCGGCAGGCGGAGGGTCTCGATCCCGCCCGCGCGGCCGGTCTCGGCTGAGCAGTCGATCACGACGCCTTCGATTCGGACGCCGCCCTCGGCCGGCTCGAAGCGAACCGGCAGCCGCGTCCGCATGCGCCGGATGGCAAGCTCCGCCCGCACGCCGATCACGGAGTCGTGCGGTCCTGTCATCCCGGCGTCGGTGATCGCCGCCGTGCCGCCCGGTAGGACGCGCGCGTCGTTCGTCTGCACGTGCGTGTGCGTTCCGATCACCGCCGTCACGCGACCGTCGAGCCAGGTCGCCATTGCCACCTTCTCGCTCGTCGCCTCCCCGTGGAAGTCGAGCACGACGATCGGCGTCTGCGCGCGCGCTTCATCGACGAGCTCGTCCACGATCTCCCACGGCGAGACCGGCGTCTCGAGAAAGAGCGAGCCGAGCAGGTTGAGGACGGCGACGCGCACCCCGTTGCGGGCCTCGACCACGGCGAGCCCGCGCCCCGGCGTCAACGAGCCTGCGTTCGCCGGCCGGATCACCCGCTCGCTTGTCGCGAGGTAGTCGCCGATCCCCTCACGCCGGTACGTGTGATTGCCGAGCGTGATCACGTCTGCGCCCGCGTGCAGCAGGCGGTCCGCGAGTTTGCCCGTGATCCCCGCCCCGTCCGCGACGTTCTCGCCGTTGACGATGCACACGTCAGCGCCAAGCTCGTCACGCAGCTGCGGCAGCCGCTCCTCGAGCGCGCGGCGACCGGCGACCCCGAAGACGTCGGCGATGAAAAGAAGCTTCAGCTCAGGACCAGCGCGGACGCCGGGCGAATCTCGACCGAGACGTGGTTGCCCGCGTCGTTCGTGTAGCGCGAGAGTGCCTGTCGCTCGACGCGCGAGAGGTCGACGACGACGCCGACCTTCGTCGCTCCGCTGACGACGTCGGCGCCCACGCTGATGTCGGCGCGGAGCTGCGTCAGCGAGACGACGAGCGACGGCGAGCTCTGCGGCTGAATGTCGATGCGCTCGCCGTACTGGTGTCCGGCGACGACGTACGGCGAGATGCCGACGACGGTGCCGTCGACGGGCGAGTAGACGTCCGTGCCCGGTGCAGCGCCGACGTCGAGCGCCGATGTCGCGCCGCTGTCGAGCTGGTACCAGACCGGATGTCCGCCGCCGCCGCCGAAGATCGCGTGAAAGACGCGCTGCACGAGCCCCTGGTTGCCCTGGCGGCCGACCGGCGAGAGCGCCAGCGCGCCGTCGCTCGCCGAGTGGTAGCCGATCGCGGTGAAGTGCGTCTGTGGAATCGGCATCTGCAGCCGAATCGCGCCGCGCATGGCGATGACCTGCGGATAGGGCCGAGTCTGCGCCGTTGCCGCGACGTTCACGACTGCGAGCCGGCGCACGGGCTGAGCCGCGCCGCCGCTGAAGGCGGTGAGCGCCAGCGCGATCACGAGCACGATCGCGAGAAGTGTGAGGAGCGCGAACCGCCGGGCACGGCGCGCCGCGCGCACCTCCCGCCGCTCGACGCGCCGCCTCCGTGTGGGGCGTGAGGACGGCATGTCCGGGGTCACCGTATCGAACGTGCGGGCCTCCTTCAACCGTATAACTCCCCCGGTTCGTGACATCCGTTGCACGCTCTGCTCTACTGGTTCGAGCCAGAGCTCGTCACGGTCGAGCGCAAGGCTGCCGTTCTCCGAGAGACTCCAGTCCCAGGCGTCGCCACGAATCCGCCTGACGCGGGCGATACCATCGCTCGCATGCCGGGCGCCCCGGGTTCGACGAGGATCGAGATCCCGCGCTGGGTGCAGCTCGTGGGGCTGCCGCTGCTGCTCGTGCTGCTCTGGGTGGTGGCGGGCGCGCTCGGTCACGTGGTCTTCCTGTTCCTCGTGGCGCTGCTCATCGCTCTACTGCTCAACCCGCTCGTCCGCGGACTGGGAAAGGTGTGGATCCCGCGCGGGCTCGCGGTCGGGATCGTGTATCTGCTGTTCGCCGCAGTCGTGGCACTCGCGGTTCTCGCTCTTGCAACCGTCGTGGTGCAGCAAACGCGCAACGCCAGTCACCGGATCGATAACTACTTTACGGCGACCTCCGGACGCCTCCACCAGACCGGCGCCGAGCACGACCTCCAGCGGTTCCAGCTCTGGCTCGACGCGCACCATCTGCGGCGCGTCCAGGTCCAGAAGCAGGGAACGAAGTTCCTCACCTCGATCGGGACGAAGGACGTCGAGAAGTACACGACGAAGGCGCTCAACTGGGCAGAAGGAGCAGGGCTCGCCGTTGTCACGCTCCTCTTCAGCGCCGTGCTCGTCGTCGTCGTGTCGATCTACATGCTGCTCGACATGCAGCGACTTGCGGCGGCGATCGACCGGCGCTTCCCGCCGCGGCCGGGAGGTGTGCCGCTCGTCCAGAGCATGGAGCAGGCGCTTGCGAGCTACGTGAAGGGGCAGGCGCTGCTCTCGCTGATCATCGGCGCGAGCTCCGGCGTCGGCCTCTGGATCCTCGGCGCCGTCGGTGCGCTGCCGCACGGCGGCAAGTACGCGCTCCTGTTCGGAACCTGGGCGGGCATCACCGAGCTGATCCCGTACGTCGGTCCGTGGCTCGGCGCGACGCCGCCGGTGCTGTTCGCGCTCGTGACGCATCCTGTCTCGGCGCTGTGGGTCGCGCTCATGTTCCTCGGCATCCAGCAGCTCGAGGGGCACGTCATCGTGCCCAAGGTGATGGGCCGCTCACTGCGCCTGCACCCGCTGCTCGTCATCTTCGGGCTGCTCGCAGGCGGCGAGATCTACGGCTTCCCGGGGATCCTCGTCGCGCTGCCGCTGCTCGCCGCAGGCCGCGCGGTCTGGGCGTTCTTCGCCGAGCGCGTCGAGTTCGAGAAGTGGGCCGAGCGAGACGCCGTCGTCGACGCGGTCGGTGTCGAGCTCGCTCCGGCGCCGGAAGAGCCGCCGGCCGCGGCGGCGTCGTGACCGAACCGCTCGTGTGCGCGCTCCGCGTCTCGCGCCGCTTCGGTGAGGTGGAGGCGCTCGCGCCGACCGACTTCGAGCTCATGCCGGCGGAGACGGTGGCGCTCGTCGGGCCGAACGGCGCCGGCAAGTCGACGCTGCTCTCGATCCTCGCCGGCGCGCTCGAGCCGAGCGAGGGCTCGGTCGAGGTGCGTGTCCGGGTCGGCTGGGTGCCGCAACGTCCCGCGCACTATGCGCGCCTGACGCCACGCGAGAATCTCGAGCTCTTCGCGCGGCTCGAGGGCGTGCCCGACGCCGCACAAGCGGCGGCGGCACTGCTGGAGCGCTTCGGCCTGCCGCCGGGGCCGCGACCGTCCGGCGAGCTCTCCGTCGGCAACCGTCAGCGGCTGAACGTCGCGCTCTCACTGCTCGGCGAGCCCCGTGTGCTGCTGCTCGACGAGCCGACGGCGTCCCTCGACCCCGGCCAGCGGCGGCGCGTCTGGGACGTCGTCAACGCCCTGCACGGCGAGGGCGGCGCGGTCTGCTTCGCGACGCAGTACGTCGAGGAGGTCACCGACCACGCGGACCGCGTCGTCGTGCTACAGGACGGCCGCGTCGTCTTCGCGGGTGAGGCGTCGTCGTTCGAGGCCGAAGGGGTGTTCGACTGAGCTCCGTGCTCTTGCTGCTGCGGAAGGACCTGCGCGTGCTGTGGCGCTCGCCGTTGCTGCTCGGCGCACTGCTCGCGTACCCGATCGTGATCGCGCTGCTCGTCGGGCTCGTCGCCGGCTACGCGAGCGCGAAGCCGCGCGTCGCCTTCGTCGACGAGGACCACCTGCCGCCGGTGGTCGCCGTCGGCGGGCACCGCTTCCACCTGCAGACGGTGATCAACGACGTCGCGAAGCAGGTGACGCTGGTCCGGCTCAACCCGAAGGAAGCCGCCCGCGAGCTCGCCGACGGGAAGGTGGTGGCCACGATCACCGTCCCACCGGGCTTCCTCGGCGACCTCGAGACGACGACGAAGAGCCCGAGCCTGGTTCTCCGCACGGGCACCGGCGGACTCACGCCGCGCGTGACGCAGCAGATGCAAGCGCTCGTCTACCAGCTGAACCAGAAGCTGCAGGCGGGCTACATCTCGGCGAACCTCGTCTTCGTACGGCTGATCCTGCACGGCGGCAAGGGGAGCTTCCTCGGGCAGAAGTTCGACCTGCTCGGCCTGGACGGGACCCAGAAGGAACTCGCCGCGCTGCCGCCGAGCAAGCGCGTCGCCGTCATCCAGCACTTCGTCCAGGTCGCGCGGGCCGGGCTCGCGCAGACCGGTGCGGCGCTGCGCGCGACCGCCAACCCGATCACGCTCGTGCAGCCGAAGGCCCACGGGCGTACCTGGGTGCTCTCCGCGCAAGTGCAGTCCTACGGGATCGCGTTGACGGTGACGTTCCTCGCGCTCATGCTCGCGGCCGGAGCAGCCGCGGCCGAGAAGGACGAGGGCACGATCGGGCGGCTGCGCCGCGGCCTTGTCTCGTTCGGGCAGCTCGTCTGGGCCAAGGTGGCGCTCGCGGCCGTGGTCGGGCTCGTGCTCGGCGCGGCGATCGCCGTCGTCTTCGGGATCGTCGTCGAGGCAGCCGGCGTCACCGGCGGCGAGCCGTGGGGCCGGCTGCCGCTGCTCCTCGTCGGCGTCGCGCTCGCGGGCGCCGTCGTCGGCTCGGTGGGGACGCTGCTCGGCGCGCTGGCGCGGGAGGCGCGGACGGCCTCGCTGCTCGCCGTTCTCGTCGTGCTGCCGGTCATCTTCCTCGGCCTCGTGCCGCGCGGCGCGCTCGGGCTCGCCTACTGGCTGAGCCTCTTCCTGCCGTTCACCCACGCCGTCCGCTGGTTCGGCGCCGCGCTCTACGACACCTCCCCCTGGCGGACGCTCGGTGTCGAAACGGCATGGCTTCTCGTCCTGGGTGCTGTCTACGGCCTGCTGGCCCGCGTGGCAATGCGGCGCCTCGCCGCGTGAACGGCTGCGACCTGGTCGCCTTGCGACCAGGTCGCGGATGTTCGCGACGACGTTACTCTGTAAAGCGATGTCCGGATATCCGGAGATTCGCCTCCGCCGCTTCAGGCGCAATGCACAGCTGCGGGGGCTCGTGCGCGAGACCCGGCTCTCGCTCGACCAGCTCGTGATGCCGCTGTTCGTCGCGCCCGAGCCGCTCCGCAACGACGCGCTGCCCGCGATGTCGCGGTTCACGGTCGACGGCGTCGTGCGCGAGGTCGAGGAGCTCGTCCGCCTCGGCGTGCAGGCGGTGATCCTGTTCGGGATCCCGGCGGAGAAGGACGAGCAGGCAACCGGGGCGTGGGAAGAGGACGGCATCGTGCAGCAGGCGCTGCGCGCGCTGCGGCCGCGGTTCCCGGAGCTCGTGCTGCTGACCGACGTCTGCCTGTGCGAGTACACCTCGCACGGCCACTGCGGCGTGATCGTCGACGACGAGGTCGCGAACGACGCGTCGCTCGAGGTGCTCGCCCGAACGGCGGTGTCGCACGTCGAAGCGGGTGCCGACGTCGTTGCCCCGAGCGACATGATGGACGGTCGCGTCGCGGCGATCCGCGAGGGACTCGATGAGCACGGCTTCGAGTCGACGCCGATCCTCGCGTACTCGGCGAAGTACGCGTCGGCGTTCTACGGCCCGTTCCGCGAGGCGGCCGACTCGACCCCCGCCTTCGGAGACCGTCGCGGCTATCAGATGGATCCCGCAAACGTGCGCGAGGCGCTGCGAGAGTGCGAGCTCGACGTCGAGGAGGGCGCCGACGCGATCATGATCAAGCCGGCGCTGCCCTACCTCGACGTGATCCGCGCTGCGCGTGAGGCGTTCGACGTGCCCGTCGGCGCGTACAACGTCTCAGGCGAGTACGCGATGGTGAAGGCGGCGGCGCAGGCCGGCTGGCTCGACGAGCGGCAGGCGGCGCTCGAGTCGCTGACGGCGATCAAACGCGCCGGCGCCGACCTGATCATCAGCTACTGGACGAAGGACCTCGCCACTTGGCTCTAGTTCTCCGGTGCCAGGCACCCGAGGTTGGCGAGCTGGGAACAAGGGCCGAAACCCTGGTGCCTGGCACCGGCGTGCGATGAAAACGCGCAGCGACCTGTATCGCCGCGCGCTCTCTCTCATCCCCGGCGGCGTCAACTCGCCCGTGCGCGCGATGCGCGCGGTCGGCCTCGACGAGCCGTTCTTCGTCGCGCGCGGCGAGGGCGCCTACCTCGAGGACGTGGACGGCAACCGCTACCTCGACTGGGTGCTCTCGTGGGGGCCGCTGCTGTTTGGGCATGCCGACCCGGAGACGGTCGAGGCGGTGCGGGAGGCGGCGCTGCGCGGGACGAGCTTCGGCGCGCCGACAGAGGCCGAGGTCGACCTCGCGGCGGAGATCGTGGACGCGGTGCCGTCGGTCGAGAAGGTGCGGCTCGTCTCCTCCGGCACCGAGGCGGCGATGAGTGCGCTGCGCCTCGCGCGGGCGTTCACGAAGCGCGACCGCATCCTCAAGTTCGCCGGCTGCTACCACGGCCATGTGGACGCGCTGCTGGCGAGCTCCGGCTCCGGCCTCGCGACGCTCGCGATCCCGTCGACACCCGGCGTGCCGAGCGCGGTCACCGCGGACACGATCGTCTGCCCGTACAACGACGTGAGCGCCGCCGCCGAGGCGGTGCTGCGCTACGGCGAGGGGCTGGCGGCGATCATCGTCGAGCCGGTTGCCGGCAACATGGGCGTCGTCCCGCCTGCGGACGGCTTCCTCGCGGCGCTGCGGCAGCTCTGCGAAGCCTCGGGCGCGCTGCTCGTCTTCGACGAGGTGATCACCGGCTTCCGTGTCGCGCGCGGCGGCGCGCAAGAGCGTTACGGCGTCACGCCGGACCTGACCATTCTCGGCAAGATCGTCGGCGGCGGACTGCCGCTGGCCGCGTTCGGCGGCCGTGCCGACGTCATGGAGCTGCTCGCGCCCTCGGGGCCGGTCTACCAGGCCGGCACGCTCTCCGGGAATCCGCTCGCGACCGCCGCCGGGCTGTCGGTGCTACGGCGCCTGCGTGACCCGGCAGTGTACGAGGAGCTCGAGTGGCGCGGCGCGCGGCTCGAGGCAGGGCTCGCGGAGTTCGGCCGCGTGCGCCGCGTCGGCGCGATGCTCACGCTCTTCATGACGGAAACCGGGATCCGCAACTTCGACGACGTGCAGCGCTGCGACACCGCACGCTACGGCGCGCTCTTCCGCCATCTGCTGGAGCACGGCATCTACGTCGCGCCCTCGCAGTTCGAGGCGATGTTCGTCTCGCTTGCTCACGGAGACGCCGAGATCGATGCGACGGTCGCGGCCGTCCGCGCTTTCTTCGAAACCGCGGACTAGGCATGTGGAACGTCATCATGGAGGAAGCCTCCGCCGAGAGCAGTCTCTGGAAGGCATCGCTTCGCCCGGAAGGTTCGCGGGAGCTCCTGCCGATTTTCTCCCCGCTCGGGAATCCGCGCTTCGCGCTCGGGCTGGAGACGATCTACGAGGGCTACCTCGTGCACTACGGCGCGCCGCGCCTGTTCGCTCCGCCGGACCAGGACACGGCGTTGCTGCTCGGCGACTACCTCTACGCGCACGGGCTCCTGCGAATCTCGTCGGCCGGCGACGTGAGCGCGGTTGCCGACCTCTCAGAGCTGATCTCGCTCTGCGGCCAGCTTCGCGCCGCGAACGCCGGCGGCGACGGGCCGCTCTGGGCGGCCACTGCGGCCCTGCTCGGCGCCGGCCCGCAGCTGGACGAGCCGCGTGCGGCACTGCGCCTGCACGGCGACGCCGCCCTGCTCGAAGCGGTGGCGCGGGCGGCCGCCGGTGACGAGCCCGTCGAGCGGGCGCTCGCCGCTCACACCCTCCGGCTGCGATAGAGTCGCAGCCGCATGGTGGCTGCGTTACTCGCTCCACTGCACCTCCTCGGCGCCGAGTCGGCCGCGGAGGAGGGCAAGAAGACGATCCTGGCGATGCTGCTCGTCGGGCTCGTCTTCGTCGGGGTGATCGTGGTGGGTGAACTCACCCACTACCTCCGCCACAAGCGTTAGTGGCCGCGCTGCGGGACCTGCGCGACTGGATCGCCCTGCTCGAGCGCGAGGGTGAGCTCGTGCGCGTCTCCGCCGAGGTCGACCCCGACCTCGAGATCACCGAGATCGTCGATAGGACGGTGAAGGGCGGGGGGCCGGCGCTGCTGTTCGAGCGCCCGAAGGGCTCGTCGCATCCGCTGCTGATCAACCAGTTCGGCACCGAGCGGCGTATGTGCCTCGCCTTCGGCGTCGACCGGCTCGACGACGTGGCGCGCAAGGTGAGCGACGTGCTCGAGATGCAGCCGCCCGAGGGGCTGATGGACAAGGTGCGCGGCCTGCAGAAGCTGAAGTCGATCGCCGACTCGCTGCCGCAGACGGTGCGCTCGGGCCCTGTGCACGAGGTCGTGCTCCAGGGCGACGAGGTCGACCTCGGGCTGCTGCCGGTACAGCGGTGCTGGCCCGGCGATCCGGCGCCGTTCATCACGCTCCCCGCCGTGATCACGCGCGATCCGAGCTCGGGCGGCCGCAACGTCGGCATGTACCGGATGCAGGTGATCGACGGACGTACGACCTTCATGCACTGGCAGATCCACAAGGACGGCCGTGCCGACTGGCTGGCGTCCGGCGGCCGGATCCCGGTCGCCGTCGCCCTCGGCCTCGATCCGGTGACGGCGTACTCCGCGAGCGCGCCGCTGCCGAAGCACATCGACGAGTTCATGCTGGCCGGCTTCCTGCGCGGCACGCCGGTCGAGCTCGTCAAGGGCGTGACGGTCGACCTCGAGGTGCCGGCGCACGCCGAGATCGTGCTGGAGGGCTTCATCGACAAGGACGAGCTCGGCCAGGAAGGCCCGTTCGGCGACCACACCGGCTACTACACGCCGGCGGAGCCGTTCCCGGTCTTCCACGTCACCGCCATGACGATGCGGCGCGAGGCGGTCTATCCGTCGATCGTCGTCGGCAAGCCGCCGCAGGAGGACGCGTGGCTCGGCAAGGCGACCGAGCGGATCTTCCTGCCTGCGGTCCGGGCGACGGTGCCGGAGATCGTCGACTACGACCTGCCGGTCGCGGGCGCCTTCCACAACTGCTGCATCGTCTCCATCCGCAAGGCCTTCCCGGGTCACGCGCGGAAGGTGATGCACGCGATCTGGGGCCTCGGGATGCTGAGCCTGACGAAGTGCGTGGTCGTCGTCGACGCGCACGTGAACGTGCACGACTACGAGCAGGTGCTGTTCTACGCCGGCGCGAACGTCGACCCGACGCGGGACGTCGTGCTCGCCCAGGGGCCGCTCGACCACCTCGACCACGCGCCGGAGCGGCAGTTCGTCGGCGGCAAGCTCGGGATCGACGCGACCGCGAAATGGCCGGAGGAGGGGGCCCGGCCGTGGCCC
>JBEKEH010000072.1:0-15690 GCA_050013935.1 Gaiellaceae bacterium | reverse complement strand
CAACGTCTCGCTAATGGCCTGCACCTTCTTGGGGCCGACACCGTGGATGGAGAGCCATTCCTCGAGGCCGGCTTCGATCACCGCCGCCACCGATCCGAAGCGCTGGAGGAGGGCTTGCGCGGTGACAGTCGAAATGCCAGGGACCGCGGCGAGCATCGCCTCAGCGGCCTCAGACGGTGCGGGATGTTGCGCGTAGGCCCGGGTGACGCGGCGCCTTCGTTGTTGCCGGCCCGCAGGGATCTTGAGCCAAAGAGCCGAGTCAGCGGGTCCGCTCGACCGGATCACGCCGATGCCCAGTTCGGCGACCTCAACGAGCAGGTGCGGACGAAGCGGCGTCCGGCTCAGCCGTCCGGGTTGCGGCCAGAAGCGGCCCTGAATGATCGCAAGATGCAAGTCGCGCACGCTCCTGCGCTCGACGAGCGCCGCGCCGGCGAGGTAGTCGGCCACGGGCAACCGTCTGCGCTCGATCCGCACATCGAGCTTCCGCAGCGCATCAAAGAGCCGGCTCTCCTTCTCACGAACGTCGGCGACGATCGACACCTGCACATTAGGAAGTGTCTGTCGACCAGCTTCGCCTGCCTAGTGGCCGTCCAGGACGGCCACAAGTGATCCTCGGCATCGAGACTTCATGTGACGAAACCGCCGCCGCGGTCATCAGCGCGGACGGCCACATCGGCTCCAATGTCGTGGCGTCCCAGGCCGAGCTACACGCGCGCTTCGGCGGCGTCGTCCCGGAAGTTGCGTCGCGGCGCCATCTGGAGCTCGTCGCGCCCGTCGTGCGGGAAGCGCTCGCGGAGGCGGGGGCGACGCTCGACGACGTCGAGCGCGTCGCCGTCACGCAGGGCCCGGGGCTGATCGGTGCGCTCCTCGTCGGCCTCGCCACGGCGAAGGCGATCGCCTGGTCGCGGCGGCTGCCGCTCGTTCCCGTCGACCACCTGCGCGGGCACGTCGCCTCGCTCTACCTGCAGCCGGAGCCGCTGGAGCCGCCGTTTCTCTGCCTGCTCGCCAGCGGCGGCCACACGATGCTGCTCGACGTGCGCGGGTACGGGGAGGAGCGCCTGCTCGGTACGACACTCGACGACGCTGCCGGCGAGGCCTTCGACAAGGGGGCGCGCCTGCTCGGGCTCGGCTATCCGGGGGGCGCTGAGCTCGACCGGCTCGCGCGCGACGGCGATCCGGCGGCGTACGAGTTCCCGGTCGCGCGCGTTCCCGGCCTCGACTTCTCCTTCTCGGGGCTCAAGACCGCGCTCCTGTACGCCACGCGCGAGCTGAGCGAGGCCGAGCTTGCCGACCGCCGCGCCGACCTCGCTGCCTCGTACCAGCGCGCGATCGTACGCGCGCTCGTCAGGCGGGTGCGCGATGCAGCCGATCAGACCGGCGCCGCGACGGTCGCGGTCGTCGGCGGCGTCGCAGCGAACTCGGAGCTCCGCGCGACGCTGCCGGATGCCGCGCTCGCGCCGCTTGTCCTCTGCACGGACAATGCGGCGATGATCGCCTCGGCTGCGCGCTTCGCTGCGCCCGTGCCGTACCCGCGTTATCTTGGCCTCGATGCGTACGCCTCGCGCTGAGTCGCGGCGTGCTGCCCTGCTCGCGCTCCTGACGGCATCCGTGACCGCTGCGCTGCTCGCCACCGGCGGCACGAGCGCAGGGCGGGCGCCCGTCGTCACGCCGAGCCCCTCCATCTGGCGCGGGCTCGTCGGCTCCCGGCCGCGCGTCACGCTCGGCGAGCGTGTGATCGTCGTCCTCGAGGCGCCATCGCTCGCGCAGCGCGTCGCGGCAGCCGGCGGCGTCGCCGGCGCAGGACAGGAGCGCGCGTGGACGAGCGCCGCGCTCGCGGCGCAGAAGCGTGTCGTCGCGCGCCTCACGCGCGAGGGGGTCGTGCTCCGTCCCGACTACAGCTTCGCCCGCGTGCTCGACGGCTTCTCAGCCGTTGTCGACGCGAGCGCGGTTCCGCTGCTCGAGCGGGACAGCGGCGTCGTCGGCGTATATCCGGTGCGCGTCGCCTATCCCGATTCGATCTCCACGCGGGTGCTCTCGCGTTCGGATTTCGGTCCCGGCTCCGGGCACCGCGTCGAGTTCGACGTCGCCGGCGTGGACGGCCGCGGCGTCACGATCGCGCTGCTCGACACCGGCGTCGACCCTGCCGTCCCGTACCTGCGTGGGCGGGTGCTCGACGGCGTCGACGTGATCGGCGGCGACGCGGGAGCGCTCGCGGCGGTCAACCCGGACGATCCCGCGCAGATCGAGCGGCACGGCACCGAGATGGCGGGGCTGCTGGTCGGTGCCGGCGGGCCGGCGGGCCTGTCCGGAGTCGCGACGGGCGCCTCCGTCCTGCCGATCCGGGTCGCCGGCTGGCAGCCGGACGGGCTCGGGCACCGGGCGATCTACGCCCGCAGCGACCAGCTGATCGCCGGCCTCGACCGGGCCGTCGATCCGAACGACGACGGCGACGCGCATGACGCAGCGCGGGTTGCGCTCGTCGCGCTCGCCGAGCCGTTCGCAGGTTTCGCGGACGGGCCCGAGGCCCGTGCCGTGGCCGGCGCGCTCGCACTCGACACGCTCGTCGTCGCGCCCGCGGGCAACGACGGCGCCGCCGCTCCGGGCTACGGCGACCTCTCGGGCCCCGGTGGAGCGCCGGACGCACTCACGGTCGGGGCGCTTGACGCGCGCGTGCGGATCGACCGGGTGCGCGTGCTCGTGCGCAGCGGCTTGAAGACGCTGCTGGATACGAGCGCCGCGCTGACGGGGGCCGTGCGCCCCGCGCACCGGCTCGACCTGCGGCTCGCCGCGCCGCGCGGGACGCTCGACGGCGCACGGCGTACCGCGCCGCGGCTGAGCGACTTCTTCACGCGTGCGGGCGCGAGCATCGTCGCGGGGCGTGCGGCGCTCGTGCCTGTGGGCGCGTCGCCGGCGCCCGCTGCTGAGCGGGCCGCGGCGGCGGGCGCAGCCGCGGTCGTGCTGTACGGCGGCGGTGCGCCGCTCCCGGCCGGCGGGCTCGGGCTGGACGAGTCGGTGCCCATTCCGGTCGTGTCGCTGCCGACCGGCGCCGCCGCCGCCGTGCTCAGAAGGCTGGCCGCCGGTGCGACCGCGACGATCGCGCTCGGCCCGGCCGGCTCGGCGCCGAACGCGGGGCGGGGGAGGATCGCGAGCTTTTCGTCCGCCGGTCTCGCTTTCGACGGGCGCGTGAAGCCGGACCTCGTCGCGCCGGGCGTTGGGCTCGCGACAGCCGATCCGGGCGCGAACGCAGACGGCTCGCCTCGCTTCGTCACCGTCAACGGCACGAGTGCGGCGGCAGCAGTGGTGGCAGGAGCGGCGGCGCTACTCGCGCAGGCTCGTCCCTCGCTCGCCGCCGGCGCGTTGAAGGGGCTGCTCGCCGGCAACGCGCGGCCTCTCGCGGGCGATTCCGTTCTCGCGCAGGGAGCAGGGCTCGTCAACGTCGGCGCCGCAGTCGCCGGTGAGCTTGCCGCGTCGCCGTCGACGCTCGGTGTCGGCCGCTCGGCGGCGGCCGTGTTCACGCTCACGAACCTCTCGACGCGTCCGGTGCGCGTGAGGCTCGCCGTCCGCGTGCACGATGGGCCGGCGGCCGCTGTCTCCGTTCATCCTGCGCGCGTGCAGTTGCAGCGCGGCCGTAGTGTGCGCATACGCCTCGAGGCCGGGGCGGCAGCCGCCGACGGCGTCGTCGTTGCGACCGCAGCAGGCGGCGCGTCGATTCGCGTGCCGTGGGCGATCTCAGCCAGGCCTTCTTCCGGGCTGATCCGCACCGCCGCTCTCTCTGCGCGAGCGTTCGCACCCTCCGACGCGACCCCGGCGCTGCTCTCGCTCGACGTCGGGCGCGTACGGCAGCCGGCGGGCGAGCCTGCGATCGTCCCGCTCCGGCAGCTCGACGTCGAGCTCGTGCGTGCGGACGGGACGATGATCGGATTGCTCGCGCGAATGCGTGACGTGCTTCCCGGCCGGTACACGTTCGGGATCACCGGCCGCGGTCCGGACGGGCGGCGCCTGGCGCATGGAAGCTATGTCGTGAAGGTCGTCGCGTATCCGGTCGGCACCGGTCCGGCGAGCAGTAGAAAGCTCGGATTCAGGCTCCGATGACCCGTCGTATACTCGCGACGTATATGCGCTTTTCTTTCCATTTGCTCGGGAAAAGGAGCTGGCTGTGACCACAGTCGAAGCACCGGTCTCGCATCTTCGCGAGAACCCGTTCGAGATCGCCCGTACACAACTGAGACGCGTCGCCGGAGTGTTCGGCATCAATCAGAACCTCGTCAACGTGCTCGGCGAGTGCAAGAAAGCGCTCGAGGTCGCCATCCCCGTCGGGATGGACGACGGTAGGACCCAGGTCTTCAAGGGGTACCGCGTGACCCACAACGTCGCGCGCGGCCCGTCCAAGGGCGGTATCCGCTACCACCCCGACGTCACCGTCGACGAGGTGAAGGCTCTCGCGATGTGGATGACGTGGAAGTGCGCGCTGATGGGCATCCCATTTGGCGGCGCGAAAGGCGGCGTCGTCTGCGACCCCAAGAAGATGTCGCGCGGCGAGCTCGAGCGGATGACCCGCCGCTTCACGAGCGAGATCATCAACGAGATCGGCCCGGAGAAGGACATCCCGGCGCCGGACGTCGGCACCGACGGCTCGGTGATGGCGTGGATGTTCGACACGTACTCGATGAACAAAGGCCACTCGGTCCTCGGCGTCGTCACCGGCAAGCCGCTCACGATCGGCGGCTCACTCGGGCGTGAAGAGGCGACCGCGCGCGGCAGCCTGTTCTGCATCCGCGACGCCGTCGCGAAGCAGAACCGCTCACTCGCGGGCATGCGTGTCGCCGTGCAGGGTTTCGGCAACGTCGGCAGCTTCCTTGCGAAGTTCCTGCACGAGGAAGGCGCGACCGTGGTCGCGGTCTCCGACTCGACGACTGCGCTGTACAACCCGAAGGGGATCGACGTGCCCGCCGCGTTCGCGCACAAGCGCGAGCACCACACGCTTGCGGGCCTCAAGGATGCGGAGCTGATCACGAACGAGGATCTGCTGCTTCTCGACGTCGACATCCTTGCGCCGTGCGCGCTCGAGCAGGTGATCACCGAGCAGAACGCCGCCAACGTGAAGGCGTCGATGATCTGCGAGGGCGCGAACGGGCCGGTCACGCCGGCCGCCGACGCGATCCTCGAGGACAACGGCGTGTTGATCCTGCCGGATGTGCTGGCGAACGCGGGCGGCGTCGTCGTTTCCTACTTCGAGTGGGTCCAGGGTCTCCAGGAGTACTTCTGGAAGGAGACCGAGGTGAACGCGAAGCTGAACGACATCGTCAGCCGTGCGTTCGAGCAGACCTGGGAGACGGCGCAGAAGCGTGACCTGCCGATGCGCGTCGCCGCGTATGGGCTCGCCGTGCAGCGCGTCGCCGAAGCGACAGTGACGCGTGGCATCTATCCCTAAGCCGAACGTCGTCCTCTACCACGCCGCGGGCTGCCACCTCTGTGAACGGGCCCGCGGCGTGGTGCAGGGCCTCCAGTCCGAGCTCGGGTTCGCGCTGGAGGAGGTGGACATCACCGGTGACCCGGCGCTCGAGGCCGAGTACCGGGAGTGGCTGCCGGTCGTGGAAATCGACGGCCGCCGGCGGTTCACGTACCACGTGCAGCCCGAGGCCCTCCGGCGCGCGGTTGCACAAGCAGGCACCTAGTCCCGCCTGCTAGAAAGGCGGCGGCTGTTACAAGCTCGACGATAGGAGGACGTGTGGCGGATCGCCTAACGGTCGGCGTCGCGGCTCGCCTGTCCCGGTACCTCCAGGTGCTGACACAGGCGAGGAAGATGGGGAAGACTCGGATCTCCTCGCAGGAGATCGCCGAGTACACGAACATCAACGCGACGCAGATCCGGCGCGACCTCTCGGCGTTCGGCAAGTTCGGGAAGCGCGGCGTCGGCTACAACATCGACTCGCTGCTCGGAGAGATCCGGAAGATCCTGCGCACGCAGGGGCAGCACAACATCGCGCTGATCGGCGCCGGCCGCCTCGGCCAGGCGATCGCGAGCTCGGCGATCTTCGCCGAGCACGGGATCAACATCGCCGCCGTCTTCGACACCGACCCCGAGAAGATCGGACGGCCGATCGGGCACGTGGCGGTCAGCGACTACCCCCGTCTCGCCGAGGTCGTGCGTGACAAGAACATCATCGTCGGCGTGCTCGCTGTGCCTGCGAGCGCTGCCCAGCAGGCAGCGAACGACCTGATCGGCAGCGGCGTCCGGATCATCTTCAACTACTCCGAGGCTCTACTCGAGACCCCGTCGGACGTGACCGTGCACACCTCCAACCCGGCGGTCGAGCTGTTGTACGCGCTCTACTTCCATCTCACCTAGAGCGGCACAGCCCTTCTAGGTACACGCGTCCAACCTCGGGTCCCGACCCGCCCCCCTGCTCAGGCGTCAGCCTAACCGCGCCGGCGCAGCGGCGACAGATGTCCTTTCGCGCGGCTTCGTGCCGCCTTCGTGACGGATCGTCCACCGGGCCGCAGCACTAGGCTGCGGACGCATGCGAATCCTCCTCTGGCACGGCTACCTGCTCGGGGGTACGGGCTCCAACGTCTACACGCGCTCGCTCGCGCGCGAGTGGAGCCGTGGCGGGCACGAAGTCACCGTCGTCTGCCAGGAGCGCCATCCGGAGCGATACGACGTCGGCTCGGCCCGGATCGTCGTGCCGGAGCTGCCCGGCGGGCTGCTGCCCGTCTTCGTGCTCGATCGCTACGAAGGGCTCGAGGCCCGCCTGCTCCAGGACTTCACGCCAGGTGAGCGCGAGCGCTACGTGGAGGCGAACGCCGCCGCGCTGCGCGAGCTGCTGCCCGCCGACCTCGTCTTCGCGAACCACGTCCTGCTCGGCGGTCCGGTCGCGGCCGCGTCAGGCGCGCGCTACGCGGTCAAGGCGCACGGCTCCGAGCTGGAGTACTCGATGCGCGGCCGGCCGGAGCTCGAGCGGTGGGGAGCCGCGTCACTCGCCGGCGCGGATGCGGTGTTCGTGGGCTCCGCGCATGTCCGGGCCGTGCTCGAAGAGGTGGTCGGCCACGTCGCCCGCGTCCACGAGGTGCCGCCGGGCGTGGACGTCGAGGAGTTCCGGCCGGAGTCGCGTGCCGCGGCGCTCGCCGGCCTGCTCGCGGAGGCGCGGAGCGACCCGCCGAACCCGGGCAATGCCGATGAGCGGCACCCGGACGAAGGCAACGTCGCGCGCTTCGCCGCCTTCTTCGCGAGCGACGAGCCGACCGTCGTCTACTTCGGCAAGCTGATCGAGAACAAGGGCGTGCAGGTGCTGCTGGAGGCGCTGCGCGGGCTCGACGCGCGCGCAGTGATCGTCGGCTTCGGCGACTACCGCACGCAGCTCGAGGCGCAGGCGCCGCCGGGAACGCTCTTCACCGGTCCGCTCGAGCACCGGCACCTCGTACACCTGCTTCCGCTCTGTGATGTCGCAGTCGTGCCGTCGATCTTCCCCGAGGCGTTCGGGATGGTCGCTGCCGAGGCGGCCGCGGCGGGCGTACCGCCCGTCGTCGCCGAGCACTCCGGCCTCGCCGAGGTCGCCGCCGGGATCGCGCGCGAGTACCCGCCGGAGCGCGCGCAACTCGTCGCGTCCGCGACCGGCGACGTCGCCATGCTCCGCGAGCGCCTGGCCGCGCTGCTCGCGCTGCCGGCCGACGAGCGGCGCGCCCTCGGGCTCGCCGCCCGGCGCGCGGTCGAGCGCAACTGGGGCTGGGCCCGCGTTGCCGAGCGGCTGCTCGAGCCGGGTCTCGTTTGATCCGAGCCCCGCGGGCTAGGCTTCCGCGCATGGGCGACGAGCAGAAGCTCGGCTACGAGGAGATGCTCGCGGCGTCGCGCGCCGCATTCGAGGAGGTGCCGGACTTCACGCTTGCCGTGGAGGAGGAGTTCGCGCTCATCGACCCGTCGACGCTCGGCCTCGTCAACCGGTTCGAGGAGCTGCAGGCGGGCGCGCAGGGCTCCGAGCTCGAATCGCACCTCGTCGGGGAGCTGATCGCCTCCGAGATCGAGGTGCGCACCGGCCGCTGCGACACGTTCGCCGACGCCGCCGACCGGCTCGGCGAGCGGCGCGCGCAGCTCCGCGCGCTCGCGGACGGCTTCGGCGTCGCGCTCGCGTCGACCGGCACGCACCCGTGGAGCCCGTGGCAGGAGCAGCGGATCATCGACACGCCGCACTACCGCCGCAACGACGAGACCCTGCGCTACGTCGTCTGGCGCAACAACACCTTCGGCCTGCACGTGCACGTCGGGATCAACGGGCCCGACCGCGCCCTGCGCGTCACCAGCGCACTGCGCAACTACCTGCCGGAGTTGCTGGCTCTCTCGGCGAGCTCGCCCTTCGTCGAGGGCGTCTTCACGTACCTGCATTCGGCGCGCACGCAGGTCTTCACGCGCATGTTCCCGCGCTGCGGCATCCCCGATTGGTTCGAGGGCTGGGACGACTGGGAGGCGTACGTCCGCTTGCTCTACCAGACCGGCTCGATCACCGAGCACACACAGATCTGGTGGAGCGTGCGGCCGCACCTCGCGTTCCCGACCGTCGAGATCCGGATCTGCGACGCACAGCCCGAGCTCAACGAGGCGCGCTCGCTCGCGGCGCTCTGCTACTCGCTCACCGCGCGCATCGCGCGTGCGCTCGACGAGGGGGAGCCGCTGCCGTCCTGGCCGCACCGCCTGCTGGAGGAGAACCTCTGGCGTGCGATCAGGCACGGGCTGTCCGGCGAGCTGATCGACCTCGAGCGCGGCGAGCCGATCCCGGCGCGGGCGCGCCTCGAGCAGCTGCTCGAGTGGGTCCGGCCGCTCGCGGACGAGCTCGGCGCCTCCTCCTGGCTCGCGCTTCCCGAGCGCAACGCCGCCGAGCGCCAGATCGCTCGCCGCGAAGAGGGCGCAACGATGGAGGAGATCTTTGCCGAGCAGGTGGCCGCCGGTGAGCGAGTCGCAGGCTGAGCCCAGCATGGCGAGCGCCGAGGAGCTTGTCGCCGAGCTCCGCAAGGCGAAGGTCGCCGACCTGCTCGTGCACACGTGCTCGCTGCTTGCCTCGCTCGCGTTCGGGAAGCTCGCACCCGAGGTCGCGGATCTCGATCAGGCTCGGCTCGCGATCGACGCGCTGAGGGCGCTCGCCCCGCTGCTCGAGGAGGGCGCGCGCCGGGACGTCCAGCAGGTCGTCGCCAACCTCCAGCTTGCCTACGCGGACGCGGCGAAGCCCTCGCCGTAGACGCAACGGGTATGCTCGGGCCATGGCATCCAAGCGTCGTGGCAAGAAGAACCACCCGAGCGGTCGCCCCGACGTCCCCGCGACGCACGGTCGCGACCAGTTCGCAACGCCGCCCAAGTCCGCGGTGAAGCCGCCGCAGCGGCTGCCCGGCCACGGGATGCGTTAGTCCCTTGTGACGGCCTCCGGCCGCCCGATTTGATACAAAACGCGCGCGCCGGGGTCGTCCCGGCGCTGACTTTGTGACAAGGGGAGCCCGTCGCCTATGAGCTGGTTCATGCATCACGCAGTGCTTTTCGCGCTCCTGTGCGCCGCTGCAGCGGTCGCCTACGGCCTCGGGCTGACGGCCTGGCTGCTCGGCCGGCCCGCCGGCACGGAGCGCATGCAGGAGATCTCCCGCGCCGTGCAGGAGGGTGCCGCGGCGTACCTGCGCCGCCAGTACACGACGATCGCGATCGTCGCGATCGTGCCGTTCCTCGCGCTCGGCCTCTACCACCGGCTCGGGTGGGGGACCGCGATCGGCTTCCTGATCGGCGCGACCCTGTCCGCTTCTGCGGGCTTCATCGGGATGAACGTCGCCGTGCGCTCGAACGTGCGGACGGCGGAGGCAGCCCGTACGGGGCTGCCCGCGGCCCTGAACGTCGCCTTCCGCGCCGGCTCCGTCACCGGTCTGCTCGTCGTCGGCCTTGGTCTGCTCGGCGTCGCCGGCTACTACTGGGCGCTCACGGGCTGGCTCGGCCACACGCCGAACTCGGCGATCCACGACCTGATCGGGCTCGCCTTCGGCGGCTCGCTGATCTCGGTCTTCGCGCGGCTCGGCGGCGGCATCTACACGAAGGCCGCGGACGTCGGCGCCGACCTCGTCGGCAAGATCGAGGTGGGCATCCCCGAGGATGACCCGCGCAACCCGGCCGTGATCGCGGACAACGTCGGCGACAACGTCGGCGACTGCGCCGGGATGGCCGCGGACCTGTTCGAGACGTACGCCGTGACCGCGGTCGCCGTGATGCTGCTCGGCGTCACGGGCGCGGCGGCTGCAACGGGCACGCGCCTCTGGCTCTACCCGCTCGCGATCGGCGGCGTTTCGATCATCTCCTCGATCATCGGCGCCCAGTTCGCCCGCGTGCGCGACGGCGGCAACGTGATGAACGCGCTCTATCGCGCCGTGATCGTGGCGACGGTCATCTCCGCGGTGATCTTCATCCCGATCACGATGGGCTTCGACCAGCACGGCAAGTTCTCGTTCGGCAACCTCTACGGCTCGGCCCTGATCGGGCTCGCCGTGACGGCCCTGCTCGTCGGGATCACCGAGTACTACACGGGCACGCGCTGGAACCCGGTCAAGAAGATCTCGGCCGCCTCGCTCACGGGGCACGCGACGAACGTCATCGAAGGGCTCGCAGTCGGCATGCAGGCGACCGGCGCTCCGGTGATCGTGATCGCGACCGGCATCCTGGTCGCGAACCACCTCGCGGGTCTCTTCGGGATCGGCGTCGCGGTGATGGCGCAGCTCTCGATGACCGGCCTGATCGTCGCGCTCGACGCGTACGGCCCCGTCACCGATAACGCCGGCGGCATCGCCGAGATGGCCGACCTGCCGCCGGAGGTGCGGGCGATCACCGATCCGCTCGATGCGGTCGGCAACACGACGAAGGCGGTGACGAAGGGCTATGCGATCGGCTCCGCCGCGCTCGCCGCGCTCGTCCTCTTCGGCTCGTACGCGAACGGCCTTCACCAGCAGGCGAAGCCCGGCTCGGCGCTCGCCGGGCTGACGTTCGACCTCTCGAACGCGTGGGTGATCGCCGGCCTGTTCCTCGGCGGCCTGATGCCGTTCCTGTTCGCGTCGCTCGCGATGCAGGCGGTCGGCCGCGTCGGCGGCGAGGTCGTGCAGGAGGTGCGGCGCCAGTTCCGCGAGAACCCGGGGATCATGGAGGGCACCTCGCGGCCGGAGTACGGGCGCGCGATCGACATCGTCACGCGCTCGGCGCTCCGCTCGATGCTGCTGCCCGCGATCGTGCCGATCGCGTTCCCGATCATCGTCGGGATCATCAATCCACGGATGCTCGGCGGCCTGCTGATCGGCACGATCGTCACCGGCCTCTTCCTCGCGATCTCGATGACCTCCGGCGGCGGCGCCTGGGACAACGCGAAGAAGCTGATCGAGGACGGCCTCTACGGTGGCAAGGGCTCCGCTGCCCACCAGGCGGCCGTCACCGGCGACACCGTCGGCGATCCCTACAAGGACACCGCCGGCCCGGCGATCAACCCGATGATCAAGATCGCGAACATCGTCGCGATCCTGATCATTCCCCTCTTGGTTTCGATCCACGGCTAGCGCCGTGGGTCGAGGGAGGTACGTCGCGGGGGCGGAAAGCGCGGTTTCCGCCCCCGCGAGGGCGTTTGGCTGCCGGGGCTGCTCGTAGCGTGGCGCGGCCGGTGGGGCCTTCGGCCTCCCCGGCCGCGTGGGGTCCGCCTCCCGGTAGAGCGCTTCGCTGCTCTACCGTCCGGCGTGCGATGGTCGTGACCGGAGTAGCGTTCCTTCTGTGAGCGTCTACCGGGATCCGCGCCGGCTCGGTGTCGCGCTCCTCGCGAGCGCGGCCGCCGTCGCGGTCGTGACGGCGGCGATCCAGCTCTTCAAGCCGTACGTCCCCGTGCTGAGCCTCGGGGTGCTCTACGTCTTCGCCGTGCTGCCGATCGCAGTGGTCTACGGGCTGCCGCTCGCTCTCGTCGTCTCCGTGTCGAGCATGCTCGCGTTCAACTGGTTCCACCTGCCGCCGATCCACACGTTCACGCTCGCGGACAGCGAGAACTGGTTCGCGCTCGCGGTCTACTTCGCAACCGCCGTCGTCGTCAGCGAGCTCGCGGCGCGGGCCCGGCGGCGCGCCGCCGCCGCCGAGCAGCGCGAGCACGAGTCGGCGCTGCTCGCGGAGCTCGCCACGGAGCTGCTGGGCGGACGCAAGCTCGACGAGGAGCTCGACGAGATTGCGACGCGGGCGGCCGCCGTCCTCGGCGTCGAATCCGCCGAGATCGAGCTCGGGACGGCCCACCGGCCGCCGCCGGGGCGAGTGCCGCACCCGCTCGAGGCGGCCGACCGCCCGGTGGGAACGCTGTACACGCCGCAGGGCGGGGACGCCCACGTCGCCGCCAGGCACCGCTTCCTGCCTGCGCTGGCGGCGCTGCTCGCGGTCGCCGTCGACCGCGACCGCCTCGAGCGCGAGGCGCTCGAGGCGGAGACCCTACGGCGCAGCGACCTCGTCAAGACAGCTCTGCTGCGGGCGGTCTCGCACGACCTCCGCTCGCCGCTCACCGGCATCCGGACGGCGGTCGGCGCGTTGCGCAACCCGACCCTCCAGCTGAGCGACGGGGACCGGGCCGAACTGCTCGAGACGATCGAGCTCGACTCGGGCCGGCTGAGCCGGCTCGTCGGCGACCTGCTCGACCTCTCGCGACTCGAGGCCGGCGGCGCCGCCCCCGAGCAGCAGCTCTGGTCGCTCGACGACCTCGCACACCAGGCGGTGGACGCGCTCGACGCCCGGCAGCGCGTCGAGATTGTCGGCGAGGGGCCGCTCGTCAACGTCGACGCGACGCAGATCCAGCGGGTGCTCGCGAACCTGATCGAGAACGCGCTGAAGTTCTCGCCCGCGGATGCCCACGTGCTCGTGCGCATCACCGCGACGCGCAAGGAGGCGATTGTCCGCGTGGTCGACCAGGGCCCCGGCCTCCGCGACGACGAGCTCGAGCGGGTCTTCGAGCCGTTCTACCGCCGCCTCGGCGACTCCCGCTCCGGCGCCGGCCTCGGGCTGGCGATCGCGAGAGGGTTCGCGGCGGCGAACGGCGGGCGGGTCTGGGCGGAGTCGCGGCCGGACCAGGGCTCGACCTTCGCGCTTGCGCTGCCGGTCGTCGAGGTGCCCGCCGAGCTGCGTGCGTGAACGGACAGCGGATCCTCGTCGTCGACGACGAGCCGCAGATCCTGCGCGCGCTGCGCGCGACCCTGCGCGGCGCGGGATACACTGTCGACTCCGCCGAGACCGCCGAGCAGGCGCTCGCCGCCGCCGCGGCGCACCCGCCCGAGGCGGTGATCCTCGACCTCGTCCTGCCGGACGGCAGCGGCACGGACGTCTGCCGGGAGCTGCGCTCCTGGAGCGATGCGCCGGTGATCGTCCTCTCGGCGGTGGGGGAGGAGCGGGAGAAGATCGCGGCGCTCGACGCGGGCGCCGACGACTACGTCACGAAGCCGTTCAGCGTCGACGAGCTGCTCGCGCGGCTGCGCGCGGTCCTGCGCCGACGCTCTCCGGGTCAGGAGCCGGTGATCGAGATCGGCGAGCTGCGCATCGACGTCGCGGAGCGCGTCGTCACGGTGCAGGGCAAGCGGGTGAAGCTGAGCCCGCACGAGTTCGACCTGCTGCGCGTGCTCGCCCAGAATCGCGGCAAGCTGCTCACCCACCGGACGCTGCTGCGCGAGGTCTGGGGCCCGGCGTACCAGGTCGAGGCGCATTACCTTCACGTCTACGTCTCGCACCTGCGGCGCAAGATCGAGCCCGATCCGTCGAGCCCGCGATACCTCCTGACGGAGCCGGGCGCCGGCTACCGGCTCGTCGATCCCTCGTCTCCGCCCGTTTAGGCAACTTTTAGGGCGGCCGCCGCCGCTTTCAGCAGGCGTTGACCGGCGCCGCCCTAGCTTCGCGGGCATGGACTTCGCGCAGCTCGTCCGCCTGGCCCCACGGCGACACACCGCGCCCTCGGCGCCGTGGGTGCCGGCGGCGGCGTGCCTCGCCGCAGCGCTGGCCGTCCTCGGGCTCGGCGTAGCAGGCGGTCTTGCCGGCGACACGCTCCTCGTGGCGCCGGTGTCTCTGGCGCTCCTCGGGCTCGTGCTGGCGGCGCAGCGCTGGGAGGAGCGCCGCCGGGCCTGCGCTGCGGCCGACGCCTGGATCGCGCGGGGCTACGAGAATCGCGCCTCGCGGTACGGCTGGCGGATCAAGGAGCTGACGTCGTGGCGCGAGCGCAGGCTGCTCGGCCGCTCCGTCCGGAGCATCGTTCCCGAGCTCGCGGCCGGGCGCTTGCCCGGCGCCTCGCCGCTCAACCGGGGCGCGCTGCGGCCGCACCGCGCCGAGCTGATCGCACTTGCGGACAGCCTCGACGACGTCGGGCGACCGGTGTCCGCGGCCGGAATCCTCGCTGTGCGGCGCCTGCTCACAGAGCCCGACAGCGTTCTCTATGCGCGGCCGTTCTTCGACGGGCAGCCGCGCAACATCGGCGCCGAGCTCGGCGCGATCCTCGACCGCCTGGAGGTGCGTCGCTGATGTACGACCTTGCCGCGATCGCGATCGGACTCGCGTGCTTCGCATGCGCGTTCGCGATGCTCTACGTGCTGGACCGGATCTGATGTCGGCCGCCGACGCCTTCGGTCTGGCCGTGTCGCTCGCGGTGTTCGTCTATCTCCTCTACGCCCTGTTTCGTGGGGAGCGCTTCTAGTGCCCCTTCAGCGAATGTCCTCCGGCTTCTGGAACGCGATCACGCGGCGCGCTGCCGCGTCCTCGGTCGCGCCCGTAGCTGAAGCTACGAACGCTCCCTGCGTCCTTGCATCGCTTGGTGCTCGCGCCCCAGAAGCTCGCCAACATCCACTGAAGGGGCACTGATGAGCGCACAGGGAATCGGCCAGATCCTCGTCTACGTCGTAGTCCTCATCGCGCTCGGCTACCCGCTGGGCATCTACATGGCGCGGGTCTACAACGACGACGACTTCGCCCGGCGCGGCCGGCTGCGCTGGCTCGGCGCGATCGAGCGCGGCTTCTTCCGCACGCTCCGCGTCGACGGCGCCCGGGAGCAGGACTGGAAGAGCTACGGCAAGGTCACGCTGATCTTCAGCGCGATCTTTTCGCTCTTCCTCTACGGCATGCTCCGGCTCCAGGGACATCTGTTCCTGAACCCGGACCATCTGCCTGCCGTTCCGGCGCACATCGCGCTGAACACGACGGCGAGCTTCATCACGAACACGAACTGGCAGTACTACGGCGGCGAGTACACGATGTCGTACCTGAGCCAGATGGCCGGGCTCGCGGTGCAGAACTTCGTCTCCGCTGCTGTCGGCATGGCCGTGCTCGCAGCAGTCGTGCGCGGAATCGCGCGCCGCTCGCGCAACGAGATCGGCAACTTCTGGCGTGACCTCTACCGCTCGCTCGTCTATGTCCTGCTGCCCCTCGCCGTCATCCTCGGCGTGCTCCTCGTCTCGCAGGGCGTCGTGCAGACGTTCCACAGCCACGCCACCGCGACGACGCTGCAGGGCGCGCACCAGACGATCGCGCGCGGCCCGGCGGCCTCGCAGATCTCGATCAAGCAGCTCGGGACGAACGGCGGCGGCTACTACAACTCGAACTCGGCCGTCCCGTTCGAGAACTCGAACGGAATCTCGAACTTCTTCGAAATGCTTGCGCTCCTGCTCATCCCGGCAGGGCAGGTGTTCATGTTCGGA
>JBEKEH010000071.1:0-21237 GCA_050013935.1 Gaiellaceae bacterium | reverse complement strand
AAAGCGGCGGGAGACGACCTCGGCCATCGCGGCGAAGTCGTCGGGGTCCGCTCCCGCGGTCTTGATCCCGAACTTCCGGTAGTCCGCCTTCCTCGGCACAGCGTCCTGGAAGACGACCATCGACCCGACGGGGTCCTGTCCCATCGCATGCGAGATGTCATAGCACTCGATCCGGATCGGCAGCGACTCGAGGTTCAGGGCCTCACGCAGCTCCTCGAGCGCCTCGTAGCGGCGTGCGCGCCGCTGCTCCACCTGCGCCTGGTCGTTGGCGAGCGCATGTCGCGCGTTCTCGTCCGCGAGCTCTTGCAGCCGCCGCTTCTCACCGCGTTCGGCGGCGCGCACCTCGACACGCGAGCCGCGACGGTCGGACAGGAACTCCCCCAGCGCCGAGAGGTCGCCTGCGTCGCGTGGAACGACGATCAGCCGCGGCACGCTCGGCGCGCTGCCGTAGTACTCGAGGCAGAACGACTCCAGCACCGTCGTCACATCCTGGCCCCCGACGTTCTCGAGGTGGAACGAGTGCCGGTCGACCATCTTCCCGCCGCGGAGCGGGAAGATCTGCACGACGGCGCGATCACCTTCGGCCGCGAACCCGATCACGTCGGCTGTGCCGACTGATCGCCGCTCGACAGCCTGCCGCTCGACGAGATGCTGCACCGCGAACAGCCGGTTCCGGTAGCGCGCCGCGTCCTCGAAACGCTCCTCGCGCGCCGCAGCCTGCATCTTCTGCTCGAGCTCGCGCTGGATGGGCTTCACGTTCCCCGCGAGGAACTCGATCACCGCGTCGATGATCGCGCGGTACTCCTCCTGCGACACGTAGCCGACGCACGGCGCCAGGCAACGGTCGATGTGGTAGTCGAGACACGGAATGCCCGAGTGTCGCCCCGGCTTCGGCCCCTCGCACGGCCGGTACGGGAAGACCCGGTTGAGCACGTCGAGCGTCTCGCGCACCTTCTTCGCGTTCGCGTAGGGGCCGAAGTACCAGACGCCGGGCCGGTGTCTCTCTCTCGTGAACATCACCCGCGGATACTCGTCCTCGACCGTGACCGCGATGTAGGGGAACGACTTGTCATCGCGCAGCCGCACGTTGAACGGCGGCCGGTGCCGCTTGACCAGGTTCTGCTCGAGGTGGAGCGCCTCGACCTCGCTCCCGGTGACGATCACCTCGATGTCGGTCACGCGCTCGGGCAGCAGCCGGATCTGCGCCCGCCCGTCGCCGGTCTTCTGGAAGTACGAACGGACTCGTGGGCGCAGCGACTTCGCCTTGCCGATGTAGAGCACCTCTCCGTCGGCGTCGCGGAAGAGGTAGATGCCCGGCTTCGTCGGCAGTGCGGTGAGCTGCTCTTGGATGCGGCTCGGCACGGCAGGGCTACCGTAGCCGAGGCCTCCACCGGTGCCCGCTAGCATTGGGCGGATGAGCGGCCAGTACGTCGCCTACACCTTCTACCGGGTCGATCCGGCCTGGCGGCGGCTGCCGGTCGAGGAGCGCCAGGCGGGCAAGGACGCGTTCGCCGACGTGATCGAGGAGTTCGCCGACCGCTTCGACGCGCTTCGCTGCTACACGACGACAGGCATCCGCCCCGAGACGGATTTCTTCTTCTGGAAGATCTCGCAGCGGTACGAGGAGCTCGGCGAGCTCGGCGCCGCGCTGAACGGGACGCCGCTCGCGGGCTGGCTCGAGACGCCCTACTCGTACCTGGCAACGACGAAGGCCTCCCAGTACACAAGCGCGCGAAAAGCCCGCAAGATCGTCCCGAAGGGCTCGCCCTACCTCGTCGTCTACCCCTTCGTGAAGGTGCGCCCCTGGTACGCGCTACCGGAGTCCGACCGCCAGCGGGCAATGGACGAGCACATGCGGGTGGGGCACGAGTTCGAGACGATCCACAACCACACCACCTACTCGTTCGGGATCGACGACCAGGAGTTCATGACCGCGTTCGAGTGCGACGAGCCGGCGGACTTCATGCACCTGATGCTCACGCTGCGCGAGAGCGAGGCGTCGCGCTACACCGAGCGCGACACGCCGATCTTCGTCGGCCAGCACGTGCCGGTGCGGGCGGCCCTCGACGCCCTCGACGGCGCGTCGGTGCGCGCCGAGCTCTAGCCGTAGGTGTGCTGGTCGCGCCAGGTGCGCCACATGGCGACGCCGGCGAGGACGAGCACGCCGACGAACGCGAGCACCTGGAGCCCGTGCGCGCCGCCGTACCAGTCCACGCCGAGGTCGGCGACCGCGAGGAGCGCGGCGCCGTAGAAGACGACCCGGGCGCGCGTCGACCACATCCCGATCTCGGCCCGCCGTTCCCGCCACATGAGGAAGACGAAGAACGCGATCGCGAGCAGGAACGCGATCCGCGCGAGCACGACGATCGCGGCGAGCGCCGTCTCGAGCTGGAGCACGACGATGATCCCTGCGATCGCGGCGAGGATGAGGAACCCGCGCAGAGTCGGGTTCAGGCGGGAGAAGAAGGCTCTCAACCGGTCATGTACGCCCGCACGGCGAGCGCTCCTGCCAGAAGGGTAGCCCCTGCGAACCAGGCGAGCCGAGCCCGCCGGTCGGCCGGCGCGTAGAGCCAGGGCGAGAGTGCCGCCAGGAGCGCGAGCGAGCCGTAGAGATAGTGCAGCCGCTGGGGTGCACGGCGATGCTCCGAGAGCAGCAACAGTCCGAGCCCGACCTGCGCGACGAGGAGTGTCTGCGTCAACGCAAGCAGGTGCGTGACGATTCCACGCGGCTCGCGCCGGCGGTAGTACGCCAATCCCGCGAGGAGCGCCGCTCCCCACGTCGCGGCGAGCACCAGGAATGCGACCGCATGGTGCGCCGTTACCATCGAGGCGCCACCCTACCGAGAGGATGAGACGTGATCGAAGAAGGCCACAACGCCCCTGACTTCGAACTGACGAGCGACGCCGGCGAGACGGTGCGGCTCTCGTCCCTGCGCGGCCACCCGGTCGTCCTGTACTTCTACCCCAAGGACGACACGCCCGGCTGCACGACGCAGGCCTGTGGGATCCGCGACGCCTACGCCGAGTTCGAGCGCGCCGGTGCGGTCGTGCTCGGCGTCTCGCCCGACGACGAGCGTTCGCACGTGAAGTTCCGGAAGAAGTACGAGCTCCCATTCACGCTGCTCGCCGACACCGACCACGCGGTTGCGGAGCAGTACGGCGTCTGGGGCGAGAAGAACTACCTGGGCCGCACATACATGGGCGTCAGTCGCTCCACCTTCGTCATCGACGCGGACGGCACCGTCAAGAAGGTCTTCCACAACGTCACGCCTGCGACGCACGCCGACGACGTGCTCGCCGCTCTCGGCACGTAGCGGCCGGAGCGAAATCCCTCTTTTGGGGGAGCCACCCTCCCTATATTGGGGGGTGTAGAGGGGTGCGCCCGCGCGCGAGGATCGCTTCACAAAGATCCTCCACCGAATGAAACTCACCCTCCGCGATCCGGCCTACACCGACCGTCTGGCCTCGTTCCTGCGCAGCCTTGGCCAGCGGCCGATCGTGAGCGGGCCCGACCACGTCGAGCTGGACGAGGCCGACGACGAGACGGATCGCGCAGAGCTCGACATCTACCTCCGCGTCTGGCGGGTGCTCTACCCGGACGCCGAGGTCGATCTCGTCCGCTGACCCGGCTAGGCGGCCGTCGCGTAGCGGGCCGATGCGCGCTTCGCGGACTCCGCGAGCTGCCGGCGCACGCCGTCGATCACGGCGTCGCAGTCCCGTAGCTCCGCGTAGCTCGCCCCGCGCGCCGCGAGCAGGTTGCGGACGAAGACGAGGTCGCGAATGTGGCGAATCTCGTCGTCGACCTCGCCCTGCGGGTCGGAGAGCTTCCGATACATGTGGGTCACGTTCGCGCTGCTCACGTCGGCTCCTTCGCGTCGATTCATGCCGGGAGCATGGCGGCCACCGCTGAGACGGGGATGAGAGCCGGCTGTGAGCTTTCTAAGAACGCTCGGGCCTATGCGGATGAGAGGACTTGAACCTCCACGGGGTTGCCCCCACACGGACCTGAACCGTGCGCGTCTACCAATTCCGCCACATCCGCGCGGAGGGAGAGTGTAGCCGCGTGAAACCGGTGCTCGCACACACACGTACCATGTCCCGCCTGCCTCGCTTCGCTCTCGTCCTCGCCATCCTGCTATCGCCGACGCTCCTTGTTGCGGGCGGGGCCACGGCGCGGACCGGGGCCGCGGGGGACCCGGGCGCGGGTCTCGTCGAGGTCGTCGTCACGCTGCCGCAGCCGCCGCTGTCGGAGGCAATTCTCCACGACCGTAGCCTCGCGGCGGCGGCGACGGTGCACCACCGCCTGAACCTGCGCGCGCCCGCCAGCGTCTCGTACCTGTGCATGCTCGCCTCCGCGCAGCGCGCTCTCCAGGCGCGCGTCCAGCGCGCGATCCCGCAGGCGCGGGTGCGCTGGCACTACGGCGTCGTGCTCAACGGCGTGGCCGTGGTGGTGCCGCGCACGCAGCTCGCCCGCCTCCGCGCGGTCAAGGGCGTCACGGTCTGGCCGACCGTCACCTACCACGCGCTGCTCGATCGCACGCCGCAGCTGATCGGCGCCCCGACGGTGTGGGGACCCACGCTTGCCACTGCCGGCAACGGCATCAAGATCGGGATCATCGACGACGGCCTCGACCAGACGCACCTCTTCTTCAACCCCAGCGGCTTCAGCTATCCCGCCGGCTTCCCCCTGGGCAACACCGCGTACACGACGCCGAAGGTGATCGTCGCGCGCGCCTTTGCTCCCGCGACACCCACCTGGAAGTACGCAAACACGCCGTTCGACCCGCAGTACTCCGACCACGCGACCAACGTCGCCGGGATCGCGGCCGGCGACCACGGCACGATCGCGACCGTGCAGGGGAACCACGTCCAGGTCTCCGGGATCGCGCCGAACGCCTATCTCGGGAACTACAAGGTGCTGACGATCCCCACGCAGCAGTTCGGCCTCGACGGCAACTCGCCCGAGATCGCCGCCGGCATCGAGCAGGCCGTGAAGGACGGCATGGACGTGATCAACCTCTCGCTCGGCGAGCCGGAGATCGACCCGACGCGCGACGTTGTCGTCCAGGCGATCGACGACGCAGCCGATGCCGGCGTCGTACCCGTGATCGCGGCGGGCAACGACAACACCGACGCGGGGCGAGGTTCCGTGGGCTCTCCGGGTACGGCTCCGAAGGCGATCACGGTTGCCGCCTCGACCGAAGGCGACACGGGCCCGGCGGACGAGATCGCCGATTTCTCCTCCAGCGGGCCGACGCCGGTCTCACTGCAGATGAAGCCGGATGTCACCGCACCCGGCGTCGACATCCTCTCCTCGCTACCGCACGACCAGTGGTCGGCCCACGACTGGAGCGGCACGAGCATGGCGACGCCGCACGTCGCCGGCGCAGCCGCGCTGCTCAAGGAGCGCCATCCGTCCTGGACGGTCGAGCAGATCAAGTCGGCGCTCGAGTCGACCGGGGATCCGGTACACATCGTGAGAACCACGACGGAGGTGTCGGCGATCCGGGAGGGTGGCGGGCGGATCGACCTGCCGCGCGCGGACAGCCCGCTGATCTTCACCGACCCCGCGGGGCTCTCGTTCGGTCTCGTCAAACGCGGCGTCACGATCACTCAGCAACTCGCGGTGAGCGATGCGGGCGGCGGGCCGGACCCGTGGACGGTGTCGATCGGGCCCCAGGAGTCGCCGGCCGGCGCAACGCTCGGTCCGACCTCGACCACCGTCACTCCGGGCTCGACCGTGGGCCTCACGCTCACGGTCGCCGCCGACGCGGCGGAAGGCGAGGCGACCGGCTTCGTCCTGCTCACGCGCGGCTCCGACGTTCGCCGCGTCCCGTACTGGTTCCGCGTCGAGGCGCCGAAACTCGGAACCGAGCCGTTCACGACGCTCAACGGGCCCGGCGTCTACCAGGGGGACACCGCCGGCAAGCCGTCGCTCGTCTCCACGTACCGGTACCCGGAGGGAGGGCTCGGGACGGCGATCGCGCTCAACCTCTCCGGGCCGGAGCAGGTGTTTCGCTTCGAGGTGACCGAGCCGATCGCAAACTTCGGCGCGGTCGTTCTCTCACGCGGCGCGGGCGTGCGCGTCACCCCACGGCTCGTCGTCGCCGGTGACGAGAACCGGCTCGTCGGCTACACGGGCCTGCCGGTGGACATCAACCCGTACGCGAGCTTCGGCGTAGCCGAGCCTGCAGTCGGTGCCGTGCTCCCCGATCCGGGCGCATACGACCTCGTGTTCGACACGCCGGCGGGCGGCAAGCCGGGACGATTCTCGTTCCGCCTCTGGGTGAACGACACGACGCCGCCGACGGTGAAGCTGCTGACGCCCAGCGTCCGCCGCAGCGGCACGCTGCGACTGGCGGTGCGCGACGCCGGGTCGGGCGTCGATCCCGCCTCGATCTATGCCGTGGCCGACGCGCGGCACGTGGCAGCCTCGTACTCGGCCGGCATCGTCACCGTCCAGGGCGTCGCGCTGCAGCCTGGGACGCACAAGCTCAGCGTCACGGTCGCGGACTATGAGGAGACGAAGAACATGGAGGACATCGGCCCGATCCTGCCGAACACGCGCACCCTCCACACGACCTTCGTCGTCCGGCGCTAGGAGGCCAAGCCCTCCTGAGGGTCTAGCGGCGGTCCGTCTCTTCGATCGTGGGCAACTGGGCGAGGTCGCGCTCGACGCTGGCGGCGAAGTCGTCGGCTTCGGTCGGGACCACTCGAAGCGACGCCTTCCGCTTCTCCCGCTCGCGCCGCCGGCGCGCGTCGTGACCGATGCGTGCGCCGAACCGCGGCCACTCCGCTCCGACCACCACCGCGAGCGCCAGCGCGAGCAAGGCGATGTACAGCCAGCTCACAGCCCGATCTTAGCGCCTGCCCGGCCAACCGGAACTAATCCGATCGGCCCTCCCGGCCGATAAGACCGGGAAATGAGCGGTCCGTTCCTCTTCGGCTACGTCCTTCTCTGGGCGACCCTGATGCGGGCCCTGCTCGTCAAGGCGCGCCTCCTCCCGCCCACGTGCGCCCGCTGCGGCCTCCCCTTCGAGCGCCGGGCGCTCGGCGAGCGCATCTGCGGCTGCGGCGGGCCCTGAGCCCGCCGGCCTGAGCTCCGCCGCGGCGAACACGCCGTCGGCCGCCGGCGGCGCATCCTGCGAGCGACACGCGGGTGCTGCCTTACGCCGGAGGGCAGCGGGCTCCGGTCAGGCGACCGCGGCGCCGAACAACTCCTCGAGCTTTCGCTTCAGGTAGCCGAGATAAGGTGCGGGATCCAGGCCGCCCCCGACCGCCTGCTGGAGGAGCTCCTGCGGCGTGAGCGCACGGCCGTGCCGGTGCACGTGCTCGCGCATCCACTCCCGCAACGGAACGAAGTCGCCCCGCTCGAACTGCTCGTCGAGGTCGCCGAGGTCGGCAATTGCCCGCTGCCAGAGCTGCACGGAGACGACGTTCCCGAGCGCATACGTCGGGAAATAGCCGAAGCTCATGTCCGACCAGTGCACATCCTGGAGGACGCCGCGAGAGGCGTCGGGCGGCTGGAGGCCGAGATACTCCTCCATCTTCGCGTCGAACGCCTCCGGCAGGTCGCGGAGCGAAACGTTGCCGTACAGCACCTCTCGCTCGAGCTCGAAGCGCAGGATGATGTGCAGGCAGTAGGTCACCTCGTCGGCGTCGACGCGACGCAGCGACGGCTGCACCTTGTTGAGGGCGCGATGGAACTGCTCCACGGAGACGTCGGCGAACTGCTCGGGGAACGCCTGCTGGAGCCTCGGATAGAAGAACTTCCAGGTCGAGAGAGCGCGACCGACGAGGTTCTCCCACATGCGGCTCTGCGACTCGTGAAGCGCGGCGGAGACGCCGTGCCCGAGCGGCGTGCGGTCGAACTCCGGGTCGACTTGACGTTCGTAGACGCCGTGACCGAACTCGTGCAGGCACGAGAGGATCCCGTGCAGGCCATCCTCGTCGAAGTTCGTCGTCAGGCGAATGTCCGCTGACGACATCGACATCGCGAACGGGTGCACGGTACGGTCGAGCCGCCACGACGCCCGGTCCATCCCCCAGCGCTGGAGGACCTCGAGCGAGAAGCGGCGCTGCGCGTCGCGCGCGAAGCGACCGCGCAGGCAGGAATCGTCGACAGGGGCAGCGTCGCCGACGGCGCGCATCATCGGCAGCAGCGCGGTCTTCAGCTGGTCGAAGATCGTCTCGACCTCCGTGGTCGTCACGCCCGGCTCGTAGTCGTCGAGCAGGACGTCGTATGGATCGCCGTGAGGCTCGAAGCAGCGGATGTACTCGCGGCGGAGCTCGAGGTTGCGCTCGAGATGCGGGAGCATGATCTCGTAGTCCTCACGCTCGCGCGCGTGCAGCCAGGCGCGGTAGCCGAGTGAGCCGGCGCGGGTCAGCTCCGCGCGCAGGTCGGGGGAGACGCGAGACGCCTTCTCGAAATCGCGGCGCGCGACGCGGATCAGGCTGGCCTCGAACGATCCGTAGTCGTGCTCCTGCTCGAACGGCCGCAACTCCTCGAGCAGCGCGCCGAGCTCGGGAGCGACCTGGAGCTCGTGCGCGATCCGGTTCAGGGTGGCGCGCTGCTCCGCGCGCGCGTCCGCGCCGGTCGGCGGCATCTTCGTCTCCTCGTCCCACGCCAGCAAGCCTGCGGCCTTCTCCACGTCGTGGATCTCCCCAAGTCGGCGCCGGAGGTCGTTGAAGCGCGCGTTCACCTGTCGTTCACCCGCGGGAGGGTATCGGCATCGGCGAAGGGGTCGCGCGCCTCGTCACCCACCGCAAACCAGACGGCCGGGGCGAAGGCCAGCGGGCGGCCGTCCTGGAAGAGGACGGTACCGGCGAAGAGGCGCCGGCCTTCGCCGCCGAGCGGCCAGGCCACGACGACGCATTCGTCTCCCGCAGACGGAACGCCCTCGATCCGGGCCGTCAGGCGGCCGAGGACGCTGAGCCCGCGCGCCCCCTCGAGGTCGAGGGCGTACGCGCCCGGACAGTCGAGCGAGGCCCAGACCAGCTCGCGGGGCAGCGGCCCGCGGCCGGCCAGCCGCTCGGAGGGACGCCAGGGGGCGACCACGCGGCCGTCCCCGGTCGGGGACGGCCGCAGGCGGAGGCCGTCGCCCTCCTCGCGGCCGGGGCCGCACGTGAAGCAGCCTGGAAACGGGTGGCCGGGGTCGTCGGCGCGCGCGGCGGCCAGCCGCTCCGCCTCCGCAAAGGGCACCGGCTCGGGCAGTGCCAGCTCGAGCTCCGCCGGACGGGCCTCGGCGACGAGAGCGTCGCCGTCGAGCACGCGCACGCCGACGCCGTCGCGCTCGACGCGCAGCGGCGTGTCTAGCGGCGGCAGCCGCAGCGTGACTTCGACCGTCCCGGCAGCCACGAACGCGGCGATGCGCCCGCAGGTGTAGCCGCCGTTCCCCGAGCTCTGCGGCCCGCGGAAGCGGCGGTCAATGATCACGCATCTCCCGTTCAGGCTTCTTTCAGCTCCCCGGGTTGGACTCGAACCAACAACCCTCCGGTTAACAGCCGGATGCTCTGCCAATTGAGCTACCGGGGATCGGCGGGCGCCATTGTAGCGAGGCGCATTGCGGGATCAGGCGAACTCTCGGATCGCGGTTCTGATCTTGAGCAGGGCCTGTTGCAGCTCCACGAGCCTCTTCCCGTCAACGGTCTCCATCTCACGACGGAGTTGCCGCTCACGCAGCCGGAGAAGCAGCTGCTCGCCGGTGTCAACGTCGATCCCGCTCGCGCTTGCCCTGGCGTCGAGCTCGGCCTTCACACCGATGATCTCATCGTCCTCTGGCCGCTCGCCGACCAGCGCCTCGCACAAGGCACGGTGCTCGTCGCTGTCGAAGTGGCCTGCACCCAGCTCTCGCAGAATCGGCACGAGCTCGGGATGGGCCACGCACGCGGCGAGCGCATCGCGTTCGAGCCGGTCGGATGCCGTCAGCACTCGCGCCGATGCCGATCCAGTCAGAACGCCGGCGCTGGCACTCACACTCGCTTGAAGCTGGACGGTCATGCCGAGCCGATCGTTCGCGTACTGCCACGCATCGTGCCGATCCGGTCCGTCGGGCAGCGGGTCGAGGACTTGCCGCACGCGCTGGTGAGCAGCCTGCCGGTCCGGCAGCGCGCGGTCGATTTCCACCCTGACTCGATACAGCGGGTACTTCTCAGCGCTCGCGAGCCGTGCCGCGAAGGCCCCGGGATCGTCCGCGGGGTCGGTACCGGGATCCAGCGCCACAACCCACACCTCGAGACCACGGGAGGCGGCAAGCTGCATGCCCCGAAGCGTCGCCTCCTCACCGGCAGCGTCCGCGTCGAAACACAGGAAGACACTCCGGGTGAGCCTCCCGACCTCTTTCAGCTGAGCCTCGGTCAGCGCGGTGCCCATGGACGCCACGACGCCCGACATCCCAGCCTGCCGGAGCGCGATGACGTCGGTATTCCCCTCCACGATCACCGCCCGATCGTCCTTTGCCATCGTCTGGCGCGCGAGGTGCAGCCCGTAGAGCACCGCCGACTTGTGAAACAGCTCGCCCTCGGGCGAGTTCACGTACTTCCCTCGCAGGGGATCGTCTTCAAAGAGCTTTCGCGCCTGGAAGCCGATGACTCGCCCCCTCGCATCGGCCAGAGGGAACATGAGACGCCGGGCGAAGTAGTCGCGCCCCCGCGGTGTGAGCATCCCGGCAGCTCGCAACTCAGAGTCGGAGAAGCCGGCGGCGCGGGCCTTGTCCGCGAGCGTTTGGCCGCCGGGCGCAAACCCAAGACGGAAGAGCCGAGCAGCCTCGACTCCCAGATTGCGGGATTCGAGGTACTCGCGCGCAAACTCTGCGGCATCGGCGTCCCAGAGATAGCGCTCGTAGAAGCTCGCAGCCTGTTCGAGCAGCTTGTACAGCCGCTCCCGTCGCTCGCGCGCCGCGTCGGCGGCAGGCGTCGACTCGTCGTACTCGATCGGGACGTTGAAGCGTTGACCGAGCCACTCGACCGCGCCCGTAAAGTCGAGCCCTTCGGTCTCGCGTACGAACGTGATGACGTCGCCTTTCGCCTGGCAGCCGAAGCAGTAGTAGAGCTTGTCGACGGCGTTCACCGAGAAACTAGGCGTGCGTTCCTCGTGGAAGGGACACCGCCCTGAATAGCGGCCCCCGACCTTACGCAGCCTCGTTCGGTCCTCGACGACTGCGACGATGTCTGCCGCCGCTTTCACCGCCTCCACCGAGCTGTCCTTGATGCGCGCCACGTCAGTCCAGCTCGGCGGCGAAGGCCAGCGCGAAGCGGTCGGTCATGCCGGCGAGGTAGTCGGTCGCGTGTTCGAGGTCGTCGCCGCGGTCGTCAACGAGGTACTCGAAGATGCGCCGAACCGTCGTACGGATGCGTGCGTGTTCCTCGGCCGCCTGCGGGCCGAGGTAGACGTGATCGAACATGAACGTGCGCAGCGAGAGCATCGCCCCGCCGATCTCGTCGCTCTGCACGATGTCCCTGGCCTGCGCGGACGTCTCGACGAGGTCGTGCACGAGCGTGTCGATCCGGCGCGAGCCGGTCGCGCCCAGCAGCGCGAGCTCCTCCGGCGGCAGGTCGGCAGGGTCGAGGATCCCGGCTCGGATCGCGTCGTCGATGTCGTGGTTGATGTAGGCGACCCGGTCGACGATGCGCACGATCTTTCCCTCGAGCGTCTCGGGCTCGTCGGCCCCGGTGTGCTTGAGGATCCCGTCGCGCACCTCCCAGGTGAGGTTCAGCCCGCGACCGTCACGCTCGAGCCGCTCGACGACCCGCAGCGAGTGCTCGTTGTGGCGAAAGCCGCGGCCGCCGCGCTCGCGCAGCAGCTCGTCGAGCGCCTGCTCGCCCGCGTGGCCGAACGGCGGATGCCCGAGGTCGTGACCGAGACCGATCGCCTCGACGAGATCCTCGTTCAGCCGCAGCGCGCGGCCGACGCCGCGGGCGATCCCGGTCGTCTCGAGCGTGTGCGTGAGGCGGGTGCGGAAATGGTCACCCTCGGGGTCGACGAACACCTGGGTCTTGTGGCGCAGACGGCGGAACGCCTTCGCGTGCACGATCCGGTCGCGGTCGCGTTGGAACGGCGTGCGCAGACGGCACTCCTCTTCCGGGAGATTGCGGCCGCGGCTCTCGTACGAGCGAACGGCGAGCGGCGACAGCCAGCCTTCCTCGTGCTCGCGCACGAGCCTCTCGAAGGCATCGGCAACTCGACCGGCAAGCTCCGGCATCGGAGCCAGCGTAGTCGCTGGAGCGGCGGTCGCACAGTGGCCGCAGTGGCCGCTCCGGTCCCGGTACGCGCGTGTAACCCGGGACCCGACCCCTCCCTCCTACCCGCCTACTTTCGATCCTATTTCACGGCTCGTCACGTGTCCTTCGCGGCTTTGTGCCGGCCCGCGCGCACGGGCGCAGCGGCCGTCAGAGGATGATCTGGACCGTGCCGCCGTCCGCACTCCAGGCCGCCCCCGTGACGTAGCTCGAACGCGCCGAGCAGAGGAAGGCGATGACCGCCGCGATCTCCTCCGCCTCGCCGAGCCGGCCGAGCGGCCGGCCCGCGCCGACGGCGGCGAGCACCTCCTCGCGCGACTTGCCGGTGCGAGCTCCCTGCTGGTCCGCGAGGCCGCCCGGGGCGAGCCAGGCCTGGGTCGCGATCGGGCCGGGCGTCACCGCGTTGCAGCGGATGCCGTCCTTCGCATACACGTCCGCGACAAGGCGTGAGAGCGACAGCACTGCGGCTTTCGTCACCGAGTAGTCCGGCATCGACGTCGACGGCCGCTTCGCAGCAGTCGACGACACGTTGACGATCACACCGCCGCCTCGCGAGCGCATCCCGGGCAGCACCGCGCGGATCGCACGGACGTAGCTCATCACGTTCAGCTGCCAGAGCTCCTCCCACTGCTCGTCCGTGACCTCCTCGAAGGAGCGCTGATACGCGACGCCGACGTTGTTCACGAGGCAGTCGACGCGGCCGAGCCCCTCCTCCACCTCGCGCACGAGCCGCTCCGGCTCACCGGCCCGCGCGAGGTCGGCCGCGACGTGGAGCGCCTCGCCGACACCCGGCCCGTCCGCGCCGCGCCCCGTCGTCACCACTCGAGCCCCTTCGCCGGCGAGCAGGCGCGCGGTCTCGAGGCCGATGCCGCCGGTCGAGCCGGTGACGAGGCAGACGCTGTCTTGCAGGCCGAGCTCCATGTGCCGGTTACCCTAGCCGCCTGTGACCATCCTCCTCCTCGTGCGTCACGGCGAGACGGACTGGAACGCGGAAGGCCGGCTGCAGGGGCACTCCGACCGGCCGCTCAACGCGCGCGGCCGCGAGCAGGCGCGGGCACTTGCCGAGCGGCTCGCCGGCGACGAGATCGACGCCGTCTACGCAAGCGATCTGGCGCGTGCCCGGGAGACGGCCGAGATCGTCGGCGCCCGCCTCGGGCTCCCCGTCGTCGACGACGCCGATCTGCGCGAGAAGGATTGGGGCACCTGGGAGGGGTTGACGCCCACCGAGCGCGAGCAGGTCGAGTTCGAGGGAGAGACGACCGAGGCGCACCGGGAGCGGACCCTCCGCGCCATCCGCTCGATCACCGAGCAGCACCCCGCCGGGCGGGTCGTCGTGGTCACGCACGGGGGCTCGCTGAGACGGGTGCAGGCGGCGGTCCTAGGCCTGGCACTGCCGGTCCTGGACAACTGCGCCGTGTGGGCCGTGGCCCATGAGGGCGGCTTGTTCCGGCCGGTAGACTAATCCTGCCGGTGGAGGACTACACCAGCAAATACAAGGGCGAGCAGGTCGAGGTCGCCCTCTTTGGCGGCGAGTACCAGGAGGGCGTGCTCACCGCCTACTGCTACGTGGACGAAGTCGCGCACATCGAGCTGAACGGGCACATCCTCGTTCCCCTCCAGAACATCGCGTCGCTCCACTGCTCGAGCCGCTGCGACGCGCCGCAGAACGAGGACTGGCCGCCGCGAGGGCTGCTCGACGACGACGGACGCGGCGAGTCGGACGAGCCCTAGCGCGCAGTGCGCGCCCTCATTGCGGCCCGCAACGTCCTCAAGGCCTGGCTGCTGCTGATCGGGGTTGCCGGCGTGTTCGCGCTCGTCGGCTGGGAGCTGGGCGGCGTCCGGCTGCTCTCGATCTTCGGCTTCTGCGCGCTGCTACTCGCCGGCGGCGCGTACGGGTACTTCGACCGGGTGGTGCTCGGCATGGTCGGCGCGCGCGAGCTGCCGGTCGGCGAGGCGCCGCTGCTCCACTCGAACGTCGAGAGGCTCGCCGCGATCGCGGGCGTTGCGAAGCCCCGGCTGTACCTGATTCCGGACGGGCTGCCCCGCGCGCTCGCAACCGGCCGCGGCCCGCGCAGCTCCGCGCTCGCCGTCAGCGCCGGCTGCGTCTCGGCGTGCACTCCCGCCGAGCTGGAGGGCGTGCTCGCGCACGAGCTGGCGCACGTTCGGCACCGCGACGTCGCGATCCAGACGGCGGTCGTCGTACTCGCCGCCTCGCTCATCGAGCTGAGCCGGGTCGGCGGCTGGCTGCAGCGGGCGCTCCTGTTCGTCCTCGGCCCCGTCGCCGCCGCGTGCGTCCACGTGCTGCTCTCGCCGAAGCGGGAGTTCGAGGCGGACCGCACCGCCTCCGAGCTGTGCGGCTCGCCGCACGGCCTCGCGGACGCGCTGATCCGGCTCGAGCAGGCGGCCGAGCTCGTCGACTTCCAGGCCAGCCCGGCGACCGAGCCGCTCTATACGTTCAACCCGTTCCTGGAGGAGGGGCTCGCAGCGCTGTTCGTGACGCATCCACCGGTCGCGCAGCGCGTCCGCCGGCTGCGCGACCTCGACCCCAGCTGGCGCGACAGGCTCGGGAACGAGGCCGCATGACGCTCGCGATCCGGCTCGAGGAGTACGAGGCGCGCCGCACGGCGCTCGGCGAGCGCCTCGCCGAGCGCGGCCTCGCCGGCGCAGTCCTGTTCGACACGCACCACGTTTCCTACTACACCGGCTTCGCGTTCATTCCCACCGAGCGGCCGATCGCGTTCGCCCTCGCGGCCGACGGGCGCGGCGGCATGCTCGTCCCGCGGCTCGAGGTCGAGCACGCGCGCGCGAACGCAGCCGTGCAGGAGGTCGCGCACTACGACGAGTACCCGGGCGACCGGCATCCGCTGCATGCGCTGCTCGAGCTGCTCGAAGCGCTCAGCGTCCGCGGCGCGATCGGCGCCGACGACGACGGGTACCCGTGGATGTTCGGCTACCGCGGTCCGGCGCTCAGCGAGCTGGCGGGTGCCGCCGTGACGCGCATCGCCGACGCGGTCGAGAACCAGATGGCGATCAAGAGCACGGCGGAGCTCGCGCTCCTGCGCGAGAGCTGCAAGTGGGGCAACCTCGCGCACACGCTGCTGCAGCGCTACACGCACCCGGGCGTGTCGGAAACGGAAGTCGAGAACCGCGCCTCGAACGAGGCAACCTACGCGATGCTCGACGCCATCGGCCCGATCTACCGCGGGCAGAGCCTCTGGTACTCCGGTGCCGTCGCAGGCTATCGCGGCCAGATCGGCCGCAAGAGCACGGTCTCTGGGAGAACTGGCGCCACCACGTCGGCCACGCGATCGGCCTCCGCTACCACGAGGGGCCGTTCCTCGACCGCGGCGACGAAACGGAGATCCGGCCGGGGATGGTCTTCACCGTCGAGCCGGGCCTCTACGCCCCCGGCGTCGGCGGGTTCCGCCACTCGGACACGATCGCCGTCACCGACGACGGAGTCGAGTGGCTGACGTACTACCCGCGCGACCTCGAGAGCCTCACGCTCCCGGTGTAGATTCGCGGCGTGCGGACGCTCGCCGCGCTTCTGCCCGTCGTCTTCCTCGGGTTCGCGGCTGCCGCGTGCGGGAGCGCGAAGGCCACGAGCGTCGCGGCGGTGGAGCGGGCGTTCGCACGGCACGGCGTGCCGTTCCAGGTCAAGACGGTGCCCGACCCGAATCTCCGGCCCCAGCCCGACTACTGGCCACCCCTACCGGCGCGCGAGGAGCATCGCCTTCAAGGCCATCTGCTGGCCGTCCTCGGCGCGTTCGACTCGAAGACCTTGACCGGCGAGCAAGTGTTCGTCTTCGACTCGAGCTCGTGGGCGCGCCTCCTCCAGCGGCTTGTCCCAGGCTACGCGGATCGCAAGCGCAGCCGCAGCGTCCGGAAAGGATCGACGACCGAGTCGGGCTTCGTCGTCCGCCACGGGAACCTCATCGTCATCGGCGGCTTCGACTGGTGGCCACGGGTGCGGGCGGCGCTCGCGGATCTGCGGTAGAGCACGAAGAGAAGGGCCGCTGAGCGGCCCTTCTCTTCGTAAGAAATCGGCGGCGACCTACTCTCCCGGGAGGTTGCCCTCCGAGTACCATCGGCCCTGGCGGGCTTAACTTCTCTGTTCGGAATGGGAAGAGGTGTTTCCCCGCCGGTATGACCGCCGAACTGTCAAGGGCGGCGCGGAGCGCTGCACCCTCAAAACTCCATAGCGACTCTGTCCGATGTTCAAATCAAGACCTCGGGCAATTAGTACGGGTGCGCTGAACACATTGCTGTGCTTACACGTCCCGCCTATCGACGTGGTGGTCTTCCACGGCCCTTACTCCCTCGAGGGGATGGGAGCTCTCATCTCGAGGTGGGCTTCCCGCTTAGATGCTTTCAGCGGTTATCCCATCCAGACGTGGCTAATCAGCAACGCCGTTGGCACGACGACTGATACACCAGAGGTCTGTTCGTCTCGGTCCTCTCGTACTAGAGACGACTCCTCTCAAAGCTCCAGCGCCCATGGCGGATAGGGACCGAACTGTCTCACGACGTTCTGAACCCAGCTCGCGTACCGCTTTAATGGGCGAACAGCCCAACCCTTGGGACCTGCTCCAGCCCCAGGATGCGACGAGCCGACATCGAGGTGCCAAACCCTTCCGTCGATGTGGACTCTTGGGAAGGATAAGCCTGTTATCCCCGGAGTACCTTTTATCCGTTGAGCGACGGCACGTCCACTAGTTACCGCCGGATCACTAAGGCCCGCTTTCGCGCCTGCTCGACCTGTCCGTCTCGCAGTCAAGCTCCCTTATGCCTTTGCACTCTACGTACGATTTCCAACCGTACTGAGGGAACCTTTGCGCGCCTCCGTTACATTTTAGGAGGCGACCGCCCCAGTCAAACTACCCACCTGACGCTGTTCCCGCCCCGGATAACGGCAGCGGGTTAGAGGCCCAGAACACGAAGGGTGGTATCCCAAGGGTGACTCCACGAGGACTGGCGTCCCCGCTTCAAAGTCTCCCACCTATCCTGGACAACGTATCCCAAACTCCAACGTCAAGCTGTAGTAAAGGTTCACGGGGTCTTTCCGTCCAGCCACGGGTATTCGGCATCTTCACCGAAACTACAATTTCACCGGATCCCTCGTTGAGACAGCGCCCAAGTCGTTACGCCATTCGTGCAGGTCGGAACTTCGCGTTTCCCCTCCGTCTCCGGAGGCGCAGACTATCCCTTCACCTTTGAACAGCGTCGCGAGGAGCTCGTCGGCGTCGTACCGCCTCCTGCCGCCGGGATTCATCTCCCGCACGATCGAGACGATTTGGATCAGGCCGGCTCTCCTCCGATGCTCGCCGTCGGCCATGAGCCGGCAGACGAACGCAAATCGCTCGAAGTCGAGCCGTTTCGCGGACAGAAGCGGGTAACGAACGAAGTGCGGGACGATCCGCTCGACCAGTTCGTCGAGCTTGCGCGTCTCCCACTTGAGCGTCTTGTCACTGCGGTCCGGTCGGATGCTTCCGCACCCGAAATAGGCCTGCAACGCGTGGAGCACCTCGGCGCGATCCCCGTTCTGGCTGACGGAGAAGCTGGGCCTCACCTCCCACCCCACTGCGAGCGTCGCCCGCGGTGCGATTGAAACGGTGAAGCAGCCTTCGCCGTCGGCGTAACCGGAGATGTACGCCGAGAGGAACTCGCGACTTACCAAAGGGCCGGCGTCTGATCGCACTCGCAGATTGTCGCGCCAAAGGCGGACGGAATGCGATCTCACGTCCATTTGAGACATGGACGATCAGTCGTTACGGGGTCAAGCTCCGAAGAGCCGACTTCCCACGGGATTACCCTCTCGCTTCACGGCGTCCTTGACGCGCCGCATACGAGGAGGGCTTCCCCGTTATTAGCCGGTTATCGTACGAAATTGCTTCCGCACCGGGCAATTCACTTACCCGACAAGGAATTTCGCTACCTTAGGCAGTTGCCCCCTATGTCGCCATAGGGACTGGACCATCTCTTTATCCGCGTGCCGGCGGAATGTCCGACGTATGGCCTCTGAGGATTCTCTCGCGCAGCTCCGGAAGCGTCCGTAAACGCTCGCGGCCCTTGCTGTTCGGGTTCATCGAGTACGCACGCTCGATGACGCGAACCAGGCCGTCCGGAGTCAAGTGCTCCTTGCGATTCATCGCGAGGACGATCTCGCGGAAACCCTCGAACATCGCTCCCTTGCACGTGAACGGCACGATGTACCGCTCGAAGTACGGGATGACGCGTTCGAGGAGGACTCGCCGAGACGCGACTCGAAACACTAGGACCCGGGGATTCCCGGGCTTGGGTGTGATCGAGCCGGACTCGAAGATCTCCCGGGCGAGCTCGAGAAGCGGCCGGCCGCTTTCATGCTGGTACAGAAAGAACTCTGGACTAGCGATGAAGCCGAATCGGCTTGGATGCTTCTTGATGCTCACCGCGAGCGATCCTTCGCCCTCGATGAAGCCCGCAAGGAACCACTTGGCACTCTCGTCGCGCGAGAGCCTTTCCTGCTGATTGCCCGCACCCGTCACGTTGTCACTACTGTAAACGTCCGGTCGGACGTCCCAGTGAGTAGCGCGGGATACTCGGGTGTTCCAGCAATTAGTCGGATTTTGTAACAGCCATTTCGGAGAGCGAATTACTCCGTCTTAACCGTTATAGTTACGGCCGCCGTTTACCGGGGCTTGGATTCAAGGCTTCGCCCGAAAGCTAACCTCTCCTCGTGACCTTCCGGCACCGGGCAGGCGTCAGCCCCTATACGTCGTCTTACGACTTCGCAGAGACCTGTGTTTTTGGTAAACAGTCGCTTGGGCCGTTTCACTGCGGCCCCCTCGAGCTCAGCCCGTAAGGGCTTCACTCTACCGGGGCGTCCCTTCTCCCGAAGTTACGGGACCATTTTGCCGAGTTCCTTAACGAGGGTTCTTCCGATCGCCTTGGTATTCTCTACCTGCCCACCTGTGTCGGTTTTGGTACGGGCACGTCCAACCTCCCTAGAGGCTTTTCTCGGAGGCATGGCTTCAAGCACTTCGGCCCCGAGGGGCCTCGGCGTCCCGTCTCAGGCTTGATGGCCGGCGGATTTTCCTACCAGCCGCCCTACGCGGTTGCCCCAGGTCAACCAACGCCTGGGTTGCCCTAGCCTACCCCGTCCCCCCATCGGTGATAGCGGTTGGGACGTGGTACAGGAATATCAACCTGTTGTCCATCGCCTACGCCTTTCGGCCTCGGCTTAGGTCCCGACTAACCCTGAGTAGATTAGCTTTACTCAGGAACCCTTGGGCATTCGGCGGGCGAGTTTCTCACTCGCCTTTCGTTACTCATGCCAGCATTCTCACTTCCCAGCGCTCCACGGCAAGCTTACGCCGCCGCTTCTCCGCCCTGGGAACGCTCCCCTACCACTCCACGCAAGCGTGAAGTCCGTGGCTTCGGTTCCATGCTTGAGCCCCGTTACATTGTCCGCGCCCGACCACTTGACCAGTGAGCTGTTACGCACTCTTTGAATGGTGGCTGCTTCTGAGCCAACATCCTGGTTGTCTGTGCAATCGGACATCGTTTCCCACTTAGCATGGAATTAGGGACCTTAGCCGACGGTCTGGGCTGTTTCCCTTTTGAGCACGAAGCTTATCCCCCGCACTCTGACTGCCGCGCTCTGGAATAACGGCATTCGGAGTTTGCCTGACTTCGGTAAGCTGGTAGGCCCCCTAGGCCAAACAGTGCTCTACAACCGTTATTGAACACGCGACGCTATACCTAAATATATTTCGGGGAGAACCAGATATCTCTGAGTTTGATTAGCCTTTCACTCCGACCCACAGCTCATCCCCGCCGTTTTCAACCGACGTGGGTTCGGTCCTCCACGGGGTCTTACCCCCGCTTCAACCTGGCCATGGGTAGATCACTCAGTTTCGGGTCTAGCTCCCACGACTAAAGCGCCCTATTCAGACTCGCTTTCGCTACGGCTCCGTTTCCTTAACCTCGCCGTGGAAGACTAACTCGCTGGCTCATTATGCAAAAGGCACGCCGTCACGGATTGCTCCGCTCCGACCGCTTGTAAGCACACGGTTTCAGGTACTATTTCACTCCCCTTCCGGGGTACTTTTCACCTTTCCCTCACGGTACTAGTTCACTATCGGTCACCGAGGAGTACTTAGCCTTACGGGGTGGTCCCCGCAGATTCCGACCGGGTTTCCCGTGCCCGGCCGTACTCAGGTACTCGTCCAGGAAGGCCGTGCGTTTTCGCCTACAGGGCCGTTACCTACTGTGGCGTGGCTTTCCATCCACTTCGGCTAACGCACGACTTTGTAACTTCCCGACCCGCCGGCAGACGGATCAAGACGAGCCCTACAACCCCCGCACAACAACGGCCGCCGCCTATCACGTTGTGCGAGTTTGGGCTGATCCCCTTTCGCTCGCCACTACTCAGGGAGTCGAGGTTTCTTTCCTTTCCTCTGGGTACTTAGATGTTTCAGTTCCCCAGCTTGCCTCCTCGCACCCTATGTATTCAGGTGCGGGTACGCGCGCATTACCACGCGTGAGTTTCCTCATTCGGAAATCCCGGGATCAAAGGATGGTCAGCTCCTCCCCCGGGCTTATCGCAGCCGCCCACGTCCTTCATCGGCTCTCGGTGCCAAGGCATCCACCGTGTGCCCTTGTTCTCTTGATCAGAAGAACACCGGTATAGATGTCGCTATGGAGTTTTCAAGGTGCGCGCGAGCTCGAGCCCGCCCCACTGAGAAGCGCCGACCCGAGGGCCGGTCTCTCAAAACTCAACAGCGTACGTGTCGGTCGAGGTCGACATAGTTCTAGGCGAGCTGAATAGCCGGACGGATATGCAACAGACCATCCACGGGTTCAGCGCCTACCGGAATGAAATTCCGGATTCCCTAGAAAGGAGGTGATCCAGCCGCAGCTTCCGCTACGGCTACCTTGTTACGACTTCACCCCAATCATCGACCCTACCTTCGACGGCTCCCTCCCTTGCGGGTTAGGCCACCGGCTTCGGGTATTGCC
>JBEKEH010000070.1:0-29068 GCA_050013935.1 Gaiellaceae bacterium | reverse complement strand
GACCTGGCCGCGCGGCCCCTTCTTGGGTTGGGCTCCGCCGAGCGGCCGTCGGCAAAGCCGCCGGCCTCTTCTCTGGCGCCGGCGAAGGGTTCCGGGGGCGCGGGCGGCGGGGCTGAAGCCTCCCCGCCCGCGTGGATGCGCCTTCGGCTAACGCGGCTGCGCCCGCGTTAGCCTCCGGCTGTTGGGTGAGCGGGGTTCGAGCGCCTCAACCCTCGAGCCCGTCTGAGGCCGGAGCGAACGCGGAGCGTTCGCAGAGGCCGAATCCACGCGTGCGGGGATGGCGCAGCCACCACCGCGCGCGCTGCCGAACCCTCAGCTCACATCAGACAAGAGCGTGGCGGCTTTGCCGCCGCGCGCTCTGCGGAGCACAACATCTCCGCCGCGCAAAATGCGCAGCATTTTGCGCGGCTAGTACCTACGGCCGTTTCGGGAGCGGTGGCGCGCCTTGTTCGAGCGGTGGATGGCCTCGAACTCCTCGAGGCTCCGCCCCGAGCCAACGGCGACACAGGTCAACGGGCTCTCGGCGAGGTGAACCGGCATCTGCGTCTCGTGGCGCAGCCGCTCGTCCAGACCGTTCAGAAGCGAGCCGCCGCCGGCGAGCACGATACCGCGGTCCATGATGTCCGCGGCAAGCTCGGGCGGCGTCTTGTCGAGCGTGGACTTGATCGCGTCGATGATCTGCGTGACCGGCTCGTCCAGCGCGCGGCGGATCTCCTCGGAGGTGAGAATCACCGTCTTCGGCAGGCCGGTGAGCATGTCGCGCCCGCGCACCTCGGCCTGCAGCTCCTCCTTCAGATCCCAGGCGGAGCCGATCTCGAGCTTGATCTCCTCGGCCGTCTGCTGGCCGATCAGCAGCTTGTAGTCGCGCTTGATGTGGTTGATGATCGCCTCGTCCATCTCGTCGCCGCCGACGCGCAACGACTGCGAGACGACGATGCCGCCGAGGCTGATCACGGCGACTTCGCTCGTGCCGCCGCCGATGTCGACGATCATGTTCCCCGTCGGCTCGGCGACCGGGAGCCCGGCGCCGATCGCGGCGGCCATCGGCTCCTCGATCAGGTACGCCTGGCGCGCGCCCGCGGAGAGGGTCGCCTCCTCGACGGCGCGCTTCTCGACGCCGGTGACGCCGGACGGGACGCAGACGACGACCCGCGGATGCGCGAAGCGGTGCTGGTGCACCTTCTGGATGAAGTGACGCAGCATCTGCTCGGTCACGTCGAAGTCGGCGATGACGCCGTCCTTGAGCGGTCTGATCGCCTGGATCGTGCCCGGTGTGCGACCGAGCATGCGCTTCGCCTCGACTCCGACGGCGTGCACCTCGCCGGAGCGCTGGTCGATCGCGACCACGGACGGCTCGGAGAGGACGATCCCGCGCCCCCGGACGTAGACGAGCGTGTTGGCCGTGCCGAGATCGACGGCCATGTCGCGGCCGCCGAAGCCCGTCATCGAGGTGAAGATACCCACGCCATCTCCGAGTTTAGCTGTCAAAACCCGGAAATTCGCCGAAAAGTCGAGAACCTTTCGTGACGGCTTCCCCTCTACCTTCGCGGCAACGACGACGGAGGTGCGCATGAACAGCGTGAGCTTGATCGGCAACCTCGCGACGGAGGTGGAGGTGCGCGAGGTGGGCAGCGACAGGAAAGTCGCGAGCTTCCTGCTCGCGGTGGGCCGCGGCGACGGCGGCGCGGACTTCGTCTGGGTCTCTGCGTGGGACCGCCAGGCGGAGCTGTGCGCCGAGTATCTCGGCAAGGGGCGGCGCGTCGGCGTCGACGGGCGCCTCAAGAGCCGCACGTGGGAGCAGGAGGGCCGGCGCCGCGACGCGGTCGAGGTCGTCGCGCGCCGGGTGGACTTCCTCAGCGGCCCCGACCGTGAGGAAGCCGCGGAGGTGATTCCCTTCGAGGCGGCGGCCGCCTCATAGGAGGGCTTGCCGGAAAACCCCTTCTAGAGTGAGCCGAGGAACTCGCGCACGGCGCCGAGCACGGCGTCGGGACGCTCGCCGATCAGCAGGTGGCCGCAGCCGGCAATTGAGCGGAGCGGCGCCCGCAGCCGCCGGGCGTACTCCATCCCGTCCGCGAGCGGCACCCAGTTGTCGTTCGCGCCCCAGAGGCAGAGGCATGGGCAGCGGACGCTGCCGAGCTCGGCGCGCGGGTCGCCGTCGACGAGCGCCCTGCCGGCCGAGCGGGTGTCGGTGTGGTCGGCCGGGCCGGCGAGGAAGGCCTCGGCCACCTCCGGCTCCAGGCCGGCGGGGTCGGCCGCGCCCCACCAGCCGAAGGCGAGCGTCCGTCCCACGCGCGAGCGGGCGAGGCGGCGCCGGTGCGGCGCGACGAGCTTCCCCGGCTGCGCATGCCCGATCAAAGCCACGACCCGCCGGCCCGACCGGGTGGCCGACGAGATCCCGGCTGCGGCCGCGAGGACGATCCCGCTCACCGCCTCCGGCCGCCTCACGGCGGCCCGCAGGCCGACGACGCCGCCGAGCGAGTGGCCCACCCAGGCGGCGGGCAGGGCGTCCTCCGCCTCGAGCACCGCCAGCACCGCGTCGGCGTAGGGGTCGAGCGTCGGCGCCGCCGGCAGGGGGCTCGAGCCGCCGTGGCCGGGCAGCTCGGGCACGAGCACGCGGTACTCCCGGGCGAGTGCAGGCGCGACCAGCCGCCAGCCGCCCGCCGTGCCGTCCAGCCCGTGCACGAGCGCCACCGGCGGCCCCGTGCCCGCCACGAGGTAGCGGATCCGGGCCGAGCGGTGGCGGATCTCGCGCTCGGCGAACCCGGGCAGGTCGGGGGTGGCGTCCGTCACCATCTGGGCATATTCTTCACGCGATGGATGTTTCAGCGGGACGGGCCGTGTGACGCCCGTCGGATCGACAAGCGAGGGTCAGCACAAGCCCGTCTGAGCGCTCGGCGCCGGCGGGCTTTTTCGTACCCGAGGAAGGAGCAGGAGCGGATGGCGAATCACCTCACGCCCGAAGAGTTGTCGAAGGAACTGGGCATCGATCGGCAGGAGGTGATCCGGGTCTGCATGCAGGAAGGGGTGCCGATCTACAACGGCAAGATCGACAAGTACCTCTTCCAGGTGCAGCTCCAGGCGCTCGGAAGCACCTCGCAAGGCGCGTAGCGCCTCGCGAGGGTTGAGGTTGTGCTCCGCAGAGCGCGAGCCGGCGGAGCCGGCTCGCTCGTATCTGACGCAGGCGGAGGGTCGTGTTGCGCGGGCGGTGGTGGCTGCGCCATCCCCGCCCGCGAGCTTCGCCTTCGGCTAACGCGCCTGCGGCCGCGCTAGTGGACGCGGCCACAAGTTCGTTCGCGTCTGGCGGTTCGCAAACCAAGCAGGCCTAGGACGCAGGGAGGCCGCATACCCGTAGGTATGCGACCGACCGAGGACGACGACATGCGCCGCGTTTGCGGGCCGCCAGACGCACAACCGTACTTGTGGCCGCGTCCACTAGCCTCCGGCCTTCAGGCCAGTCCAGGTCGACGGTCTCCACCGCGTCCCCAAGCGACGCGCAAAGGACATCGCGAGGTGGTCAGGCGCTCTTGCGCGCCGGCGCCCGCCGCGGGCGAGAGCCCGACGAGGCGGTCTTCGCGTTCTCGTTCTTGGACGGCTTCTTGCCGGCGCCGCGCCGGTCCTGCACCTCCGCGACGCTGCGGCGCAGCGCCTCCATCAGGTCGACGACAGGCGTCTCCGGCATCGGCTCCGGCCGCGCGATCGCCTCGCCGGCGAGCTTCGCCTCGAGCATCGCGCGGACGTCGCGCCGGTACTCATTCTCGAAGTCCTCGGCGCTCCAGTCGCCGACGAGACTCTGGATCACCTGACCGGCGAGCTCGAGCTCCGCCTCGCGCACCTCGGTCGCCTCGACCGCCTCCTCGATCTCCGCCTTCGAGCGAACGTCGTCGGCGAAGAAGAGCGTCTCGAGCGCGAGCGAGTCGCCCTGCGGCCTGATCAGGCAGAGGTTCTCCTTGCCCCAGAGCACGAACTTGCCGACCGCGGCCGTGCCGGATTCCTCCATCGCCCGGAGCAGGAGCACGTACGGGCGGCGCGCCGCCTCCGCCGTCGCAGGCGAGAGGTAGTACGTGCGGTCGAAGAAGACCGGGTCGACGTCCTGGAGCTTGACGAAGCGGAGGATGTCGATCGACTGGGAGCGCTGGAGCGCGACCGACTCGAGGTCGGACTCCTCGACGACGACGAACTCGCCCTTGGCGACCTCCCACCCCTTCACGAGCTCCTCCGCCTCCACCTCGCGCTCGTGGAACGGGCACCACCGCTTCTGCTTGATCGGCGTCCCGCACTCACGGTGGAGCGTGCGGAAGGCCACGTCGTTTCGCTGGGTGGCCAGAGCCAGCCCGATCGGGATGTTGACGAGGCCGAAGCTGATTGAGCCGTTCCAGATCGTGCGCATGGTTGTCCCGGAATCCTAGAGGGACCAGGCGTGTTCGCCCTCCCTCCCGGGTTCCCTTCGTGCATACGATGACGGGCGTGGTCACCGCGTCAGCCCCGCCCCCGGAGACGACTCTCGGCCGGCGCACGGCGCCTGCCCTGTGGCGGTACGCGCTCTCGCGGGGGTTCGAACGGCCGGCCTACCTCGAGGAGCAGGCCGGCGCCTGGCGCCCGGTGACGTGGCAGGAAGCGGGCGAGCGGGTCGACGCGCTCGCGCACGCGCTGCTGGCCCGCGGCGTGCAGCGGGGCGACGCGATCGCCGTGCTCTCCCGCACGCGGCTCGAGTGGGTAATGCTCGACTGGGCGGCGATGTCGGTCGGCGCCGTCGTCGTCGGGCTCTATCCCACGAACTCGGCCAAGGAATGCGCGTACATCCTCGAGCACTCGGAGACCGTGCTCGCGTTCGCCGAGGACGAGGAGCAGCGGGAGAAGCTCGCATCGGTGCGCGACGCGCTTCCGGCCCTGCGCGAGATCGTCTGCTTCGACGAGCTGCCGGCGCTCGAGGACGAGGGGCGAGCGCATCGCGCCGAGCGGCCCGGCGCACTCGAGGCGGCGGCGACCGAGATCGAGGAGGACGATCTCGGCACGCTCATCTACACGTCGGGCACAACCGGCCCACCGAAGGGCTGCATGCTCACGCACCGAAACCTCGTCACCGCCGCGATCCGCGTCCAGAACCACCTCGAGGAGGAGGGGGACGTCGTCCTGCTCTTCCTGCCGCTCGCGCACAGCTTCGGGCGGCTCGCGCACCAGGCGGCTGCCTATAACGGCTCGACGCTCGCGTTCTGCGCCGAGGCGGCCCGCGTGCCGGAGGCGATCGCGACCGTGCAGCCGACGATCCTGCCGGCGGTACCGCGCGTCTACGAGAAGATCCACGCGAACGTGCTCGGCGAGATCGACCGCGCCGGGGGCGCGAGGCGCGCGGTCGGCCGCTGGGCGATCGGCGTCGGCAGCCGCGCGAGCCGCCTCCGGCGCAAGGGCAAGCGCGTGCCCGCGGTGCTGCGGCTCGAGGAGCGCGTCGCCGAGCGGCTCGTCTTCTCGAAGGTGAAGAAGCGCCTGGGCGGGAGGCTGAGGGTCGGCGTCTCGGGCGCGGCGCCGCTCGGGCTCGACGTGCTCGAGTTCTTCCATTCGCTCGGGATGCTCGTGATCGAGGGCTACGGCCTGACCGAGACGTCGAGCTCCGCCACCGTGAACGACCCCGAGGACTTCCGCTTCGGCACCGTCGGGCGCGCGGTCGAGGGCTGCGAGATCAAGCTCGACACCGACGGCGAGATCCTGATGCGCAGTGAGACGGTCTTCACCGGGTACTTCAAGGATCCCGAAGCGACCGCCGCCGCCTTCACCGAGGACGGCTGGTTCCGCACGGGCGACGTGGGCGAGATCGACGCCGACGGCTTCGTGAAGATCACCGATCGCAAGAAGGACCTGATCATCACCGCGGGCGGCAAGAACATCGCACCGCAGAACCTCGAGAACGCGCTCAAGGGCTCGCGTTTCGTCTCGCAGGCGGTCGTCATCGGCGACCGCCGGCCGTTCGTCACCGCGCTGATCACGCTCGACTGGGACGAGGTCAACGCCTCCGGCGGCGACCCGCAGCAGCTCGTCCAGGAGCTTGTCGACGAGGTCAACCGCGACCGCGTGCGCGTCGAGCAGATCAAGCGCTTCGCGATCCTGCCGCACGACTTCACGCAGGAGAGCGGCGAGCTCACGCCGACGCTCAAGCTCCGCCGGCGCGTCGTGCACGACCACTTCGCCGACGAGATCGAGCGCCTCTACACCTCGTGACCGCTGGGTTCCTCGTCGCGTCCGCATTCCTCGCCAGCGCCGTCGAGTTCGTCGAGGCGCTGACGATCGTGCTGGCGGCAGGCATCACGCGAGGCTGGCGGTCGGCCCTCACCGGGCTCGCGGCCGCGACCGTCGCGCTCGCCGTGATCGTCGCCGCGCTCGGGCCGGCGTTGACGCTCGTGCCGCTGTCGGCGCTGCGGCTCGTCGTCGGCGCGCTGCTGCTCGCCTTCGGCCTCCAGTGGCTGCGCAAGGCGATCCTGCGCGCAAGCGGCTACAAGGCGCTGCACGACGAGGAGACGATCTTCGCGGAGGAGCTTGCGGAGGCGCGCACCGCGCAGAGTGAGCTTCGCGCAGGGCTCGACTGGTACGGCTTCACGCTCGCGTTCAAGGGCGTGCTGCTCGAGGGGCTCGAGGTGGCGTTCATCGTGATCACGTTCGGAAGCACACAGGGGAACGTCGGACTGGCTGCAGTCGGCGCAGGCGGCGCGCTCGTGCTCGTGGTGCTCGTCGGCGTGTTCGTACGGGCGCCGCTGGCACGCGTGCCCGAGAACACGATGAAGTTCGCGGTCGGTGTGATGCTGACGACGTTCGGGATCTTCTGGTCCGCAGAGGGCGCCGGCGCGCACTGGCCGGGCAACGACGCGTCGCTGCCGGTCGTGCTCGCCTTCGTCGTCGCCCTCTCGGTCAGCGCCGTCGCGACCCTGCGCCGGCGGCGGCTCTCGGCGGCGATCGCATGAGCCGCGTGCGTGCGTTCGGCCGCTTCTGGTGGAACTTCATCGTCGGCGACGACTGGCGCGCCGCACTCGGCGTGATCATGGCGATCGGCGCCACCGCGGCGCTCGCCGCAGGTGGAGTAGCGGCGTGGTGGTTCCTGCCGCTCGCGGTCGCCGTCGTCCTCGCGCTCTCGCTCCATCGCGAAGCGCGCTCAGCGGACACGCGGCCGTGATCGCGGCGCTCGCGGCCGCAGCGGTGCTCGCGACGCCGGCATGCGCGCCGTCTGTGCTCCACTACCGGACGACGTTCGTCGACGCGGGCGCAGGCACGTTCGTCGTCCACCTGCAGGTCGGCGCAAAGACCGCGCCGTGCACCGTATCGGGGTATCCGCGCCTCGAGATCCTCGGCTCGAAGGGCCGGAAGCTCCGGACACGCGTTGTGCACGGCGGCCTCGCGCTGCTGCAGGCCCCTGTCCGGCGCATCGTCGTCACGCGCGGACGGCCCGCGCACCTCCTCGTCGCGTACAACGACGTCCCCGTCGGCTCGGAGACCACCTGCCCCAGCGGCACAGCGCTCCTCGTCAACGGCGTCCGCGTCAACGTCGCCACGACCGCGTGCAGCCGCGGCCGGCTCCTCGAATCTCCTTACATACGCTAAGAGGTCGAATCAGAATGACGTCTGTGCCGGCTGGCCGCGCTGGGCGGCGCGATGCGGCGTCCTCGGTCGCGCCCGTAGCTTCAGCTACGAGCGCTCCCTGCGTCCTTGCCTCGCACTCGCCCATCACGACCAGCCGACGAGCATCATTCTGATTCGACCTCTAAGAGCTCTAGCGGTTACCCGATAATCCGCCGGGCGCCGTCGTACGTCGCGGCGTACCAGGACTCGCCGAGGCTCGAGATCTTCACCACGTCGCCCGTCTGCGGGGCGTGGATGAACTCGCCCTCGCCGATGTAGATGCCGACGTGCCCGAGACCGTCGAAGAAGACGAGGTCCCCGGGCTCGAGGTCGCTGCGCGAGACGGGGACGCCGGCGTTCCACTGGGCGCCGGTGTAGTGCGGGAGCGAGACGCCCACCTGTGAGTAGACGTACATCACAAGACCCGAGCAGTCGAAGCCGGCGGGGCTTGCGCCGCCCCAGACGTAGGGAACACCGAGGTATTGCATCGCGATCGCCACGACACCGGTGTACGGCGACGGGGGCACGACCGAGATCCCGTCCGGAGTCGCGGCGCTGGTGCCGAACGGCGAGCCGTCGATCGCGAGCTTCTGCTGCTCCTGCTGCGCGGCAAGCCGGGCCTGCGCCTGGCGCTCAAGGGCGAGCTGCCGCGCCCGCTGCGCCGCGATCAGGTGGACGATCTCCCCTTTGATCGAGGCGAGCAGCCGCTGCTGCCGGCCGAGCTGTGAGCTGATCCGCGCCTTCGCTGCCGCCCGTACGCGAACCTGCCGCGCCTGGTCACGGTGCTCGCGGACGAGCGCGTGCCGGCGGACCGTCACCTCGTGCTTGAAGCCGATCACCTGGTTCATCACTGCGACGTCCTGCGACGACACCGACTGCACGGTCTCGATTCTGTTGACGAGGTCGTCGATACTCGTGGCGCCGAGCAGCACCGAGAGCGTCGTCTGCTCGTCGCGCGACGTGTAGATCACGACGAGCCGTTGCGCGAGCGCGATCTGCGACTCGCGCAGGTTCACGCGCGCGGCATGCAGCGCAATGCGGTTGATGTTCAGGTTGTGATCGATCGCGCGCAGCTTGAACGTCGCCTGCTCGTATGCGGTGCGCGCGCGCTCGAGGCTCGAGTCGAGCTGCTGAATCTCCCCCATCACCCGCTGCGCCTCCGCCCGTTTGGCGCCGATCGAGGGATCGGCGGTCGCCGAGCCGCCCGCGACGCACGCCGCGGCAACGGCGATGAAAAGCACCGGCGCCTGTCGCGTCAGAATCCGGATAGCCGAGCTCCAAGATCGCGGGCGCGACGAGCGCGCCGGGGGGACCGGGGCGTCACAAGTTGGGCAGGCTAGCAGGGGCATCGGATGCTCGCAACCGTTCTCGGCGCACAAAATTGCCGCAATTTAGGTGTTAGCCTATCGCAATCTCGCAGAGAACGGACCGCACAAAGTCACTCAACTTTCACCCCGCGCTGTGCTACGGTCCCGCGCGCGTGAGCGGCCGGAGGAGAGCATCCGCGGCACGGCTCGTAGGCGTTTCTGCGCTGCTCATCTTCGCAGTCGCCTCGGCAGCGGCGGCCGCCGGACCGGGAACGCGCGACCGCGCCAAGGCGCACGCGCTCCAGCAGCAGGTGAGCGTGCTCGCATCGCGCGCGCACGGCGCGCTGCTCGACCTGTACGCGCTCGACACGCGCCTCGGCGCCGCGCAGGCGCGACTTACATCGCTGCAGACACAGGCTGCGCGCCTGCGCGACGAGCAGGCGCTGCTCGCGCAGCAGATCTCTGCAACGCGTCGCACGCTCGCGGTGTCGTGGCAGCAGCTCGGCGAGAACCTGCGACTGCTGTACAAGCAGGGTGACACCGACCCACTCGGGGTGATGCTCGGAGCGCAATCGCTGTCCGACGCGCTGACGCAGCTCGACGATCTGAGCCGCGTCACCGACCAGAGCGAAAAGGTCGTCGCAGTGACGACCTTCGCCCAGGTGCACCTTGCCCGCCTGCGGCAGGCGCTTGCAAGCCGACGCGCGCAGGTCGACTCCGATCTCGCCGCCGCACAGCGAACGTCGCGCCAGCTCGCATCTGCCCACGCGGATCGCCTGGCGTTCATGGCGCAGCTGCGCAGCGACCAGCGGCTGAAGGCGGCGCAGATCGGCGCGCTCGAGCTGCGCGCGCAGCGTGCGGAAGAGAAGTCCCAGAAGCTCCAGGCGGCCGCGCTCACCGGCCAGGCAGCGGTGCAGACGCCGGTGCCGGTGCCGACGCCGGCCCCCGCCCCGTCTCCCGGCGGGAGCACGCTCATCGTCACCTCCACGGGCTACTCGCTTCCCGGCCGGACGTCGACCGGGATCCCGGTCGGCTGGGGCGTCGTCGCCGTCGACCCGTCGGTGATCCCGCTCGGCACCCGGCTCACCATCCCGGGCTACGGCGAGGGCGTCGCTGCGGACACCGGCAGCGCCGTCCTTGGCGCGGACATCGACCTGTGGTTCCCGACGCTCGCGCAGGCGCGCGCGTGGGGCCGCCGGACCGTGACGATCACGCTTCACTAGAATCCGGAGCCCAGGAGGGGGTTCGAGTTGAGCGAGCTGGTACACACCGCCGGAGAGCGGCGGGCCGAGTCGCATCGCGTGCTGATCGTCGACGATCACGACCTCTTCCGCACAGGCCTGCGGAACCTGCTCGAGGAACAGGGCGTGCAGGTCGTCGGCGAGGCCGCGTCGGGCGCGGAGGCCGTGCAAATCGTGCGCGAGCTCGCGCCCGACGTCGTCGTCATGGATCTGAACATGCCCGGCATGGGCGGCATCGACGCGACACGCCACATCACCTCGATCGCACCGTTGACGCGCGTCGTGATGCTGACGATCTCCGATCAGGACAGCGACGTGATGGACGCGATTTTCGCCGGCGCCTGCGGCTACCTGCTCAAGGACTCGTCGATCCAGGACCTGATGGCGGGAATCCAGGCGGCCTCCCGCGGCGAGTCGCTGATCTCACCGGCGATCGCGGCGAGGTTGCTGCAGCGCGTCCGTGCGACGAGCACGCAGCCGGAGATCGCGAGAACGATCAGGGCCGAGCTCTCCGAGCGCGAGATCGAGGTCCTCAAGCTGATCGCGAACGGCAAGGACAACGCGGTCATCGCCGGCGAGCTGCACATCAGCCCGAAGACGGTCAAGAATCACATCTCGAACATCCTGATGAAGCTGCAGATCGACAACCGCATCCAAGCCGCCGTCTACGCCGTGAGGTCTGGCCTCGTCTAGTAGGCGGGCCTGTCGCCTACGCATACACCGAGGCCGGAGGCTAACGCTGCCGCAGGCGCGTTAGCAGCAGGCCGACCTTCGCGGGCGCAGATGCCGCAGGCACCGGCGCCCGCGCAGCGGGACCGCCGGCCGGCGTCAGGTAAGAGCCCGGCGGCTCGGCCGCCGGGCGCTCGGCGCAGCACAACCTCAGATCGCGGGCGAACCGGAGGTTCGAACGCGAGCCGTGCGAGCGCGCGCTTGCAGGGAGGCGAGCAGCGGGCGCAGCTTCGCCAGCTCGCCGTCGGCGCTCGTCAGGCTCCTGCCGAGAGACATCAGCTCCTCGGCGAAGGCGGAGAAGTCGGCGTCGTCGACCTGGCGTGCGACCTCGCCGATCCGGCGCTCGAGCCGCCAGCGCTCAGCCTCGAGCGCGAGCGCCTGCGCATAGCCCTCCGTGAGCGTGTGCTCGATGTGCTCGAGCGTCGGCGCCCCGGCACCGCTCGCGGGGGCGCTGAGCAGATCTTCGATGTGCTGCAGCACGGCGTCGTCTCCGACCACGGCCTCTGATTATCAGGCGGGTGTTGTCGGCCGGATATGGGCCGTGCGGCCCATCTTCCGCGCCACGGGACCCATATCACTTGACGATCCAGGCACTCGACCGAACAATGGACGGCGTCGTGCCCGCCCGCGTCCTCACCGTCGCCGCGGTGGCCCTCGCCGGCCTCGTCGCGCCCGTCGCCGCCGGCGCCGCCGCGGGCTCCCCGCTCGGACAGCGCCTCGAGCGCGCACTGCTCGTCCCCAACGTCAGCTTGTCTCAGTCCGCCGCGGACGTCGTGGACCTGTCCACAGGGCAGGCCGTGTTCTCGCGCAACGGGTCGCTGCCGCTGCTGCCGGCCTCCAACGAGAAGCTCGCCGTGACCTACGCGGCGCTGACCGCGCTCGGGCCGGCCTTCCGGATCGAGACCGACGTGCTCGGCGACGGCGAGCAGGCGGGCGAGACCTGGCAGGGCGATCTCGTACTCAAGGGCTACGGCGACCCGACGCTCTCGTCGCAGGATCTCACCGACCTCGCGCAGCAGGTCCGTTCGGACGGGATCACGCGCGTGACCGGGCACGTGCTCGGCGACGAAACCTGGTTCGACGCGTGGCGCACCGCGCCCGGCTGGAAGGCGTCCTTCACCATCAACGAGTCGCCGCCGCTGTCCGCGCTGATCGTCGACCGCGGCCTGGTCGGACGCTTCACGTCGCACAACCCGGCTCTGTCCGCGGCGCAGCTCTTCCGCAAGGCTCTGACGCGCGCAGGCGTGCATGTGGCCGGGGCCGCCGAGCTCGGCGCGGCCGACGACCAGGCGGCGCCGCTCGCGGCAGTCGACTCGCCGACGCTGGAGGCGATGGTCCGCTGGATGGACCGCGTGAGCGACAACTTCACCGCCGAGATGCTGCTGAAGGAGCTCGGCGCCGTGCAGGCCGACCGCGGCACCACCGCCGCCGGCGCAGGCGTCGTCACCGGGCTGCTCGTCCAGGCGAACGTGCCGATGGCGGGCGTCCGCCTGGTCGACGGCTCAGGGCTCTCGCTGCTCGACCGGATCACGGCGAACGCGCTCGTCTCGCTGCTGACGACGATGTGGAACGACCCCGGCGTACGGCCTGCGCTGCTCGCGTCGCTGCCGGTCGCGGGCCGCAGCGGCACGCTGCACGACCGGATGCGCCACGGCGCAGCCACCGGCGTCGTGCTCGCGAAGACCGGCACGACCGATAACGCCTCTGCGCTCTCCGGCTTCGTAGCCGACCGCTATGTCTTCTCGGTCCTTCAGAACGGCTGGCCGCTCGCCTGGTCCTGGGCGCGGGTCGCGCAGGACCGCTTCGCGACGATCCTGGCCGCGACGCCCTAGAGAACCGCCGCCCGTCCCGTTACAGTCAGTGGCGGACGACAGGAGGCGAACATGGTTGTGACCATCAAGCTGGCCAACGGCGACATCTACACGATCGAATCAGGCAAGTCCGCGCACACGATGGCGAACGAGATCGCGGCCCACCAGCTGTTCTTCGAGGTGCACACGGAAACCGGAGTCGTGTTCATCAATCCCCGGCAGGTCGTCTCCGTTCACGACGACGGGGGATAGTCAGGCGGCTTCCCGAGCAGCGCGAGCAGGTCTTCCTCACTCAGCAGCGGCACGCCCGCCTTCTCCGCCTTCGACAGCTTCGAGGCCCCGGGCTCCTCGCCGACGATCACACCGGCCGTCTTCGAGGACACCGAGTCGGACACCTTCGCGCCGACGGCCTCCAGCGCAGCCTTCGCCTCCTCGCGCGTGAAGCCCTCGAGCGTCCCCGTGATCACGTAGGCCTTCCCCGTCAGCAGCCCCTCGACCGGTCTCGCCTCCTCGCCGGCCTCGAAGCGCAGCCCGAGCTCGCGCAGCTCGGCGACGAGCTTGCGGTTCTCCTCGTCCCGGAACCACTCGGCGAGCGCCTCGGCGCGCTCGGGGCCGATGCCGTCGACCTCCTGCAACTCCTCCTGGCCAGCGTTCATCAGCCGGTCGACGTCACCGAAGTGGCGTGCGAGCGTCTGCGCGGTGACCCAGCCGACGTCGGGGATGTTCAGCCCGTAGAGGACGCGGGCGAACGGCACCGCCTTCGACGCCTGGATCGCCTCGACCGCGTTGCGCGCGCTGATCTCGCCGAAGCCGTCGAGCTCCAGGAGCTGCTCAGGGGTCAGCCGGTACAGCTCGGGGATGGAGCGGACGAGCTCGAGGCTCCACAGCCGCCAGACGGTCTGCTCCCCTACCCCATCGATGTCCGCGGCGGCCATCACCCAGTTGTTCAGCGTCTCGAGGCCGCGCGACGGGCAGGCTCGGTTCGGGCAGCGGTGCATCGCCTCGCCTTCCGGCTTGACGACCTCCGCGCCGCACAGCGGACAGTGCGTCGGCATCCGAAACGGCTTTGTGGCCGGCCGGTGCTTGCCCGCCGGCCCGACGACCTGCGGGATCACGTCCCCGGCGCGCTGCACGATCACGTCGTCCCCGACACGGATGTCCTTGCGGTTGATGTCCTCCTCGTGGTGGAGCGTTGCGCGCGAGATCGTGACGCCGCCGACCTCGACCGGTTCGAGCAGCGCCCACGGGTTGAGCGCGCCGGTTCTGCCGACGCGGATCCGGATCTCGTTCAGCCGCGTCACCGCCGTCATCGGCGCCCACTTGAACGCGCGCGCCCAGCGCGGCCGCTCGTGCAGCGAGCCGAGCCGCGCCTGTTGCTCGAACGAGTCGACCTTGATCACGATCCCGTCGATCTCGTAGTCGAGCTCGGCACGGCGCCGCTCCCACACGCGGCAGGCCTCGGCCACCTCCTCGACCGACGCGACGCGCTGCGCGAACGGGTTCGTCGGGAAGCCGCGCTCGCGCAGCCAGCGCAGCGTCCCCCAGTGCGTGGTCAGCTGATCGAGGCCCTCGCGCGCGCCGGTGCCGTAGACCCAGATCGAGAGCGGGCGCTGCGCTGTGACGCCCGAGTCCTTCTGGCGCAGCGAACCGGCGGCGGCGTTGCGGGGATTCGGCGCCGGCGGCTTCCCGTCGCGCTCGAGCCGCTCGTTGAACGCGCGGAAGCCGGAGAGCGGCATGTACACCTCGCCGCGGACCTCCAGCACGGGTGAGGGCTGCTCGCCCTCCGGAAGCTGCATCCGCAGCGGGATCGCGCCGATCGTGCGCACGTTCGGCGTCACGTCCTCGCCCTGCACGCCGTCGCCGCGCGTCGCGCCGCGGACGAAGACGCCGTTCTCGTAGACGAGGTTGATCGCGGAGCCGTCGATCTTCGGCTCGAGCACGAACGCGACGAGCTCGTCGCTGCCCAGCCGCTTGCGCACGTCGTCGGCCCACTTGAGGATCGCCTCGTCTGTGGTCACCTTGTCGAGCGACCCCATCGGCGACAGGTGGCGCACCTTCTGGAACTTCTCCGAGGGCGGCGCGCCGACCCGCTGCGTCGGCGAGTCGGGCGTCACGAGCTCGGGATGCTCGGCCTCGAGCGCGGCCAGCTCGTCGTAGAGGGCGTCGTAGGCCGCGTCCTCCATGATCGGCGCGTCCTCGACGTGGTAGGCGATGAGGGCGCGGTTCAGCAGCTCGCGCAGCTCGGCGGCGCGGCCCGCCGGGTCAGAGGTGCTCAAGCAGCTCCTCCGCCGAGTCGACGACGACGTCAGGCTCCTCGGCCTCGAGTCGCGCGCGGTCGTGGATGCGACCCCACGTGACGCCGATCGCGTGCATCCCTGCGGCTCTCGCGGCGCGGATATCGAACGGCGAGTCGCCGACGTACGCGGTCCGGGCGGGATCCGCGCCCATCCGCTCGGCCGCGAGCAGGAGCGGGTCGGGATGCGGTTTGTGGCGTTCGGTCTCGTCGCCGCCGACGACCGCCTCGAAGAGGTGCCCGACCGGCACACGCGCGAACGCGAGGTCGACGGTCGCGCGGCGCTTCGCGGTGACGACACCGAGGCGCCGGCCCTCGTCGTGCAGGCGTTGGAGCACCTCGTTCATGCCGCGGCACGCCTCGAGCTCGTCGTGCAAGGGCTCGTTGTGCGCCCGGTAGACCTGCACGAGCTCGTCGACGCGGTCGGGCGCGAACGCGGCCATCTGCGCTTCGAGTCCGGGGCCGCCGACTGCCTTCAGCAGCTCCTCGTCGCCGTACTCGAGCCCGAGCACCTCGCGCGTCGCATGCCGCATCGACGCGAGGATCATCGCACCGGAGTCGACAACGGTGCCGTCGAGATCGAAGAGGACGACCGGGAACCGCACCACGTAACCCATGCTAACGAGGGGGGTCGGACCTAAGAGGTCGAATCAGAATGATATGGGCGAGTGCGAGGCAAGGACGCAGGGAGCGCTCGTAGCTGAAGCTACGGGCGCGACCGAGGACGCCGCATCGCGCCGCCCAGCGCGGCCAGACGGCACAGACGTCATTCTGATTCGGCCTGTCTAATACGCGACGGAGACGAGATACAGGCCCCACGGCGGCGCGGTCGTACCGGCCTCGCTGCGGTGGCGGCCGTCGAGAAGCGGGGCGATCTCCTCGGGGCCGAGCTCGAGCATCGTGCCGACGAGGCTGCGCACCATGTGGCGGAGATAGCTGTCGGCGGTGATCTCGAAGTCGAGGTGGTCACCGGCGCGGTGCCACTCGGCGCGCTCGACGACGCGGACGAAGACCTCGTGCTGGGTCTCCGTCGGCGTGAACGCGCGGAAATCGTGCTCGCCCGGAAGCAACGCGGCCGCGGCGGCGAGCCGCTCCTCGTCGAGCGGGCGCAGCACCCACCAGCTGCGCCGCGTCTCGAACGGCGACGGCGTGCGCCGGTTGAAGATGCGGTAGCGGTAACTGCGCGAGCGGGCGGAGTGGCGGGCATGGAAGTCCGGTGGAGCCGGCTCGGCCGCGATCACCGAGATCTCGTCCGGCAGGCGGGTGTTCAACGCCTCGGCGGCGCGCTCGGCCGGCGGGCCGCCCTCGACGTCGACCGACGCGACCTGGCCGAGCGCGTGCACGCCGGTGTCCGTGCGGCCGGCGACGGCCAGCCGGGCGGTGGAGGCGAACGTCGCCTCGAGCGCCTCCTGCAGCGCGCCCTCGACGGTCGGCAACCCCGGCTGGGCGGCCCAGCCGCGGAAAGGCGTGCCGTCGTACTCGATCGTCAGTCTGAGGCGCACGTCAGGCTCGCCTGACGGCTCTTGTCAGAAGTGCCTTATGTTCTATATTTTTGCACACCGTCTGATATACTCTAACTGATGCCGGGCGAGCAGGCATTCCTCCTCCAGCGCGTCCAGCCGGCCATGGTCGGCCTCGTGGACGGGTCGCTCGCGACCCTGGCCCCGATCTTCGCCGTCGCGCTCGCGACGCACAAGTCCCTCGCCTGGATCATGCTCGCCGCCACGATCATCATCGTGATCTCGGGCGCGCTCGGCAACGCGGCTGGTTGAACGTCAACGGCTGCAACGTCAACGGCTGCAACCAGGTTGCCTTCGGCAACCTGGTTGCGGATTTACGCGTCGACTACGGGACGTAGTCGACGAGTTCTAGGTAGACCATCTCCGCTGCGTCGCCCGGCCGGTGGCCGATCTTGACGATCCGCGAGTAGCCGCCCGGACGGTTGGCCATGCGCGGACCGATGTCCGAGAACAGCTTGTGCACGATCTCCTGCGAGCGCAGCTCGGCGAGCGCCTGCCGCCGGGCGTGCAGGTCGCCACGCCGGCCGAGCGTGATCATCTGCTCGGCGATCGGCTTCACCGCCTTCGCCTTCGCCTCGGTCGTCTTGACCCGCCCGTGCTCGATCAGCGAGCACGTGAGGTTCGCGTACAGCGCCTTCCGATGGGAAGAATCGCGCCCGAGCTTCTTGCCTGTCCGCGCGTGGCGCATCAGTGGTGCCTCCGGTGGCCGTGCCGCGCTTCCGCCGAGCGAAAACCAAGCGATGCAAGGACGCAGGGAGCGCTCGTAGTGTTCACTACGGGCGCGACTGAGGACGCGGCAGCGCGCCGGTTTGCAGCCGGCGGAAGTGTGGATACGGCCACCGGAGGCGCCACTACTACTCGAGGCCCGAGCCGCCGTTGTCGCCACGGAGGGTGAGACCGTGCTGCGCGAGCGTCTCCTTGACCTCCTCGATCGACTTCTTGCCGAAGTTGGGGATCGCGGCGAGCTCGTTCTCTGTCTTCATCACGAGGTCGCCGATCGTCTCGATCCCGACGCGCTTGAGGCAGTTGTACGAGCGAACGCCGAGCTCGAGCTCCTCGATCGGGAAGTTCTCCATCCCGTGTGCGAGCGCGGCCTCGGGGCCGACGCCGTCGCCGCCCACGGCCGCGGCCTCGCCGAAGCCCTCCATCCGCTCGATGTCGGTGAAGATCGCGAGCTGGCGGATGAGGATCTCGGCCGCTTCGCCGAGTGCGTCCTTCGGCTCGACCGAGCCGTCGGTCGTAATGTCGAGCGTGAGCTTGTCATAGTCGGTGCGCTGGCCGACGCGCGCCGCCTCGACCGCGTACGCGACGCGGCGGACCGGCGAGAAGATCGAGTCGATCGGGATCACGCCGATCGTGTGCTGCGGTCCGCGGTTGAGCTCGGCCGGCACGTAGCCCCGGCCGCGCCCGATCGTGAGCGTCATCTCGAGCCGGCCGCGGTCGGCGAGGTTCGCGATCTCGAGCTCCGGGTTGAGGATCTCGAGCTCGGCGGGCGCCTCGATGTCACCGGCGGTGATGACGCCGGGACCCTTACGGGCGATGTGCACCTCAACCTCGGGCGACTCGCCGTGCAGGCGGGAGATGAGGTTCTTGAGGTTGAGGACGACATCGGTGACGTCCTCGCGCACACCCGGGAGCGTCGTGAACTCGTGCGCGGTGCCCTCGACCTTAACCGAGGTGACCGCAGCGCCCTCGAGCGACGAGAGCAGCACGCGGCGCAGCGAGTTGCCGAACGTATGGCCGAAGCCGCGGTCGAGCGGCTCGATCACGAAGACTCCGCGATGCTCGTCCACCTCCTCGTGGACGATCTTCGGAATCTGGAAGTTCATTGGACGGACTGCCATCGGTTCCTTTCGGGCGTATCTAGAAGGCTTCTACGTGTGACTCGGGCGCGTAGCGCATTCGGTGCGTGCTTACTTCGAATAAAGCTCGACGATGAGCGACTCCTGGACCGGCGTGTCGATCTCGGTGCGCTCGGGCTGCTTCAGCACCTTGCCGGTGAGGCCGTCGTGGTCGGCCTGCAGCCACGCGGCGACCGTGGACACGAGGTCGGTGGCGTCGCGAATCACCTGCTGCGCCGACGAGTTCGGCGCGACGGTGACGATGTCGTTGGGACGAACCTGGTAGCTGGGGATGTTGACCCGGCGGCCGTTGACGTGGAAGTGGCCGTGCCGCACGAGTTGGCGGGCCTGAGCGCGGGAGACGGCGAAGCCGAGGCGGTAGACGACGTTGTCCAACCGCGTCTCGAGCATCCGCAGCAGCTCCTCGCCCGTCACGCCAGAGCGGCGCGAGGCCTTCTCGTAGTACGTGCGGAACTGCTTCTCGAGCAAGCCGTAGTAGCGGCGTGCCTTCTGCTTCTCGCGCAGCTGCGTCAGGTACTCGCTCTGCTTGATGCGACCGCGGCCGTGCTCGCCCGGCGGATACGAGCGGCGCTCGATGGCGCACTTCTCCGTCAGGCAGCGCTCGCCCTTGAGGAAGAGCTTCATGCCCTCGCGGCGGCAGATGCGGCACTTCGGTCCGAGGTCGCGGGCCACTAATGCCCCTCCAGGTGATGTTGCCGCGCTTCTGGTGCGCGAGCACCAAGCGATGCAAGGACGCAGGGAGCGTCGATAGTTCCACTATCGACGCGACCGAGGACGCGGCAGCGCGCAGCGTGATCGCGTGCCAGAGGCCCGGATGACATTGCCTGGAGGGGCATTAGACCCTTCTCCGCTTGCGCTGGCGCACACCGTTGTGGGCCTGCGGCGTCACGTCCTTCACACCGATGATCTCGAGGCCGGCGGCCTGGAGCGAGCGGATCGCCGTCTCGCGTCCCGAGCCCGGGCCCTTCACGAACACCTCGACCTTCTGGAGGCCGTGCTCCATCCCCTTCCGCGCGCACGCGTCGGCGGTCACCTGCGCGGCAAACGGAGTCGACTTGCGCGAGCCCTTGAACCCGGCGGAGCCGGCGGACTCCCACGCGATCACGTTGCCCTCCTTGTCGGTGAGGGCGACGATCGTGTTGTTGAAGCTCGTCTTGATGTGTGCTTGGCCGATCGCAATGTTCTTGCGGACGCGCCTACGAGTGCGACCACGGGTCGCCTGACGACGGGGCGGAGCCATTTACTTGCTTGCCTTCTTCCCGCGACCCACGGTCTTCTTCGGGCCCTTCCGGGTGCGGGCGTTGGTCTTCGTCCGCTGGCCGCGCACCGGCAGGCCGCGCCGGTGGCGGAGACCGCGGTACGCGCCGATCTCGGAGAGCCGCTTGATCGCCTGCTGACGCTCGCGGCGAAGGTCACCCTCGACTTCGAGCTCCGTGTCGATGTAGTTGCGCAGCTTCGTGATCTCGTCGTCCGTGAGGTCCTTGATCTTCTCGTCGGGCGAGAGGCCGAGCGCGAGTGCGATCTTCCGCGCCGTCGGCTGGCCGATCCCGTAGATGTACGTCAGCCCGATCTCGAGCCGCTTCTGGTTTGGCAGGTTGACTCCGGCGATTCTGGCCACAGGTGCCTACCCCTGCCTTTGCTTGTGGCGGGGGTTGCTGCAGATGACCATCACCGTGCCGTGCCGCTTGATCACGCGGCAGCGCTCGCACATGGCCTTGACGGAGGGGCGCACTTTCATCTCAGCGATGCCTGTAGGTGATCCGACCGCGGTTCAGGTCGTACGGGCTGAGCTCTACCTTGACCTTGTCGCCCGGCAGGATGCGGATGTAGTGCTTCCGCATCTTCCCGGAGATGGTGGCCAGCACCGCGTGGCCGCCGTCGAGCTGCACCCGGAACATCGTGCTCGGGAGGGCCTCGACGACCTCGCCTTCGACCTCGATCTTCTCTTCCTTCGTCGGCATTTCCTTTCGGGTTCCAGAAGAATTCGCGCGCACGGCAAAGCCGGTGCGCGGCGAGCGGTCATCGTAGCAAAGCCGCTCCGGCCTTTGTCAGGATCAGGGGCCCATCGGCCGTTACGGCCACGGTGTGCTCGAAGTGCGCGGCGAGCGATGCGTCGACCGAGGAGATCGACCAGTCGTCGTCGTGGACGTAGACGTCCGGGGCGCCGGCCGTGATCATCGGCTCGATCGCCAGGGTCATGCCCTCCTGGAGCAGGGGCCCGCGGCCCGGAGGGCCGTAGTTGGGGATCTGCGGGTCCTCGTGGTAGGAGCGGCCGACGCCGTGGCCGACGAGGCTGCGGACGACCGAGAACCCGGCCTCCTCGACCACCGTCTGCACGGCGTGCGAGATGTCCGAGAGCCGGTTCCCGGGCCGCGCCTGCTCGATGCCCGCGGCGAGCGCCTCCTGGCAGACGTCGAGCAGCCGCTGCGCCTCGGCGTCGATCTCTCCGACCGGCAGCGTCACCGCGCTGTCGGCGACGAGACCGTTCAACGTCACGCCGAGGTCGACCGAGATCAGGTCGCCCTCCCGGGCGCGGTACTCGTTCGGGATGCCGTGCACGACCATCGAGTTCGGCGAGAGGCAGAGCGCCGCCGGGAAGCCCTTGTAGCCCTTCGAGGTCGGTACGCCGCCGTGGGCGCGGATGTGCTCCTCGGCGATGCGGTCGAGCTCGAGCATCGAGATGCCCAGCTCGAGGCGCTCGGCGCACAGCGCAAGCGTTTCCGCGACGAGCGCGCCCGCCTTCGCCATCCCCTCGATCTCCTGCCGGCTCTTCCTGATGATCACGCCGCCTCACCGTTCCTGCGCCGCTGGACCTGGTCGAGCGTGTCGCGAACCTCCTGGAACACCTCGTCGACCGTCCGGTCGGCGTGGATGCCGACGACGTTGCCGCGGGTCGAGCGGTAGTACTCGACAAGCGGCGCGGTCTCCCGTTCGTACAGCTCCAGCCGCCGCGCGATCGCCTCCGGCGTGTCGTCGGAGCGGTTCTCCTCGGCGGCGCGCTTCACCATCCGGTCGAGCAGCGCCTGCCGGTCCGGCACCTGGAACGCGAACACGACGTCGAGCGTGCGCCCGAGCTGGTGCAGCAGGTCGTCGAGCGCCTCCGCCTGCGGCATCGTGCGCGGAAAGCCGTCGAGCACGAAGCCCGGCAGTGTGTCGCCCCGGCTGAGCCTGTCTTCGATGAGACGGATCATCATCTCGTCGGAGACCAGGTCACCGCGGTCGTAGACCTCCTTCAGCTCGCAGCCCAGCTCCGTCGGCAGCTCCTTGATCTCGCGGATCATGTCGCCCGTCGCGATGTGCGCGAGACCGTACGTCGAGTGAATCAGCTTCGCCTGTGTGCCCTTGCCGGACCCTTGCGGTCCGAGCAGCAAGATGTTCATCGCCAGTGCCGCTCTACCGGAGGAAGCCTTCGTAGTGCCGCATCATCATCTGCGACTCCATCTGGCGCATCGTGTCGAGCGCGACGCCGACCACGATCAGCACCGAGGTGCCGCCGAGGGCGCGCGACGTCGCCTGCGAGAAGCCGAAGTAGCGGATGAAGATACTCGGCGCCACCGCGATTGTGGCAAGGAACAGCGCGCCCGGAAGCGTCAGCCGCTGCAGCACGCGGTCGAGGTACGCCGCGGTCGGCGGGCCCGGCCTGATGCCAGGGATGTAGCCGCCGTACTTGCGGAGGTTGTCCGCCTGGTCGACCGGATTGAATTGGACCGATGTGTAGAAGTACGTGAAGACGATGATCAGGACGCCCTCGAGCATCAGGTACGACCAGGTCGTCGGCTGGAAATGGTGGTTGACGAAGGGAGTCCACGACGGCACGAACTCGCCGACGGTCGGCGGCAGCGACATGATCGCGGCGGCGAAGATGACCGGGATGACGCCGGCCATGTTCACGCGCAGCGGCATGTAGGTCGAGCCGCCGGCCGTCTGTCGGTTCCCCAGCTGTCGTCGCGCGTACTGCACCGGAATCCGGCGCTGGCCCTCCTGTACGAACACGACCGTGACCACGACGGCCAGCGCGATGATCGGGAAGAACAGGCGCTCGGTCGTGCCGCCGTTGACCCACGCGTTGAACCCGGCAGGCGCGTACGAGAGGATCGAGGCGAAGATCAGCAGGGAGATGCCGTTGCCGACGCCGCGCTTCGTGATCAGCTCGCCCATCCACATCAGCAGCGTCGTGCCGGCGGTGAGCGTGAGGATGATGATCACGAGCTTGCCGGCGTTCACGTTCGGCAGCGCACCCTGACGCTTGAAGAGGAACGCGTAGCCGGTCGACTGCGCGGCTGCGAGGCCGACGGTCAGGTAGCGCGTGTACTGGTTGATCTTGGCGTAGCCCGCCTCACCCTCCTTCTGCAGCCGCTCGAGCGTCGGGATCACGACGGTCAGCAGCTGGAGGATGATCGACGCCGTGACGTACGGCATGATCCCGAGCGCGAACAGCGAGAAGCGCGAGAGCGCCGAGCCGGAGAACAGGTTCAGCAGCGTGAGGATCGAGCCGCCGGCACCGTTGAAGTAGCTCTGGATTGCGTTCTGGTCGATGCCCGGCGCCGGGATCCAGGAGCCGAGGCGGTAGAGCGCGAGGACGGCCGCGGTGAAGAGCACCCGCCGGCGCAGCTCGGGAACACGCCACGCGTTGGCGAGCCAGGACAGCACCGGTTAGTGCCCCTTCTCCTCGGAGGCCTCGCTCTCGGCGGGCTCCTCCACGGCCGTGGCCGTCGCGGCCGCCGCGCGGTGCTTGTGGTGGCGCTTCTTGTGCTCTCTCGGCTCGCGCAGGAGCTCGACCGTGCCGCCGGCCGCCTCGATCTTCTCCCGTGCGGTCGCGGAGATCGCGTGCACGCGGACGGTGAGCTTCTTCGAGACGTCGCCGACGCCGAGCAGCTTCACGTCCGTCTTCGTGTTCTTGAGCACGCGCTTCTCGACGAGCGTCTCGGGCGTCACCTCTTCACCGGCCGCGAACCGCTCGAGGTCGCGGATGTTCACGGGCACGGTCTCGGTGCGGAAGGGTCCGATCGGCATCGCGTCCTTCGAGGTCGAGCCCTTGAGCTTGCCGATGCGCATGTGAATCGGCATCTGGCCGCCTTCGAAGCCGGCGCGCATCTTGTGCGAGCCCGCGCGGGACTTCTGGCCCTTGATGCCGCGACCCGCGTAGCGTCCCGTGCCCGAGCCGTGGCCGCGGCCGATGCGCTTGCGGTCCTCCCGCTCCTGTGCGGGCTTGAGATTCGACATGTTCAGCGTCTTGGGCGGCACTAGGACTCCTCCACCTTCACAAGGTGGCGCACCTTCCGCAGCATGCCTGCGAGCACGGGGCTCTCGTCGTGCTCGACGCTGCGACCGATCTTGCCGAGCCCGAGCGCCCGCAGCGTGCCGCGGTTGCGGTGGTTCTGGCCGATCTGGCTCCTTATCTGGGTCACGCGGACTTTCGCCATCTATGAGTCGTCCTTCTTGCGGCGCAGACGGCGCTTCGGCTTCGCCTCCGCGACCGGCTCGACAGGCTCCGCGGGCTCCGGCACGGTGGCGGCCTCGTCCGCAGGTGCCTCTGCGACCTGGTCTTCGACCAGGTCGCTGCCGTGGACGACAGGCTCGGGTGCAACCTCCTCCACCGGTGCCGTCTCGATAGTCGCGGGCGCGTCAGCGGCCGCGACCTCCGAAGCCGCTAGGGACCGGGCTTCGGCCGCGTCGGCGAGCGCGAGGACGGACAGCGGCAGCACTTCCGAGATGCGCTTGCCCCTGATCCTCGCAACGTCCTCCGGCCTGCGCAGCTCGCGCAGTGCAACCACCGTCGCCTTCGCCATGTTGATGGGATTCGTCGTTCCCAGGCTCTTCGCGAGCACGTTCCGGACACCGGCGAGCTCGAGCACCGCGCGGACGCCGCCGCCCGCGATCACGCCGGTGCCCTCGGAGGCCGGGCGCAGCATCACCCTGGCGGCGTCGAACCGGCCCAGCACCGCGTGGGTGATCGTCGAGCCGTGCTTCGGCACCGTGAACATGTTCTTCTTCGCGTCCTCGACCGCCTTCGTGATGGCAAGCGGAACCTCACGCGCCTTGCCGTAGCCGACGCCGACGCGGTCGACCTCGTCGCCGACGACGACGAGCGCCGTGAACGAGAAGCGCCGGCCGCCCTTCACGACCTTGGCGACGCGGTTGATCTCGACGACGCGTTCCTTGAGCTCGCGGGTCTCCGTGTAGTCGACAGCCATCAGAACTGCAGCCCCCCTTCGCGGGCGCCCTCAGCAAGCGCCTTCACGCGTCCGTGGTAGAGGTAGCCGGCGCGATCGAAGACGCACGCTGCGATCCCGGCCTGCTTCGCCTGCGCAGCCAGCAGCTTGCCGACCTCCGCCGCCTGCTCGGATTTGTCGCCCTTGAACGATTTCTTCAGGCCGAGCCAGGACGAGGACGCGAGCGTGCGGCCGCTCAGGTCGTCGACGAGCTGCGCCTCGATGCCGCGGTTCGAGCGGAAGACGACGAGCCGCGGCCGTTCGGCCGTGCCCGCCACCTTGCCTCTAACCCGGCGATGACGGCGGAGACGCGCCTCCCTGACACTTAGAGTCGGCATGACGGAGCACCCCCCATGGCGCAAGGCGCGCAGCGGCTTGCGCTAGGCACGCTTGCCCACCTTTCTGCGGACGTACTCGCCTTCGTAGCGGATGCCCTTGCCCTTGTACGGCTCCGGCGGCCGCACCTTCCGGATCTCGGCGGCGGTCTGCCCGACCTGCTGCTTGTCGGTGCCCTTGACGACGACCTGCGTCGGCACCGGGACCTCGAAGGTGATGCCGGTGCGGGGCTTGATCGTGACGACATGCGAGTAGCCGACGCTGAGCTCGAGGTCGGACCCCTTGAGCGCGGCGCGGTACCCGACGCCCTGGATCTCCAGGCGCTTCTCGAAGCCCTTCGTCACGCCCTCGACCATGTTGGCGATCAGCGTCCGCGTGAGACCGTGCAGCGCGCGATCCTCGCCGCGCTCGGTCGGCCGCGACACGGTCACGGTCCCGTCCGCCTGGTCGATCTGCATCCGCTGCGGAACCTGCTGCTGGAGCGAGCCGAGCGGTCCGGCCACCGCGACGCGGCCGGGCTCGACCGACACCGTGACGCCGGCGGGGACTTCGATTGGTTTTCTTCCGATTCGACTCATGCGATCACCAGATGAAGCACACGACCTCGCCGCCGACTCCGCGCTCCTGCGCGGTCCGGCTCGTCACGAGACCCGACGACGTGGACAGGATCGCGACCCCCATCCCACCCAGCACGCGCGGCAGGCGGTCCTTGCGCGCGTAGACCCTGCGGCCCGGCTTCGACACCCGCTTCAGACCCGAGATGACCCGCTCGCGGTTGCGGCCGAACTTGAGGTCGACGACCAGGGTATCGAAGGACTCGCCCTTCTCGACATGGAAGTCCCGGATGTAGCCCTCCTCCTTCAGGAGGCGGGCGATCTCCACCTTCATCCTCGAGCTGGGCATCTCCGCCTTCTCGTGGAGCGCCTTGTTCGCGTTCCGGATGCGGGTGAGCATGTCGGCGATCGGATCGGTCAGCATCTGATCACCACGAGCTCTTCGTCATGCCGGGGATGACGCCCTGGTGGGCGAGGTCGCGCAGGCAGATCCGGCAGAGGCCGAACTTGCGGAACACCGCGCGCGGCCGGCCGCACCGACTGCAGCGCGAGTAGTTGCGCACCTTGAACTTCTGGGGACGCCGCTGCTTGACGACAAGTGAAGTCTTTGCCACTAGTCCCTCCTCTGTGCGTCGGCGCTGAACGGCAGGCCGAGGGCCTGCAGCAGCGCGCGCGCGTGGTCGTCGGTCTCGGCGCTGGTCGTGATCGTCACGTCGAGGCCTCGAACCTGCTGGATGTCGTCGTAGTTGATCTCCGGGAAGATGAGCTGCTCGCGCACGCCGAGCGAGTAGTTGCCCCGTCCGTCGAACGAGCCCGGGTTGAGGCCGCGGAAGTCGCGGATGCGGGGCAGTGCGATCGAGATCAGCCGGTCGAGGAACTCGTACATGCGGGCGCCGCGCAGCGTGACGCGCGCGCCGACGGGCATCCCCTCACGGATCTTGAACTGCGCGACCGATTTGCGCGCGCGGCGCACCTGCGCGCGCTGGCCGGCGATCGTCGTCATCTCCTCGATCGCCGCGTCGAGCTGCTTCGCGTCTGTCTTCGCCTCGCCGACGCCCATGTTGAGCGTGATCTTCTGGACCCGCGGCACCTGCATGACGGAGCTCAGGCCGAGCTCCTCCTTCAGGAGCGGCCGGATCTCGCGCTCGTACTGCTCCTTCAGGCGCGGCACGTATGTCTCGGTGGCCGGCATTACTTGTCGATCTCCTGGCCGCAACCCGCGTTCTTGCACACGCGGACGCGGACATCCTTGTCCTTGACGGTCTTGAGCACCGTGCCGACGCGGGTCGGCTTCCTGCAGGTCGGGCAGACGACCATCACGTTCGAGACAGGCAGCGGCGTCGGCCGGTCGATGATGCCGCCGGGGATGATCTGCGGGCCCCCCATCCGGCTCGCGTTCTGGATCGGCCGCGGCCGCTGGTGCCGCTTGCTCACGTTGATGTTCTCGACGAGCACGCGGCCCTCCTTCGGCAGCGCCTCGATCACGCGGCCTTCCTTGCCGCGATCCTTGCCGCAGAGGACGTGCACGATGTCGCCCTTCTTGATCTTCAGCGTTTGCGACATGTGACTACAGCACCTCCGGGGCGAGCGAGACGATCTTCATGAAGTTCTTCTCGCGTAGCTCGCGCGCGACCGGTCCGAAGATGCGGGTGCCGCGCGGGTTGCGCTGTGCGTCGATGATCACGGCCGCGTTCTCGTCGAACGCGATCGTCGTACCGTCGTTCCGGCCGAACGGCTTCTTCGTCCGCACGACAACCGCACGCACGACCTCGCCCTTCTTCACCGCGCCCTGCGGCGTCGCCGTCTTCACGGTGCCGACGATGATGTCGCCCACCCGCGCGTAGCGGCGGTGGTGGCCGCCCATCACGCGGATGCAGAGCAGCTCCCTGGCGCCGGTGTTATCGGCCACGCGCAGGCGGGACTCCTGCTGGATCATTTTGCAGCCTCGACGATCTCTGCCAACCGCCAGCGCTTCGTGGCCGACAGCGGCCGCGTCTCGACGATGCGGACGACGTCGCCGACATTCGCCGCGTTCTGCTCGTCGTGCGCGTGGAACTTCACCGAGCGGCGGACGACCTTCTTGTAGCGCGGGTGCGACTTGATCACGTCGACCTTGACGACAATCGTCTTGTCCATCGCGTTGGACACGACCACGCCGCGGCGCTCCTGGCGGCGGCCGCGCTGTACGTCACTCGGCCGCGTGGCGGGAGCGATCGGCTTGCGCTTACCGGTCGTCGCCGGGCGGCGCGGGCGCGTCTTCTGCGGCCGCAACGAGCGTGGAAGCCTCTTCCTTTTCTTCTTGGGCTCCGGCTGCGCCGGAGCCTGGGGCTCAGCCTCGGCGGCCGGCTCCGGGGCGGCAGGCTCCTCCTCCACCGGGGTCTCCTCGCTGGAGGGCTCAGCCTCGACAGGCTTCTCCTCCACCGGGGTTTCCTCGCTGGAGGGCTCAGTCTCGGCCACCGGCTCCGCCGCGTCTGCCTCAGCCTCAGGCGCAGGCGCAGCCTGCGCCTCAGTCTCGTCAGTTGTTTGGTTCTTCTTTTCGTCTGCCATCTCTCTAGCTTCCGTTCGCCTTCGCGGCCTCACGCTCGGTCACGACCGTGAGGATCCGCGCGATTTCACGCTTTGCCATCCGCAGGCGCGCCGAGTTCTCGAGTGCGCCGGTGACGGATTGGAAGCGCAGGTTGAACAGCTCCTGCCGGCCCTCGGAGAGCCGGTGCTCGAGCTCGTCGTCCGACAGATCCCGTAGTTCGCGTGCCCTAGTCAAAAGAGCTCGGCCTCCCGCTTCACGATCTTGGTCTTCACCGACAGCTTCTGGCCAGCCAGATTGAGCGCCTCCTTCGCGAGCGGCTCCGGCACGCCGGCGAGCTCGAACATCACGCGCCCGGGCTTGATCACGGCGACCCAGCCCTCGGGCGAGCCCTTGCCAGAGCCCATGCGGGTCTCGGCCGGCTTCTTCGTGTACGCCTTGTCCGGGAAGACGTTGATCCAGACCTTGCCGCCGCGCTTGACGTGGCGCGTCATCGCGATACGAGCCGCCTCGATCTGGCGGTTCGTGATCCAGCCCGCGTCGAGCGCCTTCAGGCCGTAGTCGCCGAACTGCAGCGTCGTCTGGCCCTTCGCCCGGCCGCGGCGCCGGCCGCGGTGGACCTTGCGGAACTTCGTCTTCTTGGGCAGCAACATCAGCTCTCACCACCGGACTCGTCGGGCGTCGCCGTCTCCGGAGCCTCGACGGCGGGGATCGGCGTCACCTCTGCGCTCGGCGCCTCGGTCACCTCGGGCGTCTCGGGGGTCTCCGGGACCTCCGGCGCCTGCACGTCGGCGCGCGGCTTCTCGACCTTGCGCTCGCGGCCCCCAGGACGGGGGGTCGAGGCCGGACGCGCGCCCGCGCTCGGGCTACCCCCACCAGGGCGTGCGCCGGGGCCACGCCCGCGACCGCCGCCTCCTCCGGGACGCCCGCCGGGCCCGCGCCCGCCGCCGCCGCCGCCCCCTCCTCCGCCGCCGCCGCCGCCGGGGCCGCGCCGGCGCTGGCGCACCGGGCCGAGGCCCTCACGGTCGGGACCGCGGCCGCGGCCGCTATCGCGCGAGGCGCCGAGGCCCTCGCTCGCAC
>JBEKEH010000069.1:0-29128 GCA_050013935.1 Gaiellaceae bacterium | reverse complement strand
AGCACGCTCTTCCGCGCCGCCGGGTCGGACGTCGCCCGGTTCTTGCTCTCGACCTGCTGCGCCATGGGTTGTTCCTCCTCGGAAAACGCGAAAAGCCCCGGTCGCCGTCTCCCTTCCGCGGCGCCCGAGGCTTCGTCGCCTCAACAGACCTGCCCACTCTAACGGACCCCCGGAACGGAAGCTGCGCTTCCGTTCCGGGGGGAGGTTGTGCGTCGCAGAGTGGACGCCGTCGGTCCCGGTAGCGCGGGCGGTGGCGCCTTCGGCGTCCCCGCTTGCGTGAATCCGGTTTCCGGCCTTTGCGTATTCTTCGCGATGGACGAGACCGGCCTCAGAGCTACGCTCGAAGCGTGACCGCGGGGAACCTGACCGCCGTCGAGAGCTCTCTCGCCCGCCTCGCGGGAGGGGTCGCGCGGCGGCGGCGCACGGTGATCGCCGTCTGGCTCGTGTTGCTCGCCGGCGGCGGCTGGTTCTCCCTCCACCAGACCGACCACCTCTCCGGCGGGGGCTGGGACGTGCCCGGCAGCCAGTCGATCCGCGTCTCGAACATGCTCGGCTCCTTCCCCGGGGTGACGCCGCCGACCTTCACTCTGCTAATCACCGGCGCGACGCCGGCGGACGTGAAGGCCCGCCTCGCGGCGGTCGCGCCCACGCTTCGGGCGCAGCCCCGCTTGCATCCCAGCGCTCCCGTAGCGCTCGCCGGCGGCAGGGCCGCGCTGCTCCCCGTCGGCTACGCGGGCGCCACGTCGAACTCGATCGACATGGCGACGCGTCTCCGCCACGCGCTCGTCCAGACGAGCCCGACGGTGCAGACGCGCGTCCTGGGCGAGCCTGCCGTCTGGTCGAACTTCCAGCAGGTGTCGAAGCAGCAGCTCAAGCGCGGCGAGGCGGTCGGCTTCCCGCTGATCCTGCTCATCCTCGTCGCAGCGTTCGGGACGGTCGTGGCCGCAGGAGCGCCGCTCGCGCTCGGCTTCGCCGCCGTGTTCCTGAGCGGCGCGGTCATCTACTGGCTTTCCCGCGCCTTCGAGATCTCCGTCTACGTCACGAACATGGCGTCGATGATCGGGATCGGCGTCGCGGTGGACTACTCGCTGTTCATCGTCAGCCGCTTCCGGCGCGAGCTGCGCGAAGGCGCCGGCGAGCAGCAGGCGCTCGCGCGGGCGCTCGCCAGCTCCGGCACCGCCGTCGTGTTCAGCGGCGCGACGGTGGTGGTCTCGCTCGCCGGCCTCTTCGCGATCCCTGTGAACGGGATCCGCTCGCTCGCGATCGGCGCGATCGTCGTCGTCTCCATCTCGGTGCTCGCCGCGACTACCCTGCTCACGGCGCTGCTCGCCGTTGCCGGGACGCGCGTCGAGCGCTTCCGCATCCGCCTGCCCTGGCGCACGGGCGAGGAGGGGAGCGACGCCTTCTGGCTACGCTGGGCCGAAGCCGTGATGCGGCGGCCGATCGTCGCGCTCACCGCGGGCGCGGCGGCGATGCTCGTGCTCGCTTCGCCGCTCCTCGGAATGACGACGTTCAACCGCGGGCTCGAGGAGCTGCCTGCGAACTCGGAGGTGCGGGTCGCCACGGAGCGCGCGGCTGCGCTCGCCGGCCCGGGGTTCAGCTCACCGGTGCACGTCGTCACGACCGAGCAGCCGTCCACGCTCGCGCGGCGGCTCGCCTCGGTGCCAGGCGTCGTGTCCGTCTCGGCGCCGGTGCGCAGCACCGACGGCGTGCACTGGCTCGTCGACGCGCGCATCGCCGCGCAGGCCGAGTCGACGCCGGCGAGGCAGATCGTGAGCCGGATCCGCGCGGTCGCCGGCCCGGACGTCATCCTCGGCGGCTCCACGGTGTTCGACCAGGACGTCGAGCACGCGATCTTCGGCGGCCTCTGGAAGATGCTGCTCTTCATCCTCGCGGCGTCCTACCTCGTGCTGCTCGTGCTGCTGCGCAGCGTCGTGCTGCCGCTCAAGGCCGTCGTGATGAACCTGCTCAGCGTCGGCGCGGCGTACGGTGTGCTCGTCGCCGTCTTCCAGTGGGGCTGGATGGACTGGACCGGCTACCAGTCGCCCGGCTACGTCGACACGATCGTCCCGGCGCTCGTGCTCGCAGTGACCTTCGGCCTCTCGATGGACTACGAGGTCTTCCTGCTGACGCGTATCCGGGAGCGGTGGCTCGCGCACGGCCACAACGAGCGTGCGGTGGCGGAAGGTCTCGTGCGCTCGGCGCGGGCGATCACGAGCGCCGCAGCCGTCATGGTCGCCGTGTTCGCGTCGTTCTCGGCCGCCGGCTCGCCTGCGCTGAAGGAGCTCGGCGTCGGTCTCGGCGTGGCCATTCTGCTCGACGCGACGCTCGTGCGCCTCGTGATCGTCCCGGCCGCGATGCGCCTGCTCGGCCGCTGGAACTGGTGGCTGCCGGCCCGGCTCGCCCGGGTGCTCCCGGCCACGCCGAGGCCCGCGCACCTCTAACCTTCGTGCCCATGCGAATCCTCGTCAGCGGCGGCGCCGGCTTCATCGGCTCGCACTTCGCCAAGCGACTGACGCGCGGTGGTGACGAGGTCGTCGTCCTCGACAAGCTCACGTACTCGGGGAACCGCGCGAACCTTCCCGGCGACATCGAGTTCCACGAGGGCGACATCGCGAGGCCCGAGGACGTGGCGCGCGCAGCAGAGGGCTGCGAGGCGATCGTCAACTTCGCCGCCGAGACGCACGTCGACCGCTCGATCCTCGCTGCGGAGGACTTCGGGCGCACGGAGTTCCGAGGCACGCAGGTGCTGCTCGAGCACGTCCGCGCGACCGGAGTCCGGCTCGTCCAGGTCTCGACCGACGAGGTCTACGGCGATCTCGAGGCGGGTGGCTCGTCGAAGGAGACCGACCCGCTGCGCCCGTCGAGCCCGTACAGCGCCGCGAAGGCCGCCGGCGACCTGCTGCTGCCCGCCTACGTGCGCACCTTCGACGTCGACGCGTCGATCACACGCGGCTCGAACACGTACGGGCCGCACCAGTACCCGGAGAAGCTCATTCCGCTGTTCGTCACGAACGCGCTGGACGGCGAGCCGCTGCCGCTCTACGGCGACGGCCGCCAGGTGCGGGACTGGCTCTTCGTCGAGGACCATTGCGCCGGCGTCGAGCTCGTCCTGCGCGAGGGCGCAGCCGGCGAAGTCTACAACATCGGCGGCGGCGACGAGCACGAGAACATCGAGGTCGCGGAGCGGCTGCTCGAACTCACCGGCGCCGACCGCTCCCTGCTCCGCAGCGTCCCCGACCGGCCGGGCCACGACCGGCGCTACTCCCTCGACACCGCGAAACTGCGCAACCTCGGCTGGGCGCCGGCAAAGCCGTTCGCGGACGGCCTGCGCGAGACGGTCGACTGGTACCGCGCCAACCGGGCCTGGTGGGAGCCGATCAAGTCCGGCGCGTACCGCGAGTACTACGAGCGGCAGTACGCCGAGCGGCTCGCACAGGCCACGCCGGTCTAGGAACCGAGCGCTCGACCGCGAAGTAGTGGCTACGTGAACCCGCGCGCGGGGCCGGCGAAGCCCGGCCTCGGCGCGCTCTCCTCGAGATGACCCGTCGCCTCCTCACCCTCGCCGCCGTCTCCGCGCTCCTCGCGGGAACGGCCGCCACGGCCGCATATGCGCGCGGCCGGACACTGAGCGCGCCCGCCTGCGCGGTCTCCTGCTTCGCCGCCCCGGCCGGCTCCGGCGCGCTCCTCATGTTCAGCGGCCACGGCTGGGGCCACGGCGTCGGCATGAGCCAGTACGGCGCCTACGGCTACGCACTGCACGGCTGGACCTTCCAACAGATCCTCGCCCACTACTACCCCGGCACGGCGCTGAGCACCGCGCCGGCGGTGAACATCCGCGTGCTGCTCGCCGACCGGAAGAAGACGCTGACGATCTCCTCCACCGTCCCGTTCACGGTCAAGGACGGAGCGGGGCAGACGCACGCGCTCGCCGCCGGGGCCGTCACGCTCGACACCGGGCTCGCCCTGCTCGTCGACGGGCAGGCGACGCCGCAGCCGCTGACGCCGCCGCTCACCTTCGCCCCCGGGCCGGGCGGGCCGCTGACGCTGACGCGCGCCTACCGCGGCCTGATCCAGGTGGACCTCGTGGACGGGAAGCTGCGCGCCGTGAACGTCGTCGGGCTCGAGCAGTACCTCGACGGCGTCGTCCCGGCCGAGATGCCGTCGACGTGGGTGCCGGAGGCGCTGAAGGCGCAGGCGGTCGCCGCCCGCTCGTACGCGCTCGCGAACCGTCTCGTCGGCGCGCCCTTCGACGTCTACTCGGACACACGCAGCCAGGTGTACCTGGGCCTTTCGGCCGAGACCCCCGCCGCGACGGCGGCCGTCGTCGCGACGAAGCGCCAGGTGCTGATGTTCGGCGGCAAGGTCGCGACGACGTACTTCTTCTCCACCTCGGGAGGCGAGACCGCGTCCATCGCAGACGCCTGGGGCGTGGCGCCGCTGCCGTACCTCGTCTCGGTGCCGGACCCGTACGACGACATCTCGCCCTTCCACGACTGGGGACCGGTGCCCGTGACGGCCCAGACGATCGCGAAGACGCTGAAGGTGCCAGGCCCGATCATGGACGCGTCCACGACCCTCAACGGCTCCGGTCGCGTGAGCCTGCTCGACTTCCTGACCGAGCCCTCCTTCTCGACCATCCCGGTCGACACGAGCGTGCCGGCGGGAACGGTGCAGAGCGCGCTCGGGCTCCGCTCGACCTGGTTCGACGTCGGCATCCTCTCGCTCGCCGCCCCGGCGCCGAGCGCGCCGATCCCCTACGGCTCGTCGATCGGCCTCACCGGCCTGGCTCGCGGCGTCGACGGCGTCTCGCTCGAGCAGCGCACCTCGGTCAGCTCCTGGCATTCGCTCGGGCCGGTCACGCCCGCCGCCGACGGCACCGTGCAGCTGACCGAGCAGCCGACCATCACGACGGACTACCGGCTGGCGACCGCGGCCGCCGCCGCCGCGTACGTCCGCGTCAAGGTGACGCCGGTGATCCAGCTCGCCGCAACGGCCGTACCCGGTACCGTGGCTGGCACCGAGCTGCCCGTCCTGCCCGGGGCGCCCGTGCAGGTGCAGCAGCAAGGCCCGGATCTGAAATGGACAACGGTCGCCACCGGAGCAGTCGCCGACGACGGCAGCTTTGCGGTCCCGGTGCAGCTGAGCGCGGGCAGCACGTTCCGCGTCGTCGTCGCGCCCGGCCACGGCTACTGGCCGGCCACGACCGCACCGCTGGCCGTCACCGGTTGATGCGCCGTCTCCTGCTGCTGCTCGCGACCACTGCGCTCGTGGCCGCGGCGCCGGCGGCTGCCTTCACGCCCACCGACCCGCTCGCGGCGAAGCAGTGGTATCTCGCCGACGACCACGCCTTCGACGCGTGGGCGACACCGCCGCCGGACCTCGCGCCGGTGAAGGTCGCCGTCGTCGACTCCGGCATCGACGCGACCTTGCCGGACTTCGCCGGCCGTATCGCCGACGGCAAGAGCTTCGTGGGCGGCAGCTGGTCGGTCGACACCGCGGGCCACGGCACCTTCGTCGCCGGTGTGATCGCCGCAAACCTCGACTCGCAGGGAATCGTCGGGATGGCGTACAGCGCGCAGCTGCTGATCGCGAAGGTGGTCACAGACGAAGGGGAGATCCCGCTCGCGGCGGAGGCCGCGGCGATCCGCTGGGCCGCCGACAGCGGTGCGCGTGTGATCAACCTCAGCCTCGGCGGCGTCCGAGATCCAGCGCACCCGGACCGCGACACGTACTCCGCGCTCGAGGCGAGCGCGGTCGCGTACGCGTACTCGAAGGGGGCGGTGCTCGTCGCGGCGGTGGGGAACGCCGACGAGGCGTACGCGCAGCCGTGGCCGTACGCGAGCTACCCGGCTGCGCTGCCGCACGTGATCGGCGTCAGCGCGCTCACGCCTACCGGCAACGCGGCTGACTTCTCCGACCGCGACGCGGTCTTCAACGACATCTCCGCGCCCGGGGTCGGGATCTTCTCGACCTTCCCGTCGGCCATCACCCAACTGCGCCCCACGTGCGCCGATCAAGGCTACTCCGACTGCGGCACCGACGAGTACGTGAACGCGGAGGGGACCTCGTTCGCGGCGCCGCAGGTCTCTGCCGCAGCGGCGATGCTGTTCGCGGTCGACCCGCACCTGACGAACAGCCAGGTGACGACGATCCTCGAGCACAGCGCCGATGACGTGAACGCGGCGACCGGCTGCTCGAAGTGTGCGCTGCTGCGCGACCCGTACAGCGGCTGGGGCCGGCTCGACGTGGCGAAGGCGATCGAAGCGCTCAACGGGCCGTTGCCGGCGCCGGACGCCTACGAGACGAACGACGATGCGGGCACGCAGGCGTGGACGATGTGGGGCACACAGGTGAAGATCGCGGCGACGCTCGACTACTACGACGACCCGGTCGACGTCTACCGGATCGTGCTCTCCGGGCACGAGCGGCTGGACGCGAAGCTCACAGGCGGCTGGCAGGGCGCGAACGTGAGCCTCACGCTCTGGCGGCCGAACACGACGCGCGTGGACGACGCGCGTGCGGTCGACCTGCGCGCGGCGCAGTCCGTCTCCCCGGGCGCAGCGCAGCGCCTCAGGTTCACGGCGCCGGGCCGGGGCTGGTACTTCGTCGAGGTCAAGGTCACGTCGCCGGGCTTCGGCCCTTATTCGCTCGTCCTCTCGAAGACGATGCCGCCCTCCTAGACCAGTGGACGCGGTCATAAGTTCGTTCGTGTCTGGCGGTTCGCAAACCAAGCAGGGGCCTAGGACGCAGGGAGGCCGCATACCCGTAGGTATGCGGCCGACCGAGGACAACGGCATGCGCCGCGTTTGCGGGCCGCCAGACGCACAACCGTACTTGTGGCCGCGTCCACTAGCCCTACTGGTTCTCGAGCAGCTCGTCCTCGGGGACCGTTCGTAGCACGCGTGCGGGGCTGCCGACGACGAGCGTCCGCGGCTCGACGTCCTTCGTGACCACCGCGCCGGCCCCGACGAACGCCTCCTCGCCGATCTCGACTCCCGGGCAGAGGACCGCGCCGCCGCCGATCCGCGCACCGCGCCGGATCGTCGGACCCTGAATGAGGTCGTGCCGGCGCTCGGTGCGGCCCATGAAGTCGTCGTTCGCCGTCACGACACAGGGCGCGATGAAGACGTTGTCCTCGAGCGTCGAGTAGGCAGTGATGTACGCCATCGCCTGGATCTTCGTGAGCGCGCCGATCGTGACATCGTTCTCGATCAGCGAGCCGCGCCCGATCACCACGTCGTCGCCGACCCGGACCCGCTCGCGCACGCACGTCTGGTCGCCGACGATCACGCGCGCTCCGATTGTCGTGCCGGCGAACACGACCGCGCCGGTGGAGACCACCGTCCCGTCGCCGATCTCCGTCGGTGGCAGCGGCTCCCGCTTCGCGGTCGAGCGCGGCGACAGCGTCGGCTGCTTGCCGACGACCGCCCCCTCGAGGATCTTCACACCCTCGCCGAGCACGGTCCCCGGGTAGACGATCGCGCTCGGATGGATCTCAGCCATGCAGCGACCCCGTCAGCCGGTCGAGCGCCCGCACGACGCGCGCGCCGTCCTCGGCGACCTTGCGCCGGTCGCCCTCGCCGGCAACGAGGCGCAGGAACTCCTGGCACTCGAGCTTGAGCGGCTCGTCGGTTGCGATCTTCGGGATCGAGATGTCGCCGGAGCGTGTCTGCCATTCGCCGTAGCTGTCCGTGCGCTTCCACGGCGCCTTCTCGTAGATCGTCACCTTGCGCTCGAGCTCCATGTCGTCGAAGACGACCATCTTCTCGCGGCCCACGACGGTGATCCTCCGCATTTTGTGCGGATCGAGCCAGGACAGGTGCATGTGTGCGATCTTCCCGCTCGGGAAGCGCAGGTAACAGAAGACGACGTCCTCGACGCCCTCGGTGAGGAAGTCGCGGCCGTGCGCGACGCACGCGTCCGGCTCCTCGTCAAGCAGGTAGAGGATCACCGAGAGGTCGTGGACGCCGAGCGACCAGAGCGCGTTCTCGTTCGTCCGCACGATGCCGAGGTTCTGACGGTTGCCGTAGATGCAGAGCACCTCGCCGAGGTCGCCGGAGTCGATCAGCTCCTTCAGCTTGCGGATCCCCGGGTGGTAGAGGAGCAGATGGCCGGGCATCAGCACGAGGTCCCGCTCGGCGGCGATCGCCACGAGCTCGTCGATCTCCGCGGCGCGCATCGCCGGCGGCTTCTCGACGAGGACGTGCCGGCCCGCAGCGAGGGCGCTGCAGGCTAGGGCGTAATGCGTCGGGACAGGCGTCGCGATCACCACCGCGTCGACTCCGTCGTCGGCCAGGAGTTCGTCGAAATCCCCGTACATGCGCGCCTGCGGGTAGCGCGCGGCGTAGCGGTCGCGCAGCGCCGGATCGAGCTCGCAGAGCGCCGTGAGGACGCCGAGATCGTCGAAGTTCCTGGCCAGGTTCGGCCCCCAGTAGCCGAGCCCGGCGACACCGATGGCTCGCCCGGTGGTGTCCGTGGAACTCTCGGCCGTCATGAGCAAGCGAGGCAAGGACGCAGGGAGGCTGCGGGCCAGTCGCCCGCGGCCGACCGAGGACGCCGGATCGCGCCGCTCAGGGCGGGCGAGAGGCCGCGATGCACCGCCGGGCGAGCCATCTAAAGTTTGAAGACCTTCTCCGAGTTGCGGTCGCCGTTGTGGCCGGTCGCGTTGCGAAGGTCGACGACGAGGCTCGCGTCCTCGACGACGCGGTCGTAGTCGATCGAGTGATGGTCGGTGACGATCACGACGCAGTCGTAGGCGGCGGGGTCGAGCGAGACCGACTCCATCTCGAGGCCGTGCTCGGCGAACCGGGGCACGTGCGGGTCATGGTAGGCGACCTCGGCGCCGGCGTTCCGGAGCAGGGAGATGAGCTTCAGCGCGGGCGATTCGCGCATGTCGCCGATGTCCGGCTTGTACGCGACGCCGAGGATGAGCACGTGCGAGCCCTTGAGCGACTTCTGCTTCGCGTGGTTCAGCGCCTGCGAGACGAGCGAGCGGCAGAAGTACGGCATCTCCTCGTTCACCTTGCCGGCGAGCTCGATGAACTCGGTGTAGAAGCCGAACTCGCGCGCCTTCCAGGTGAGATAGAAGGGGTCGATCGGGATGCAGTGGCCGCCGAGCCCGGGGCCGGGGCTGAAGCGCATGAAACCGAACGGCTTTGTCGCCGCCGCGTCGATGACCTCCCAGACGTCGATCCCCATCCGGTCGCAGAGAATCGCCAGCTCGTTGACGAGCGCGATGTTGACCGAGCGGAAGATGTTCTCGAGCAGCTTGGTCAGCTCGGCTGCTTCCGGCGTCGAGACCCGATGGATCGTCTCGATCGCGCCGCCGTAGAGCTCCGCGGCGCGCTCGGTGCAGGCTGTGGTGACGCCCCCGACGACCTTCGGGACGTTCCTGGTCGTCCAGTCGACGCGGCCAGGGTCGACCCGCTCCGGCGAGAAGGCGAGATGGAAGTCCTCGCCGACCTTCAACCCGGTCTCCTCGAGGATCGGCAGCACCTCCTCGCGCGTCGTCCCAGGGTACGTCGTCGACTCGAGCACGACGAGGTGACCCTGGCGCAAGCGCAGAGCGATCTGGCGGACCGCGCCAAGCACGATCGAGAGGTCCGGTTCCCGCTGGCGCGACAGCGGGGTCGGGAGCGCGATCAGGATCGCGTCGGCGTCGCGGAGGACGTCGTAGTCGGTCGTCGCGGAGAGCCCGTCCGCGACGAGCTTCGACATGACCTCGCTCGGAACGTCCTCGATGTAGCTCTCGCCGCGGTTGAGCATGTCGACGCGCGATTGCTGGACGTCGACGAGCACAACGCGCTTGCCGGCCTCTGCGAAAACCTGGGCGAGCGGGACGCCGACATAGCCGGCGCCGACAATGGCGATCTCGGGTTTCACGCCGGGGCAAGGCTACCGCGGAGCGCGGCGGCGACCTTCGAGGAAGCGTCGCCGTCGCCGTACAGCGTCGGGCGCTCGTCCGGCATGCGCGCCGTCGCGACCGCGTGCGCGAGCCGTTCCGGGTCGTCGTCGACGAGCACGTTGGCGCCGAGCTCGACCGTGTCCTTCCACTCGGTCGAGGGCCGCGCGGTGACGCAGGGCACGCCGTACCAGTACGCCTCCTTCTGCAGGCCGCCGGAGTCCGTGACGATCACGCGCGCCTGCGAGGCAAGGGCCGCCATGTCCAGATAACCGAGCGGCTCGCACGTGCGCACGCGCTCGCCGGGGGCGAGCCCGTGCGCTATCGCGACGGCTCGCGTCCTGGGATGGAGTGGGAAGACGACCGGCTCCTCGATCCGGGAGAGCCCGTCGAAGAGCCGGCTCAGGCGCTCCGGCTGCACGTTCGCCTCGCGGTGGATCGTCGCGACGACGTAGCCGCCCGGCTCCACGCCGAAACGGCTCAGCGCGTGGGAGCGCCTGCGCGCGATCGGCGCGAGCCGAAAGCAGGCGTCCGCCATCACGTCGCCGACGACCTCGATCCGCCCGGTTGCGCCCTCGGCAAGCAGTGTCACGCGCGAGCGCTCATCGGGGCAGAGCAGGAGGGCGGCGATCCGGTCGACCTCGATCCGGTTGTATTCCTCCGGCATCGAGAGGTCGCCGCTGCGCAGGCCCGCCTCGACGTGGGCGACCGGCACGCCGACGCTCGCCGCCGCCTCGGCGCCGGCGAGCGTCGAGTTCGTGTCGCCGTAGACGAGAGCCCAGTCGGGCCGCTCCCGCTCGAGCGCGGCGGCGATCCCCGGCCGCATCGCCGCCGGGTCGGCCGTGTGCAGGTCGAGCATGTACGCAGGCTCCGGCAACCCGAGCTCTTCGAAGAAAACGTCGGACAGCTCGCGGTCCCAGTGCTGGCCGGTGTGCAGCACGACCTCCTCGATCCCGGCATCGCGGAGCGCGACGGAGAGCGGTCCAGACTTGACGAACTGCGGCCGGTTGCCGACAACGGAGAGGACCTTCACCGCGGGTCAGCCTATGCGCAACGAAGCTACAATTGCCGCCGCTCCGGGCCGTTAGCTCAGCTGGTAGAGCAGGGGACTCTTAATCCCAAGGTCGCAGGTTCGAATCCTGCACGGCCCATGCCGGACGCTCGGCGGCAGGTGTTCTGGCCCGCGGCGCTGCGCACTAGTACCGATGGGCGGCGGCCCGGCTGGAACGAGCCTGGGGCAAAGACCCCCAAGGGAGGAGCCATGGCCACTACTCTCCAGCCCGTTGCCGCTCGGCCGGCCCTGCCGGCGACGAAGTACGTCGAGCTCTTCAAGGACAAGCGCCTCAAGGCCCCCACCCAGCCGGTCGGACCGGGCTATGACGTGCTGTTCGACGAGAAGCTCAAGGTGGACGGCTGGAAGGAGATTCGCGTCTGGGTGCACGTGTTCGTCGAGAACTACGCGTCCACCCCGGTGACGAATGCCGCCCATCTGCAGCTGCGCTTCATGCACGACTTCGGAGCCGGGGCCCGCGACTCGTTCGACTACGAGAGCGCCGACATCGGCTTCAACGGCTTCACTTCCTACATCGACGGCTACGCCGTCAAGCCCATCATCGGGAAGGAGCTGCGTCTGCTCTGCCATCCCACGGACCTGCCCCCGGGGCCGTACCTGCTGAGCGTCACGTACATGCTGGATCGGTAACGCCCCCGTCGAGAGGGGTCGGAGCAGGCTCCTCCGACCCCTCGGCGAGCTTTCGCAAGCCCGATCGCGCTCTTCCTCCCCCGGTGACGCGAACACGGCGCCGCCGTTTTGTTTAGATTCCGGGTCGGATGCGCAGGGGCCAGATCGTCTCGCTTGTCGGCATCGGCGTGCTCGCAGGCGGGATCGCCACCGCGGTCGCCGTGCTGCTGCCCTGGCTGCCGAGGCCGGCGGCGCGCGAGGCGAGCCGGATCGACTTCACGATCTGGTTCGTCATCGTCATCTGCATCGTCATCTTCGCGATCGTCGCGGCCGCGATTCTCTACTCGGTCGTTCGCTTCCGGGCGCGGCCGGACGACCACGAGGACGGGCCGCCGATCCACGGCCACACCGGCCTCGAGATCACCTGGACGCTGATCCCGATGCTGCTCGTGACCGCCATAGCCATCGTCAGCGCCATCGTGCTCGCCCGCGACGGCGCGCAGGGCAAGAACGTGCTCCGCGTGAACGTGACGGCGCAGCAGTTCGCCTGGAGCTTCAGCTACCCGGATGCGAAGGGCCTCACGACCGGATCGCTGATGCTGCCGAAGGGGCGCTCCGTGCTGCTCCGCTTCACGTCGAAGGACGTCATCCACTCCTTCTGGGTGCCGGAGTTCGGGCAGAAGCAGGACACGGTGCCCGGCATGCACCCGACGCTGCACATCACGCCGGACCGACTCGGCACCTTCCCGGTGATCTGCACCGAGCTCTGCGGGCTCGGGCATGCGCTGATGCGCGCACAGGCCGTGGTGATAACGCCCGCGGCCTTCGCCAAGTGGCTGAAGAGCCAGTCGGCGGCGATCTCGTCGCCGAACGCGGCGGTGTCGGGCGCCGCCGTCTTCAAGAACAACGCCTGCGGGGCGTGCCATACGCTCGCGGCCGCGGGCGCCTCCGGCAAGGTCGGCCCCGATCTCGACAAGCTGGCCGCCTACGCGAAGCAGGCAAGGCAGCCGCTCGAGTCGTTCATCCGCGAGTCGATCGTCAGCCCGAACGCATACATCCAGCCCGGCTATCCGAAGAACGTGATGCCGCAGACCTTCGGGAAGTCGCTGTCGAAGCCGCAGCTCGACTCCCTCGTCAAGTACCTGGCTGTCTCGGGCACGAAGGGGTGAGAACGAAGACGTGACCGCAGTTACCGCCGACCACGAGCTCGCGCCCCACGGGCGCGGAGGGTGGGGTCTGCTCTTCCGCGCCGGCTGGATCCGCGCGGCGTGGATGTCCTGTCTCTTCGGCGCTTTCGGCTTCGGCCTCGTCGTCGTCTTCCGCTGGTGGGGCGGCTGGCAGCCGCTGTTCGACATGCAAGTGATCACGCTCGTCTCGATGCTCGTCGCGCTGCCGCTCGGCTTCCTCGCGGGCATCGGCTGCTTCGACTACTGGGCGTACTACGCGCTCGGCTTCCCCACGCGACCCGAGGACCACTCCGGGCACGGGGCGCGTAGCTGGCGCGACTACTTCCGGGTGAACACCGACCACAAGGTGATCGGCGTCCAGTACCTCACGACGACGATCTTCTTCTTCTTCGCCGGGGGCCTGCTCGCGCTCCTGCTGCGCGCCGAGCTCGCGCGCCCCGGCATGCAGTTCTTCGACACGCAGACGTACAACGGGCTCTTCTCCGTCCACGCCTCGCTGATGATCTTCCTGTTCGTCATCCCGGCCTTCGCCGGGCTCGCGAACTTCGTCGTGCCGCTGATGCTCGGCGCCGGCGACATGGCGTTCCCGCGCCTGAACGCGCTTTCCTTCTGGCTGCTGCCGATCGCCGGGATCATGATGCTGAGCTCGTTCGTCGTCCCGGGAGGCGCGTTCGCGTGCGGCTGGACGGGCTACGTGCCGCTCTGCTCGACGCACGAGCCTCTCGGCGCCGTCTTCTTCAACCAGGGCGTGCAGTGGGCGGGTGCGTCGTCGATCATGACCGCCCTCAACTTCCTGGTCACGATCATCACGATGCGCGCGCCGGGGATGACGTTCTGGCGCATGCCGTTGCTCGTGTGGGCGAACTTCACGACGTCGCTGCTCGTCGTGGTCGCGACGCCGTTCATCGCCGGGTCGCAGTTCTTCTCGATGTTCGACCACGTGATGCACACGTCGTTCTTCGACCCGACCAAGGGCGGTTACCCACTCGGGTACCAGCACATCTTCTGGTTCTACTCCCACCCGGCTGTCTACATCATGATGCTGCCCGGCTTCGGGATCATGAGTGAGGTCATATCCGTCTTCAGCCGCAAGCCGGTCTTCGGCTACCGGTTGATGGCGCTCTCGTTGATGGCGATCGTCGTGCTCGGCTTCTCGGTGTGGGCGCACCACATGTTCGTGAGCGGCATGGCGTCATGGCTGCGCGTGCCGATGATGATCACGACGCTTCTGATCGCGGTACCGACGGGGATCAAGGTCTTCAGCTGGCTCGCCACGATGTGGGAGGGGAAGCTGCGCTTCAACACGCCGATGCTGTTTGCACTCGGCTTCCTCTCGATGTTCGTGATCGGCGGGCTCTCGGGCGTGATGCTCGGCTCCGTGCCGATCGACATCCACATGAGCGACACGTACTTCATCGTCGCGCACATCCACTACGTGCTGTTCGGCGGCTCCGTGTTCACGATCTTCGCCGGCATCTACTACTGGTTCCCGAAGATGACCGGGCGGATGTACAACGAGCGCCTCGGCAAACTGCACTTCTGGCTGACGTTCGTCGGCTTCAACTTGACCTTCTTCCCGATGCACATCCTCGGGACGGAGGGAATGCCGCGCCGGGTCGCCGACTACGCGCCGAAGTTCGCCGACCTGAACATGTTCATCTCGCTCGCGTCCTTCGGGCTCGGCGCGTCGGCGCTCGTGTTCCTCTACAACATGATCACGAGCTGGCGCGCCGGCGAGCCCGCACCGTCCAACCCGTGGCGGGGCATGACGCTCGAGTGGCAGGTGAGCTCACCCCCGCCGATCTTCAACTTCGACGAGATCCCGCAGGTCGTCGGCTCACCGTACGGCTACGGCATGCCAGGCGCACAGCACGCGATCCTCGCGCCCGCGCGCACGGCCGAGCCCGAGGAGGCGGGCGTCACGTGAGCGAGCCCGAGTCGGCGCGGCACGTCCTCGTCATCGCGAACGAGACCGTCGTTTCGCCCTCGCTCGTCGAGCTGATCGAGAAGAAGGCGGCAGGCGGGCCGGTCCGCGTGACCGTCGTCGCGCCGGTGAACCAACCGCGGCAGGGCTACGTCGTCTATTACGACACGCGGCGCGCCGCAGCGCGGCGCCGTCTCGACAAGACGCTCAACCTGCTCCGCAACGCCGGCGTGCCCGCGGCGGGCGTCGTCGTCGAGTCCGACCCCGTGCCGGCACTGCGGGACGCGATCCACCAGCTCGAGCCGCACGAGATCGTCGTCTCGACGCATCCGCAGCGGCAGTCCGGCTGGCTGCGCCGAAACGCCGTCGAGCAGATGCGGCGCGTCGCCGGCTCGCTCCCGTTCGAGCACGTCGTCGTCGACCTCGCGGCCGAGCGCGGCGAGGCGAACGTGCTCGTCGTCGCGAACCAGACGGTTCTCGGCGCGCCCCTGCTCGACACGATCCGCCGGCGGGCCGCGAAGGGCCCCGCGAGCTTCCTGATCGTCTCGCCCCAGGGTGAAAGCGAGGGCTCCTACGAAGAGGCGGAGCGGCGCCTGCTGCGCGCGGTCACGCTGCTCCGCGGCGAGGGGCTGGACGCGCACGGGCAGATCTCGCATCCCGACCCGTATACGGCCGTGATGCAGACGCTCGAGGACGAGCGGGTGGACGAGCTGATCGTTTCCACCTTCCCGGGTGCGCGCTCCGGCTGGCTGCGCCGCGACCTGCTCGGCCGGCTGCGCGCCGACGCGAATCTGCCCCTGGAGCACGTCGAGGTGGATGTCCCGGTGGAGGCGGTGGCCTGATGTCCGCGCACTCGCACGCCGAGCCGCTCGGCCACGGTCACGAAGAGCATCACGGGCCGCCGGCGCCGCACTTCAGCTCGCGCATCACGCCCAGCGTGCTCGGCATGTTCCTGTTCATCGGAACGGAGATCATGCTCTTCGGCTCGTTCTTCACCGCGTACTTCTTCGTACGCGTCGCGGCCGGGACGCCGTGGCCGACACCGCCCTACCACCTACCGGTCTATATGGCGACGGTCAACACATTGATCCTGCTCACGTCGAGCGCGACGATGCACTGGGCGCTCCAATCGATCAAGAGGGGCAACGTGTTCGGGCTCCGAGCGGGCCTGCTGCTGACGTTCCTGATGGGGGTCTCCTTCCTGACGACGCAGATCTTCGAGTACGCCCGGATCGGCTTCAACACGAGCGACGGCGCGTTCGCGACGATCTTCTTCTGCCTCACCGGCCTGCACGGCGCCCACGTCTTCGTCGGCCTCTCGATCCTGCTCTTCATGACGATCCGCGCGTTCCGCGGCCACTTCTCGGCCGAGCACCACCACGGCGTCGAGATCGGCGGGATCTACTGGCACTTCGTCGACGTCATGTGGATCATCGTCTTCATGACGGTCTACGTCCTCTGAGGAACCCGCTCGGCAGCGAGGCGGAGGCCTTCCGCTTCCTCGGCGTCGTGGTCGTCGGCGCGCTCGTCATCGTCGGCGCTTCGAAACTCAACGTTTGGGCCGGCGTCGCGGCCGCGGTGGCCGTCATCGGCGGCATCGCTTGGTACCTGCGCCACTAAACGTCTGTAACCAGGTTGCGGGACGCAACCTGGTTACAGCCTTTCGCTACGCGAGCACGATGCGATATCGGACTTCTACAGTGGCGACGCCGAGGTGCTCGCCCTCCCGCCGCGTGCCGTCGAGCTTCCAGCCCTCGCGCTCGTAGAAGCGGCGGGCGCGCGGGTTGTCCTCGAGCACCCAGAGGGTCGCGGCGCGGTAGCCGAGCTCCCTCAGTGCGGCGAGCGACTCCCGCATCAGCGCCGGCCCGGCGCCGCCGCCCCAGGCCGACGGCAGCGCGTAGATCGCGTAGAGCTCCCCCTCGTCCGGCTCGTCGCGGCTCGGACCGACCGACGCGAACGCGACCACACGGCCCTCCTGCTCGGCAAGGAACACGGCCTCGTCCGGGTGCTCCGCGAGCGTCCGCTCCCAGGCGTGCAGCCGCCGCTCCGGGTCGAGCTCCGCCAGCCGCTCGGCACCGAAGACGTGCTCGTACGCCGCCTGCCACGTCCGCAGGTGCACCTCCGCGACTTCGGCGGCGTCCTCCGGCCGCGCGCGCCGCACCTCCACCGGGACTACTTGCCGGCGGAGGAGGAGACGAACGTTGCCACGGCCGCGATCTGCGCCGGGCTGAGCTTGCCCTTGAAGGCCGGCATCACGGCGCCGCCGTTCGTCACCTGGCGCTGGACGATCGCGTCGGACGGCTTGAGCTGGTCGAGGTTCGGCCCCACTGTGCCGGTGGCGCCCGCCGCCTTGAGCGTGTGGCAGCTCGAGCACTCCGCGGAGAAGATCGCCTTGCCGTTCGTGCCGAGCTGCGACGGCGGCTTCGCATTCGCGCCGCCCTGCCCGGCCACCGCGGCCACGTAGCCCGCGACGTCCTGCGCGTCCTGCCCGGTGACGAGGTCCTTCGGCATCGGCAGCGCCGCGTCCCGGATCTGGTCGAGCACGACGTTCTGGATCGTGCTCTGCTCGAAGTGCTGCGCCCGGTCGGCTGCGAAAGCGTTGTCGAGGTTCGGCCCGACCGTTCCCTGCGCCCCGGCCGCCGCAAGGGTGTGGCAGCCGGCGCACTTGGCGGAGAACAGCTTCTGGCCGTTCGCCTGGTCGACGTGGGTGGACGCGATTCCGCCCGTACCGCAGCCTGCGGCAGACAGTACGGCCGCAAGCGCGGCCACGGCTCCGATGAGACCCCGACGCACGCGGGGGAGTCTAACCAGACCCCGCCCGCCGGCGGTCACGTCTACTTCTTCGTCTTCTTCGACGACTTCTTCGCGGGTTTCGCCGGCGCCGGAGACAGCTGCTTGATCAGCTGCTTGATCTGGCTCGCGCTCGACGAGGTCGGGTTCAGCTTCAGATACGCCTTGTAGGCCGTGACGGCGACGGCGTTCTGCCCCGCGGTCTGCGCCGCCTGCGCGAGCTGGAACTGGGCATTCGAGTTGTTCGGCTGGAGCTTCACGAGCTTCTGGTACGAGAGGACGGCGCCGTTGTAGGCCAGGCCGACGTTCTGGGCGATGTCGCTGGTGTTCGTGTTCGCCCTCGTCGCCTGCGCCTGCTCGATCGGGTCGGCGCCGAGTGCCGTCCCGAGCTTGCCGGTGGGCACGAAGGCCTGGCTGGGCGCCGCGAGCTGCTCCGCCGCGTACGCGTCCTGGTACTGCGTCATGAAGGTCTGCGCCTGGGCGAGCTGGAGGCCGGCGAGCTCGCTCCAGGCCTTCGCGTCCTTCGGCTTCAGGCTCGTGTACTCCTGGAGCGCGCTGATCGCGCTCGCGGTGTCGCCGGTGTGAGCCCTGTTCTCGTAGGCCGTGGCGAGGTCACGGAAGCCTTTCGGGTCGGTCGGATGCTTCTGCACCTCCGTCAGCGCCTTCGAGACGGACGTGCCGCTCCCGCTGCCGAAGATGTTCAGCCCGTTGAAGAGCTGGTCGAGGCCGCTCGAGCCGGAGCCGACGCCGAGGAAGGCGAACGTGATGGCGAAGAGCACGGCGAGGATGACGTAGGCGACCTTCGCCCGGCGGCGCAGGCGCGAGAAGAACAGCTGCTGGTTCGGGTTGCCGCCGCCGGCGTGCTTGCGCCGCCCGCGGCGCGCGAGCGGCTTCGCGGGCTGCGCCTTCGCCCGCTGGGCCTGCTTCGCCTTGACCGCCGCGCGTGCCATCTCGAGCCCAGGGTATCGATCAGGAGCCGGACACGCCGGGTGCGACGAGCCGTGACGCGGCCCGGCGCTCGACGAACACTGCGAGCCAGATCGAGCCCTCGAACAGGACCCACATCGGTAGCAGCTCGAGCGCGGTGGTCACCGGGTCGGGGCCCGGGAGGCCGAGCGCGACCACGGCAACGATGAAGTAGCCGAGTCGCCGGTTCTTGCGCAGGCGCGCCGACGACAGCACTCCGAGGTGCACGAGCCCGAGCACGACCATCGGCAGCTCGAAGACGACGACGATCCCGAGCAGCACCGTCGAGGTGAAGCTGTAGTAGTCCCTGGCCCGAATGAGGATCTGGAACTGCTTGGTGTCGTAGTTCGTCAGCCAGTGGACGGCGCGCGGCAGGAGAACGAAGTACCCGAACGCGAGCCCGGCGACGCCGAGCGCGGTCGCGAAGCCGACCATTTCCAGCACGGTTCGCTCGATCCGCCGGTCGACGGCCGGCGCGAAGAAGGACCAGAGCTGCCAGAGGATCACCGGCAGCGCGAGCAGGAAGCCCGCGTAGACACTGACGGTCAGCGAAACGACGAACGGCTCGGCGACGCCGAAGGTGACCGGGTGGCGCCGGGCGGCCGGGAGCGGCCGGTTCAGCAATTCGAGGACGTGCGTGTGGAGGGCGAAGGCGACGATCGAGCCCAGCAAGAGCGCACCGAGCATGATGAAGATGCGCCGCCGCAGCTCCTCGAGATGCTCGACGAGCGTCGCCTCCTCGCCGTAGCCAAGGCGGCGGGGCAGCCCTCTCATGCGGGAGCTAGACGGCGTCGCGCTCGGGCGGAGGCGCTGTTGTCGCCGCCGTCGTCGTCTCGGCGGGTGGCGGCATGAGTTGGCTCGGCTCCGCGGGGTTGTGCCCCGTGACCGAGTCCTTGAACTCGCGCATCCCTGTGCCCAGCGAGCGACCGATCTCGGGCAGCCGCTTCGCGCCGAAGAGCAGCAGCGCGATCAGGAGTAGAACGACGATGTGGGTGGGGCTGGTCCAGCCGGTCATGACTTAAGAGTACCACGGCTCGCAGGATCCGCTGAGGGGGCGGCCCGGTAGGGCCGAGGCCGGCCGGGTCTCCGCTAGACTGTCCGCGGTGGGTTTACGCCGGGCGAAAGCCCCGCAATTTCTTGGAAACGAGGCCTCGTTCGTGGGACTGCTGAAGCTCGAGAACCTACACGTCGCGCTGGAAGACGGCACCGAGATCGTCAAGGGCGTCGACCTCGAGGTCGACACGAACCAGGTGCACGCGATCATGGGGCCGAACGGCTCCGGCAAGTCGACGCTGGCCTACGCAGTCATGGGCCATCCCGGGTACGAGATCACCGAGGGGCGGATCCTCCTCGACGGCGACGACGTGACAGAGATGGGAGCGGATGAGCGCGCACAGCGCGGCCTGTTCCTCGCCTTCCAGTACCCGCACGCGATCCCGGGCGTGACGGTGACGAGCTTCCTGCGCAGCGCAATCAACGCCGTGCGCAAGGCGCGCAACGGCGGCGTCGCCGACCCGATCGCGATCCCGCAGTTCCGCAAGGAGCTGCTGGCGCAGATGGACCGGCTGAAAGTCAGCCGCGAGCTCGCCTCGCGCTACCTCAACGACGGCTTCTCGGGCGGCGAGAAGAAGCGCGTCGAGATCCTTCAGATGGCGATGTTGAAGCCGCGCATCGCCGTGCTCGACGAGACCGACAGCGGCCTCGACATCGACGCGCTCCGCGTCGTCGCGACCGGCGTGAAAGAGCTCGTCGGCCCGGAGATGGGCGCGCTCGTGATCACGCACTACCAGCGCATCCTCGACTACATCACGCCGGACTTCGTGCACGTGTTCGTGGGCGGGAAGATCGTCGAGGAAGGCGGGCCGGAGCTCGCGAAGAAGCTCGAGGCGGAGGGCTACGCGCCCTACGAGGAGGTTGCTGCGTAATGGCGCAGACCGAGACCGAAGTCGTCCAGGGGATCGGCTCCGACTACGCGATCAAGTACGGCTTCCACGTCACCGAGGACTATTTCTTCAAGTCCGGGCGCGGCATCTCGCACGAGCTCGTCGACGCGATCTCGTCGCACAAGGGCGAGCCCGACTGGATGCGGAAGTTCCGGCACAAGAGCCTGGACTACTTCCTCGCGCGCCCGCTGCCGACCTGGGGCGGGAACGTCGCCGAGATCGACTTCGAAAACATCTTCTACTACATCAAGCCGACCGAGAACCAGGCGAATTCCTGGGAGGACCTGCCCGCGGACATCAAGGACACCTGGGACAAGCTCGGCATCCCGGAGGCGGAGAAGAAGTACCTCGCCGGCGTCGGCGCGCAGTACGAGTCGGAGGTCGTCTACCACAAGCTCCAGGAGGATCTCGTCAAGAAGGGCGTGATCTTCCTCGACACCGACACGGCGCTGCGCGAGCACGAGGATCTGTTCCGGCAGTACTTCGGGACGATCATCCCGCAGAACGACAACAAGTTCGCGGCGCTCAACTCGGCCGTCTGGTCGGGCGGCTCGTTCATCTACGTGCCGCCGGGCGTGAAGATCGAGATGCCGCTGCAGGCGTATTTCCGCATCAACGCGGAGAACATGGGCCAGTTCGAGCGGACGCTGATTCTCGTCGACGAGGGCGCCTACGTGCACTACGTCGAGGGCTGCACGGCGCCGATCTACTCGACCGACTCGCTGCACAGCGCCGTCGTCGAGATCGTCGTCAAGAAGGGCGCGCGCTGCCGTTACACGACGATCCAGAACTGGTCGAACAACGTCTACAACCTCGTCACGAAGCGCGCCGTCGCATACGAGGACGCGACGATGGAGTGGGTGGACGGGAACCTCGGCTCGAAGCTGACGATGAAGTATCCGGCCATCTGGCTGATGGGCGACCGCGCGCACGGCGAGGTGCTGTCGATCGCGTTCGCCGGCAAGGGCCAGCACCAAGACGCGGGCGGCAAGTGCGTCCACGTCGCGCCGAACACGACGTCGATCATCACGTCCAAGTCGATCTCGAAGGACGGCGGCCGCGCCGGCTACCGCGGGCTGCTCCAGGTGGACAAGGCCGCGCGGGGCTCGAAGTCGAAGGTGGTCTGCGACGCGTTGATCCTCGACGAGGAGTCGCGCTCCGACACCTACCCGTACATGAAGATCGAGGCAGACGAGGTCGACATCGGCCACGAGGCGACGGTGTCGAAGATCGGCACCGAGCAGCTCTTCTACCTGATGTCGCGCGGCCTGTCGGAGTCGGAGGCGAGCGCGATGATCGTGAGCGGCTTCGTCGAGCCGATCACGAAGGAGCTGCCGCTGGAGTACGCGGTCGAGATGAACCGGCTGATCCAGCTGCAGATGGAGGGCTCGGTTGGGTAAGGCGGAGGCTGCCGAGGCCTATCGCAGCCTTCCGCTCCCGAACACGACCGAGGAGCACTGGCGCTTCACCGACCTGAAGGGCTTCGAGCCCGAGTCGTTCGTCGGCGGGGGCGAGACCGAGATCGCGACGATGCTGGACCTCGACGTCGCCGGCTACGCGACGGTGACCGAGAACGGGATCGAGATCGAGCGGGCGCCGGAGGGCGTGCGCTTCGAGCCGCTGCCGGAGGATTACGAGCAGCTGTACTCGCTCATCGGCTGGGACGAGAAGTTCGCGGCCCACAACGCCGCGATGTGGACGCACGGGCTGCTCGTCGTCGTCCCGAAGGGCGTCGTGCTCGAGAAGCCGCTCTACGTGCGGATCGCCGCGACGGGGCAGACGTTCTGGCGGCTCGTCGTCGTTGCGGAGGAGGGCGCGCGGGCCTCGCTGATCGAGGAGTACGCGTCGCCGGCCCCGGACACGGCCGCGTATTCGAACGCCGCGGTGGAGCTGTTCGTGGAGCAAGGCGCGAAGCTCGAGTACGTGTCGCTGCAGAACCTGTCGGCGGAGACGTGGCACTTCGCGTCACATCACGCCCGCGTCGGGCGGGACGCCGAGCTGGACTGGGTCGCCGGCGGCTTCGGGAGCAAGAAGGGCAAGACGCGGATCCAGAACGACCTGAGCGGCCCGGGCGGGACGTCGCGTGTGACGGGGGCGTACTTCGCGGACGGCGAGCAGCATCTCGACTACGACACGTTCCAGGAGCACATCGCGCCGCACTGCACTTCGGACTTCGCCTTCAAGGGCGCGCTCCGTGACAACGCGACCGCGGTGTGGCGCGGGATGATCCGCGTCGAGCCGGACGCGCAGAAGACGAACGCCTACCAGGAGTGCCGGAACCTGATGCTCTCCCCGACGGCGCACGCGATCCCGATCCCGGGCCTCGAGATCATGGCCAACGACGTGCGCTGCACGCACGGCGCCACCGTCAGCCGCGTGGATCGCGAGCAGCTCTTCTATCTGATGTCGCGCGGCCTGCCGCGCGCGGAGGCCGAGCGCCTGGTCGTGCGCGGCTTCTTCCAGGACGTGCTCGACCGGATCGAGCTCGAGCCCGTGCGCGAGGCCGTCACCGCCGCGCTCGAGGCGCGGATTCCGCAGGTCTAGCCCCGGTCAGGCGCTCTTCACGCTCGCGCGCGCGGTGCCCTTGGCGCCGTGGAGCGTGAACGTGTGCGTGTGCAAGGTGCCCTTGACCTTCGTCGCGACGGTCTGCTTGCCGACCTTCAGCGTCACCTTCCACGTGGATGCCTTGCCCTTCCACGTCACGACATAGCGGCTGCCGTGGACCGCCACGTGGATCGCCGTGGCGGACTAGCCGCCGCCGGAGCCGCCCGACCCTCCGCCTGACCCGCCGCCCGAGCCGCCCGACGAGCCGCCGCCGGAGCCGCCCGACCCTCCGCCTGACCCGCCGCCCGAGCCGCCCGACGAGCCGCCGCCGGAGCCGCCCGACCCTCCGCCTGACCCACCACCGGAGCCGCCGCCCGAGCCGCCCGACGAGCCCTTGCTCGCATAGGGCGTGACGGAGAGCCCCTCGTAGTCCCCTTCGGCGACGACGGCGGGGTCGGTGCCGTCCGCGCTCATGGTCCAGAGCTCGTCCACGTCGTTGTCGGAGGGCGAGACCGGCGTCTCAGCGTTGTCGTCGGCATCGGCGCTGAAGGCGTCGCGCGAGAAGAACACCGTCGACCCGTCGGCGGAGAAGCTCGGCCAGTAGTCGGAGTCGGTCGTGAGCTGGCTCGTGTCGCCGTTGGCAATCGTCACGTTGAAGATGCCGGGGTTGGCGTCACCCGCATAGAGGATCGTCCCGCCGTCGGGCGAGAAGGAGATGCGTCCGCCACCGTCGACTCTGGGGATGAGGTCGACGCCGATCTGCGTGGCCGTGCCGCCCGCGACCGGCGCCAGCTCGAGCGCCACCGTCTCGTTGCCGTTGCTGTCGGTCGCGTCGCGCGCGAAGGCGAGCTGGGAGCCGCTCGGCGAGAGCTGCGGCAGCGAGTCGATCGCTCCGTCGGGGGACGTGACGAGGACGCTGGGCGTCCCACCCGAGGCGCTCACCGAGTAGATCCCGGCCGCGAGCGTCGCCGAGGCGTCCGGGTCGATCGAGAAGACGATCTGCTTGCCGTCGGGGGAGAAGGAGCCCGAGTCGGCGCCGTCGGTGCCGGAGACCGGGACCGGAGCCCCACCCGCCGTCGGAACGAGCACGAGCTGGTTCTGGTCGGCGGTGGCGAGCGCGAGCACGTTGCTGCCGTCGGGCGAAAGGGAGAGGGCTGTCATCGTGGTCGTGCCGTCGCTCTGGTAGATCGTCGTCGCCGCGTTTCCCTGGATCGAGTCGACGTAGAGGTTCCCGTCGACGTCGGAATAGGCGATCTCCTGCGGGGACGCAAGCCGGGCGGGAGCTGCCGCCGGCGCAAGCGTCAGCGCGGCCAGGAAGAACGCAGCCGCCGAGGGAGCCAGAAGCCCGCGGATCCGCATGGTCACGTGATAGCACCCCGGCGCGCGTCCTCCCTCCCCCGGACGGGGTTCTTACAAAGATCTCACAGGACTGTGACAATCCGCACTCCCGCTCATCCCGAACTTAGCTTTGCCTGGAACAATCCACGGCTCAGCCACCAGGGAGGTTCCGTGTCGGGGCAGGGAAACGGCTCAGCGCTCTCGCCGGGCGAGATCAGCGAACGGCTCGAGCAGGCGCTCTTCGAAATTCGCCGCGTCATCGCCGGCCAGGACGCGATGCTCGAGCGCGTGCTCGTGTGCCTGCTGGCGCAGGGACATCTACTGATCGAGGGCGTCCCAGGCCTCGCCAAGACGCTCACGATCAAGACCACGGCAGGCGTGCTGGGCGGCAGCTTCTCGCGCGTCCAGTTCACGCCGGACCTCGTCCCCGCCGACCTCGTCGGCACCCGGATCTACCGCTCCGACCAGGGCGTGTTCGACACGGAGCTGGGGCCGGTCTTCTGCAACTTCCTCCTCGCCGACGAGATCAACCGCGCGCCCGCGAAGGTGCAGTCCGCTCTGCTCGAGGTGATGCAGGAGCGGCAGGTCACGATCGCGCACCAGAGCTACCCGGTCCCGTCGCCGTTTCTCGTCATGGCGACGCAGAACCCGATCGAGTCCGAGGGCACCTACCCGCTGCCGGAGGCGCAGGTCGACCGCTTCATGCTCAAGATCCTGATCGACTACCCGGCGCACGACGAGGAGTTGACGATCGTGCAGCGGCAGCTCGTCGCTCCGCCCGATCTCCGCGAAGCGCTCACGCTCGACGAGCTGCGCGAGCTGCAGGCGGCGGTCGTCGACGTGTACGTCGACCCCGCTCTGATCAGCTACGCCGTTCAGCTCGCAACCGCGACGCGGCGCCCGGCCGGAGCCGGCCTGACCGAGCTCACGGACTTCGTCGACTTCGGCGCCAGCCCGCGCGGGCCGATCAGCGTCATCCAGGCCGCCCGCGCGCTCGCCCTGCTGCGCGGCCGCGACTACGCCACCACCGACGACGTTCGCGCACTCGCCAAGGACGCGCTCCGGCACCGGCTCGTGCTCAGCTACCAGGCGCTGGCCGAAGGCGTCACGCCCGACCAGATCCTCGACTCCGTGCTCGCGGCCGTGCCTGCGCCCGAGACGAGCCTGGCGCGGCCGAGCGTCGCATGAGGGCTTCGCCGCTCCTCGGGGCGGCAACGCCCGAGCGGCCCGGGCCGGGAGCGCTCCCGCTCGAGCTCCTGCATGCGCTCCAGATCGAGGTGGGGCGGCGGCTCGAGGGGATGCTCGCCGGCGACTTCCGCTCTTCCCGCTACGGCGTCGGCGTCGAGCTCGCGCAGGTGCGGCCGTACGTCCCCGGCGACGACGTGCGCCAGATCGAGTGGAACGTCACGGCACGTACCGGCGAGCCGCACGTCCGCGTCCACCTCGCCGAGCGCGTGCTCGTCACCTGGCTCGTGCTCGACACGTCGCCGTCGATGCAGTTCGGCACGGCCGAGCGGCGGAAAGCGGATGTCGCCGACGGGGTCGCGATCGCCGTCGGCCACGTGGCGACGCGACGGGGCAACCGCCTCGGCATCGCCACCTTCGGCGACCGCTCGCCGACGACGCTGCCGCCTGCACAGGGCCGTCACGGCCTGCTCGGGCTACTCGCCGCGCTGCGCCGCGAGCCGGAGCCCGACGGCGTCGGCGCCACCTCGCTCGGGGCGGCGCTCAGCCGCACGGCCGCGATCGCGAGGCAGCGCGGCATCGTCGTGGTCGTCTCGGACTTCCGCGGCCCGTTCGACTGGCGCAGGCCGCTGCTCGAGCTGCTGAGTCGGCACGACGTGCTCGCCGTGGAGATCCGCGACCCGCGCGAGCAGGAGCTGCCGGACGTCGGCGAGCTCTGGCTCGTCGACCCGGAGACCGGACGGCAGATCCGGGTCGACACGCGCAGCGAGTCGCTACGCCGCCGCTTCGCCGACGCCGCGGCGGAGGAGCGAAGCGGCGTCGCCCGCGTGCTCTCCGCGCTCGGCGTGCCGCACGCCGTCCTCTCCACGTCTGGCGACTGGCTGCGTACGCTCGCCGTCTTCCTCGGGACGCGCCGGTGAGCTTCGCGCAGCCGTTCGCGCTGCTCGCGCTGCTCGCCGTGCCGGCACTCGTCGCGGGCTGGCTCTGGCACGAGCGCCGGCGCGCGGCCGCTGCCGCCCGCTTCTCCAGCCTCGCGCTCCTCCCCAACCTGCTCTCCCGCCGGCCGGGCAGGTTGCGCTATTTCCCGCTCGGCCTGCTCCTGCTCGCATTCGTCGCGCTTATCGTCGGCGTGGCGCGGCCGCACGCGCACCTCACCGTTCCGCGCAAGAACGCGACCGTCGTGCTCGCGATCGACATCTCGCGCTCGATGACGGCGAGCGACGTCGCGCCGACGCGGCTCGACGCCGCGCGCAACGCCGCGTACGCGTTCCTCGCCAAGGTGCCGAAGGCGTACAGCGTCGCCGTCGTCGCCTTCGGCAGCCACGCCTTCGTCTCGGTCCCGCCCACCCTCGACCGCTCACTCGTCGCCACAGCGCTCAGCGAGCTGCGCCCGGGTGAAGGCACCGCGATCGGCGATGCGGTGCGCATCGCGGCCCAGCTCGGCCAGCGCGAGCGCACGGTCGAGGGAGTCGTGCCGCCGACCTCTGTGCTGCTCATCTCCGACGGCGCCCGCGACGGCGGCCGCACGACCCCCGCGGCGGCCGCGCAGCGCGCGAAGGCGCTGCACGTGCCCGTCTCGACCGTGCTCGTCGGCACGGCGAACGGTATCGTCACCGTCCAGCTGACCGGCGGCTACACGGAGCAGATCCGCGTGCCGCCGAGCCCCGCCACGCTCCAGCTGCTGGCGCGCGTGACCGGAGGCCAGTTCTTCCGCGCGCGCACCAGCGCAGCGCTCAGCCAGGTGTATCGGCGCCTCGCCACGCGCATCGGCCACCGCACCGAGAACCGCGAGATCACCGACATGTTCGCGGGCGGTGCGCTCGTGCTGCTGCTCGCCGGCGGCGGTTTGTCCGCTTTCTGGTTCCGGAGGGTCGTGTGAGACGGCTCGCCGTTCTCGCCGCGGCTGCATGCGCCGCCGGCGGCGTCGCAGCCCCCGCGGGCGCGACGAACGAGTGCCGCGGTTTCCAGGTCTGCGTCCCCGTGGCGGGGCCGTGGGTGCTCGCCGGCAGCGGCGGCGAGGTGCAGTTCCAGCTCGCCTGCCCGAAGCGCTTCGTCGTCGCCGGGCTCGACGCCGAGCTCAGCACGCGCGCGCTCGAGGTCGGCTTCCGCGGCGCGCTCGGCACCCCGGTCAACCCCGGCATCACGACCTCGAGCTCGGCCGTCTTCCTCGGACGGCTCGTCCGCGGCCGCGATCCGGCGGCGAGCTTTCGCCCGCACATCGGCTGCGTCCCCGCCTCGGGCGCAGGGCAGCGCGTGCCGACCGCCTTCCACCCGTATCCGCCCGCCAAGCCGACCGCGCCGCAGATGACCCAGATCCAGGTGCACGTCGGGGCGAGCCGCTACGTCGAGCGCTGTCCGGCCGGGCAGCAGCTCGCGAGCGCCACGCACGCGATCGCCTTCTACACCGCGACGCCGCCCACGAAGGCACTCGCCGCGAGCGTGCACGTCACGCAGGCGGTGCAGGGCGGGCTCGTGCACCTGGCCGTGCGCGCGGGCCCGGCGATGCTGGAGGTGCGCGCCGTCGTGCAGGTCGACCTCCTCTGCGTGAGGCGCGCATGAGCTTCGGCGCTCCACTCCTGCTGCTCGCGCTGCTCGCCGTGCCGCTCGCAGTGGGCCTGTACCTGCTCGCGGAGCGGCGGCGGATGCGCTACGCCGTCCGCTACACGAACGTCGACGTGCTCGCGCTCGTCGCGGGCGGACGCCAGTGGCGGCGCGTCGTGGCGCCGGCGCTCCTCCTGGTCGCACTCGCGACGCTCGCCGTCGCCGTCGCCCGGCCGCACGTGCACACGTTCGTCACGAACGACAAGGCGACGGTCGTGCTCGTCCTCGACGTCTCCGGCTCGATGCAATCGAACGACGTCAAGCCGTCGCGCCTCGCGGCGGCGCAGGCGGCGCTGCAGCTGTTCCTCGACCGGGTGCCGAAGCGGTTGAAGGTCGGCCTCGTCCTCTTCGCGGGCGAGGCCGAGGTGGCAACGCCGCCGACGACCGACCACGCCCTCGTGCAGCAGGCGGTGGACGACGCCGGTGCGTTCCAGGGCTACGGCGGCACGGCGATCGGCGACGCAATCGCGGCCGCCGTGCAGATCGGGCTCCAGTCGGTCGGGATCTCGGGCGGAGGCACGAGCGCGGCGCCCGGCCGCGACGCGCGCTCGCTCGCCTCCTTCACGGCCGCCGCGGCGCCGACCCGGTCGCAGGGCCTCGTCTCAATCCTGTTCCTCTCGGACGGCCGCCAGAACCGCGGCGTCCTGCAACCACTCCAGGGCGCCGCGCTCGCACACCAGGCGGGCATCCCCATCTACACGATCGCGTTCGGCACGAACGGCGGGAGCCTGCCGGGCTTCAGCGGCACCTTCAACAACGGCGGCGGCTTCGCGCCGAACGGTCCCGGCGGCTTCTTCGGCGGTCGGAACGTGCTCAGGCCCGACCCGACGACGTTGCGCGCCATTGCGAAGGCGACCGGCGGCAAGTTCTTCCGCGCGCGCACCGCCGAATCCGTCGAGGCCGCGTACACGAGGCTCGGCTCGAGCCTCGGCCGGACACCCGGCCGCGTGGAGGTCACCGACTGGTTCCTAGGCGGCGCCGCAGTGCTGCTGGTGCTCGCCGGGCTCTTCTCGGCCCTTTGGGCGCCGCGCATTCCTTAGAGGTCGAATCAGAATGATGCTCGTC
>JBEKEH010000068.1:0-16816 GCA_050013935.1 Gaiellaceae bacterium | reverse complement strand
GCGGGCTCGCGGACGGCCTTCACTACTGGCGCGCCCGCGCGCAGGACGCGGCCGGCAACCTGTCAGGTTGGTCGGGGACGCAGAGCTTCACGCTCGACACGACCCCGCCGTCGGTGCCGGTGGAGACGGCTCCGGGCAACGGCGTCCGCCTGAACCAGCCCTCCAGCCTCAACGCCACGTACGCCGATGCCGGCGGCGACACCGGCAGCGTCATCTTCCAGGTCTGCACCACGAGCGCCTGCAGGACGGTCGCCGCGAGCACCACCGTCACCGGCATGCTCAACAACGCCGGCGCCGGCTGGACGCCCGGCAGCCTGAGCGACGGCACCTACTACTGGCGCGCCCGTGCGGAGGACTCCGGCGGCAACCTTTCAGCCTGGTCGGCTGCCCGCAGCTTCACGATCGACAGTACGCCGCCGGTCGCTCCCGCCCTGGTCGGCTTCGCCGGCGTCCACGTGCGGACGGCGCCGGCGCTCACCGCTCTGGTCGACGATCCCGGCGATCCGGCCGACAAGGTGCGCCTCCTCGTCGAGCTCTGCACCGACCCCGCCTGTACGCAGGTCGTGACCACCGGCTACTCCGGGAGCGTCCCCGGGGGCACGCTGGCGGGCTGGCAGGCGCCGAAGCTTTCCGACGGTCCCTACTACTGGCGCGCCCGCGCGGAGGACATCGTCGGCAACCAGTCGCTGTGGTCGGCGGTGGACAGCTTCGTCGTCGACACCCGCGCGCCCGCCGTCCCGGCCGCGGCGGGCCCGGCGGTCGGCGCGATCGTCAACACGGCCCGGCTGAGCGCCGCAGTCACCGGCTTGAGCAGGGGCGGCGGCAGCGGCCTCGAGTTCCAGGTGTGCGCGGACGCCGCCTGTACGAAGGTCGTCGCGAGCGGCTACGTCCCGGTCCCCGCTGCCGGCACGACGCCGACGTGGACGCCCACGGGCCTCCGCGACGGCTCCTACTTCTGGCGCCTCAGCGCGCACGACCAGGCGGGCAACGAGTCGGCCTGGTCGGAGACGATGAGCTTCGTCCTCGACCAGACGCCGCCGGGGAAGCCGCGTGGGCTCGAGGCCAAGGTCAAAGGGAAGACGGTCACGCTCCGCTGGAAGGAGCCGTCCCTCGCCACCAACCTTGCCGGCTACGTGCTGATCGTCAACGGCCGGCGGGCTCGGGTCGTGGCGGCGAAGACGCTCAGCGTCCACATCACGCTGAAGAAGGGCGACGCGCGCCTGTTCGCCGTTGCCGCATTCGATGCGGCCGGCAACGTCGGCCGGCCGGCGACCGTGGTCGGGCCGGATCTGATCCGCCTGACGCTCAAGCAGGCGCGCGGCGCGGCCGCGCCGAAGCCTCCGGTCCAGCCCCACCGCCCGTAGCCCGGGGCCGCGTGGACGGCGCAGGGTGCCCCGAGGCACGTACGCTTGCCCCATGTTCCTCTTCGGCAAGCCGACCACGATGGTCACGGCCGAGGACGCGCTGCCCGGCCACGACGAGACGATGCCCATCCCCGCCCGGCACGAGGTGCTGGGGACGCCGCTCGGCCCGCCCTTCCCGGCCGGGCTCGAGCAGGCGATCGTCGGGATGGGCTGCTTCTGGGGCGCCGAGCGGGTCTTCTGGCGGGCGCCGGGGATCTTCACGACCGCGGTCGGCTACGCCGGCGGCCTCACCCCGAACCCCACCTACGAGGAGGTCTGCTCCGGCCGCACGGGCCACACCGAGGCCGTCCTCGTCGCCTTCGACCCGGCGCAGACGAGCTACGACGACATCCTGCGCCTGTTCTGGGAGAACCACGACCCGACCCAGGGCATGCGCCAGGGCAACGACACCGGCACGCAGTACCGCTCCGCGGTCTACTGGACGAGCGAGGCACAGCGCGACGCGGCCGAGGCGTCGCGTGCCATGTTCCAGCAGGAGCTCTCACGCGCCGGCTACCGCGAGACCACGACGGAGCTCGCGGAAGCGGGGCCGTTCTACTACGCCGAGCCCTATCACCAGCAGTACCTGGCGAAGAACCCGAACGGCTACTGCGGCCTCGGTGGCACCGGCATAGCCTGTCCCGTGCGAAGAGCTGACGCTCTTCGCACGGAGTGAGGTTCGGCTTCGCGGAGCGGACGCCGGCGGAGCCGGCGTCCTTTGATCTGACGAGGGGCTGAGGGTCCTGGTGGCGCGGGCGGTGGTGCCTTTGGCATCCCCGGCCGCGTGGGGTCGGCCTGCGGCTAACGCCTGCGGCGTTGGCCTGCGGCCTTTGGGTTGGGGATCGGCGGCGGTTGACGACGGCGACCAGGTCGCTGCGCGACCTGGTCGCATGCCGTAGACCTTCGACCCGCACCGAGCGCGTCGCGGGCCCCGTCGCCTACATCCGGTGAGAGGCCAACGGCTTGGCCGGCGGTCGCTCCGCGAAGCCGAAACCATTCGCGCCTGAAGTGCGCAGCACTTCAGGCGCTCTCACCGCCGTCGATGGAAATGACTGCGCCGGTGACGTACGCGGCTTCGTCGCTTGCCAGGAAGGCGAACAGCGCGGCGATCTCCTCCGGGCGTGCGTGCCGCCCGAGGGGGATCGACGCGTCCACCTCGGCGAGCATCTCCGGCGTGTACTCCGCCTGCTGCATCGGCGTGAGCACGTAGCCGGGGCAGACCGCGTTCACGCGGATCTTCGGCGCGAGCTCGCGCGCGAGCGTGCGCGCGAGCACGATCACGCCCGCCTTCGACGCGTTGTAGTCCGCATAGAGGGGATGGCCGGCGAGCCCGTTCGTCGACGCGGTCAGCAGGATCACGCCGCCGTCGCCGCCGACCATCCGTCGCGCCGCCTGCTGCGCGCAATGGAAGACGCCGGTGAGGTTCACGTCGAGCACGCGCCGCCAGTCCTCCGCGCGGATCTCGAGGAACGGCCGGCGGATCGAGATGCCCGCGTTCGCGACGAGGACGTCGACTCCGCCGAGCAGCTCGTCGACGCGGCCGAACGAGCGCTCGACCTGCCGTTCGTCGGCGACGTCGCAGAGCAGCGCAGCCTCGAGCCCCGCGATCCGCTCGTGCGCGCTCTCCACCTCCTGCTCGCCGACTGCGAGGGCGACGACACGCGCGCCCTCGGCGACGAAACGGCGGCTCGTCGCCTCGCCGATCCCGCTCGTTCCGCCGGTGACGACGACCCGCTTGCCTTCGAGCCCCAGCACGGTCGCGAGTCTAGGCGACAATCCGTGGGTGAGCGTCTTCAGCCCGAACCGGAGCGTCAGCGACCCAACGGGCCAGGAGTGGGAGATCTACGCGTACCGGCTGAAGCTGCCGGAGCGGCACCCGCCTGACCCCGGGCTGGACGATCTCGGCGGTGTGAGCCGGTTCTCGATCTTCACCGCGCCTTTCGACGCCGTGGTCTGGCTGCTCGGCCACATCCCGTGGCTGCTCGTGCGCATCTTCTTCGACTTTCCGCTCGCGGCCGTTCGGGCGCTCGGCTCCGACGAATGGACGATCGAGGGGGTGACGTGGATGCCGCACCGGCAGAGCTACACGTGGACGACGACGCGCGAGTACCGCGGCCAGGTACTTGCACAGGTCGAGGCCGGAATCGCGCAGGGCGACATCCCACGCCCGCGCAACGCGCAGTTCGTCGGCGTCGACCTCTAGGCGCGTCTACTGGAGCCGCTCGGCGAGATAGCGGAGCGCGAGCGGGTAGCGGTACTCGATGCCGCTGTGCGTCGCGTCGAACAGCTCGAAGAACACGTCGGTGACGCCGATCCGCTCGAGCGCGCGCCGGAACCCCTCCGCGCCGAGGTCGAGGAAGAACTGGTCCTCCTTGCCCGAGTCGATGTACACCGCGCGCAGGCCGCGCAGCGCATCGGCGTACCGGTTCGCCATGCGCACGGGATCCCACGCGAGCCACCGCTCCCAGACGTCCGGCCGCAGCTGCCCCGTCTCCGGCTCGAACGGCAGGTCGATCGAGCCGTCCGCGTTCGCCGAATAGCAGGCGGCCATCGCCCACGTGTTGAGCAGCGGGAAGTCGGTCCCCTTCGCGAACGCCGGCCGCGAGCGGAAGTCCTCCCAGAACGCATCGAACGAGCCCCCGTACGAGTCGCGCAGCGCTCGCGCCGCCTCGCGGAAGTCCGGCAGGTAGCAGAGCTCGAAGAGCGCGTCACCGGCGTGCGTCGCGAGCCCGCCGAACAGGTCGGGTCGCAGCATCGGCGTCACCATCGCGCCGTAGCCGCCGCTCGACTTGCCGGCGATGCCGCGGTGCGCCGGCTCGGCCAGCGTCCGGTAGTGCGCGTCGACGAAGGGCACGACCTCGTCGCAGAGGTACGTGTGGTAGTTGCCGACGCCGGGCGAGTCGAGGAACTGCGAGCCGCCGTAGGACGTCCACGCGTCGACGAAGACGACGAGCGCCGGCGGGCAGCCTTCCTGCGCAAAGAGGCGGTCGACGAGCTCCGGGACGGTCGGCCGGAAGGCGGAGCGGTTCCGCCACATGTCGAGCTGCCCCGTGTGTCCCTGGATGAGGTAGAGCGACGGGAAGCGTCGCTCCTTGTCGGCCTCGTAGGCGGGCGGCGCGTACACCCAGAGCGGGCGCAGGTGGGGGTCGCCGAGCGGGTTCCCGCGCAGCGTCTCGCTCACGAGCTCGTGCTCGTCGAAGCGGCCGGCGGGGTCGCGGGACCACGGCTCCACGGGGGCGATTCTTCCACCCCGCCGTCGGGCGGCGCGGCTACAGTCGGCTCCATGCTCGTCCGCCGCCGCATGGCGCTGCTCCTGCTCTGCGCCGCCGTCGCCGCGCTCGCCGCCGGCTGCGGCGCCGGCAGCCCGCCGGCCTACACCGCGAAGGGCACGGTCACGTGCCTCGGCGACAAGGGCTTCACAAACATCACTACCGATCCGCTCAAGGTCGGCCTGATCGCCGGAACCGCCGAGAACGGGGGTATCAAGGCCAAGGCGCCGAGCGGAAACGTCCTGACGATCGCCTTCGCGACGGACGCGGCGGGCGCGAGCTCCACGGAAGCCGCGTTCAAGGCGCATGCCTCGCCGTTCTACGCACGCCGCATGGCGGACATCATGGAATCGCAGCGGAACGCCGTCCTCGTCTGGACGACCTCGCCGACCCAGCTCCAGCTCAGCAACGCTTTGGGCTGTCTCGCGCCGTAACACCGCCGCTACACTGGGGTCATGGCCGAGTACGGGACGATGCGGGTGAAGAGCGGCCTCGCCGAGATGCTCAAGGGCGGGGTGATCATGGACGTCGTCGACGCCGAGCAGGCGAAGATCGCCGAGGCGTCGGGGGCGGTGGCGGTGATGGCGCTGGAGCGCGTCCCCGCCGACATCCGGGTGCAGGGCGGCGTCGCGCGCATGTCCGATCCGGAGAAGATCCGCGAGATCCAGGAGGCCGTCAGCATCCCCGTGATGGCGAAGTGCCGCATCGGCCACTTCGCCGAGGCCCAGATCCTCGAGGCGCTCGAGATCGACTACATCGATGAGTCGGAGGTGCTGACGCCCGCCGACGTCGAGCACCACGTCGACAAGTGGCGGTTCACCGTGCCGTTCGTGTGCGGTGCGACGAACCTCGGCGAGGCGCTGCGCCGGATCACCGAGGGCGCGGCGATGATCCGCACGAAGGGCGAGGCGGGCACAGGCGACATCGTCAACGCCGTCACGCACATGCGCGCCGTGTTCGGACACATGCGCAAGCTCACTTCGCTCGCCGAGGAGGAGCTGTACGCGGAGGCCAAGAAGCTCCAGGCGCCGTACGAACTCGTGCGCTGGGTCGCCGAGCACGGCCGGCTTCCCGTGGTCACCTTCACGGCAGGCGGGATCGCGACGCCGGCCGACGCGTCGCTCTGCATGCAGCTCGGCGCCGACGGCGTCTTCGTCGGCTCGGGGATCTTCAAGTCGGGCGACCCGGAGCGCCGGGCGAAGGCGATCGTCGAGGCGACGACCCACTTCAACGACGCCGAGATCCTCGCCCGCGTCTCTGCCGGCCTCGGCGAGCCGATGGTCGGCATCTCGACCGCCTCGCTCGACCCGAGCGAGCTGCTCGAGACCCGCGGCTGGTAGCCGCTCCGTCCGCCCGGAGCGCGACCATGTGGGTGTGGAGGTTCCGCAGCCGCGCTGGACGACGGCGTCATTCCTGCTGTACGCGGGCGGGCTGACGGTTCTCGGCGCGGCGATCGCCGCGCTCGGGTATCTCTCGGGTCCGTACGGCAGGGCGGCGTTCGCCGGCTGGGCCGCGCTCGTGCTGGTCGTCCTCTACGGCATCGCGCACGCGTTCAAGCGGCAGGACCGCTGGCTCGCCGCCGGCGTCTTCGCGTTCGCCTCCGTCGTTGCCTGGGCGGTGTTCGTCGGCGCGCTCTGGACCTGGTTCGGCTGGCTGTCGGGCCACTCGGTGTCGTCGTTCGGCGCGTTCTCCGTCGCACGCCTCTCGCTCGAGCTGCTCGTGCTCGCGGCTGCGCTCGACGACCTACGCCGCTTCACGTTCCCGTTCATCGCGTCGATCGCGGTCTTCGTCGGGTGGTTCTTCGTCCTCGACCTCGTCTCGGCCGGCGGCAACTGGTCGGTGGTCGTGACGCTGCTCGTCGGCCTCGCGTATCTCGTCGCCGGCAGCGTGAACACCCGCCCCACGGCGTTCTGGCTGCACGTCGGTGCAGGCACGCTGATCGGTGGCAGCCTCCTCTACTGGTGGCACACGACCGACGCCGACTGGGCGCTCGTCGCGGCCGCCGCGCTCGTCTACGTCGCGATTGCGTACGGCTCGAAGCGGTCGAGCTGGGCAGTCCTGGCGACGCTCGGCCTGATGGCTGCGGGCGCGCACTTCGCGGCCGAGTGGTCGCACCACACGATCTCCCTCTCCACCTCGACGGTCACCTCCGTCCGCGGCTGGGTGCCGTCCCTCGTCTTCGCGTTCGTCGGCTTCCTGCTCGTCCTGCTCGGCCTCGCTTCGCGCCGCAGCGCGGAGCCGGCGGGGCCGCTGCAGTAGCCCCGACTAGACTTCCCCCTGTGGAGAAGCCGCTTCGGATCGGCGTCCTCGCCCTGCAGGGGAACTTCCGCGAGCACGCCGCCGTGCTGCGCCGCCTCGGCGCGGAGCCGGTCGAGGTGCGCCTGCCGGAGCAGCTCGAGGGCCTCGACGGGCTGATCGTCCCCGGCGGCGAGTCGACCGCGATCACTCGCCTGATGCGCCTCTACGGCGTCGACGAGGCGCTGCGCGGCTTCGAGGCGCCGATCTTCGGCACCTGCGCCGGGATGATCCTGCTCGACCGCGACCATCTCGGCCTCGCGGACATCCGCGTGCGGCGGAACGCGTTCGGGCGCCAGGTGCGCAGCTTCGAGGCCGACCTCGAGATCGGCGACGGCGAGGAGCCGTTCCGCGCGGTCTTCATCCGCGCGCCGTGGATCGAGGACGCGGGGCCGGACGTCGAGGTGCTCGCGGAGGTCGACAAGCATCCGGTGCTGGCGCGGCAGGGGCGCATCCTCGTCGCCGCCTTCCACCCGGAGTTGACCGACGACACGCGCATCCACGAGCTCTTTCTGAACCAGGTACGGGAGGCGAGAAGTGTCCGGGCATAGCAAGTGGTCGACGATCAAGCACAAGAAGGGCGCTGCGGACGCGAAGCGCGGCCAGCTCTTCACGAAGCTCACCCGCGCGATCATCGTCGCGGCGAGGGAGGGTGGGGGCGACCCCGCCGCCAATCTCGCGCTGCAGAACGCGATCGAGAAGGCGCGGTCGTACTCGATGCCGCGGGACACGATCGACCGCGCGATCGCGAAGGGCTCGGGCGCCGACGCAGACGCGAGCCAGTTCGAGACGGTGGTGTACGAGGGCTACGGCCCGAGCGGCGTGGCGGTGATCGTCGAGGCCCTCACCGACAATCGCAACCGCACCGCCGGCGATGTTCGGCACGTGTTCTCGAAGAACGACGGCAACCTCGGCGGCTCCGGCGCGGTCTCCTGGCTGTTCGAGCGGCGCGGCATCGTGCTCGTGAATGCCGACGGGGTGGACGAGGACGAGCTGACGCTCGCGGCGGCCGAGGGCGGGGCGGAGGACGTCACGCTCGACGGCGCCACGTACGTGGTCACGAGCGCGCCCGAGCAGCTCGCCGCTGTGCGCGAGGCGATCGAGACCGCCGGCCTCCAGGTCGAGTCGGCGGAGCTGACGATGGTGCCGAAGACCACCGTCGAGGTGGCAGACGAAGACGACGCGAAGAAGGTGCTGCGCCTGATCGACCAGCTCGAGGACAACGACGACGTGCAGGACGTCTACGCCAACTTCGACATCCCCGAGCAGGTGCTCGAGGCGGTCGCCGGCTAGACGGCGGGTCGCCGATCCGCGACACGATCGGGCTCTGGAGCGGCGACGGCCGGGGAAGGAGTCGTCCGATGCCCTGCCTAACGTGTTGCCGTGAAAGTCGTCGGCATCGACCCGGGAACGGCTGCGTGCGGGTACGGGATCGTCCACGAAAGCGGCGGGCGCCTCAGGGCCATCGGCCACGGCTCGTGGTCGACACCCGCCGGCGAGCGTCCGGAGCTGCGGCTGAAGACGATCTTCGACGGCGTGGCGGGCCTCATCGCCGAGCACGCCCCGGATGCGGTCGCCCTCGAGGAGTCCTACGTCGGCGCCGACGCCCGCATCGCGCTCTCCGTCGGGCAGGCGCGCGGCGCCGTGCTCGTCGCGGCCGCTCTGGCCGGAGTGCCGTGCACCGAGTACGCGCCGGCGCGCGTGAAGCAGGCGGTCTGCGGCTACGGGCGCGCCGAGAAGTCCCAGGTGCAGCGAATGGTGAAGGCGATCCTCGGCCTGCAGGAGCTGCCGACGCCCAACCATGCCGCCGACGCGCTCGCCGTCGCGATCTGCCACGCGCTTGCGCCGCCGCTGCTGAAGCTGGTCGGGTAGTGCGCTCATGATCTCTCGCCTGCGTGGCAAGCCCGTCGCCTCGACGCCGGAGGGGCTGGTACTCGACGTCGGCGGCGTCGGCTATCTCGTCGCGGCCACTCCGACCGCCGTCCGCAAGGCGGCCGGGGCGGACGAGGTGACGGTCGAGACCTACCTCTACGTGCGCGAGGATGCGCTCCAGCTCTACGGCTTCGCCGACAGGAGCGAGCGCGAGCTGTTCGTGCAGCTGCTGACGGTGAACGGCGTCGGGCCGAAGGTCGCGCTCGCAGTCGTCTCCGGCTCGCCCGCCGACGAGCTGCGCCGGGCGATCGTGCGCGAGGACACCGCGCGCTTCCAGGCGATCCCCGGCATCGGCAAGAAGACGGCCGAGCGGATCGTGCTCGAGCTGAAGGAGAAGATCGGCGCCGGAGCGCCCGAGTCCGGTGCGCCGCCGTCCGACTCGCACATCGTCGCCCGCGACGCGCTCGTCGAGCTCGGCTACAGCGTCGTCGACGCCGAGCGGGCGCTCGCCGGCACCGATCCCGAGCTGCCGGCGGAGGAACGTGTCCGGCTCGCGTTGAAGAGGGCGGCGTGACCCAGTTTCTCGCGCCCGTGATCGCCGAGGAGGACGAGGAGCTCGAGCAGACGCTCCGCCCGCGCCGGCTCGGCGACTTCGTCGGGCAGCAGCGGGTCAAGGAGCAGCTCGGGATCTCGCTCGCGGCCGCCGCGGCGCGGGGCGAGGCGCTCGACCACCTACTGCTCGTCGGTCCGCCCGGTCTCGGCAAGACGAGCCTCGCGTACATCGTGCACGAGGAGCTCGGCGTCGGCATCCGCTCGGTTGCAGGACCGGCGCTCGAGCGCAAGGGCGACATGGCCGCGATCCTCACGTCGCTCGAGCCGCGCGACGTGCTCTTCGTGGACGAGATCCACCGGCTCAACCGCGCGATCGAGGAGATCCTCTACCCGGCCCTGGAGGACTTCCGGCTCGACATCGTCGTCGGCCAGGGGCCGGCGGCGCGCACGCTCACGCTCGACCTGCCGCCGTTCACGCTCGTCGGCGCGACGACGCGAACGGGGCTGCTGACCTCGCCGCTGCGCGACCGCTTCGGGATCACGTTCCGGCTCGACTACTACGAGCCGGTCGACCTTGCCGCGATCGTGCGCCGCTCGGCGCGGATCCTCGGCGTCGACGTCGAGGACGACGCGGCCGAGGAGATCGCACGCCGCTCGCGCGGCACGCCCCGGATCGCGAACCGGATCCTGCGCCGCGTGCGCGACGTCGCCGAGGTACGGCACCAGGGCGCCGTCACCACCGGGATCGCGCGCGAGGCGCTCGAGCTGCTCGAGGTGGACGAGCTCGGGCTCGACCGCGAGTCGCGGCAGCTCCTGCACACGATCGCCGGCAAGTTCGAGGGCGGTCCTGTCGGGCTCGGCACGCTCGCGGTGTCGCTCGGCGAGGAGCCGGACACGATCGAGGACGTGTACGAGCCGTACCTGCTCCAGCTCGGCTTCATCCAGCGCACGCCGCGCGGCCGCACGATCACGACCCTCGGCCGCGAGCACCTCGGCGCCCCGCCCCTCCCGGGCAGCCGCCTGTTCTGACCCATGCCCGAGCTCTGGACACCCGTCGTCGAGGGGCCGCACGAGGCGTTCGTCGAGCGCCTGCTCCGCACGATCGCGAGGTTCGCGGAAACGACCGGCGTGCAGACTCCCGTCGTCGAGGTCGAGCTCGTCGACACCGCCCATTTCGTACTCGACCGGATCGAGCCGGAGCCCGGCTTCGGGATGATCACGATCTACGTCCAGAGCCCGCGCGAGGACGCGCCCGACGCGATCGTGATTCCGATCGGCTCGATCCGGCGGATCGAGTTGCGCAAGGCGCCGGAGGAACGCGTCGCGCGCTTCGGCTTCTCGGTCCCCGAGGCCTCAGCGAGCTAGGCGGGTGCGGGCGCGAGCCGCACACGGCGGGCGGCGGCGACAAGCCACGGCGCCACGAGCAGCGCCATCACGTCGAACCAGACGTAGCCGCTCGCGACGCCGCTCGGCGGGTTCCCGTCCGCGATGCCGAGCCCCGGCAGCGACACCGCCCAGCGCCAGGTGCCAATCGACGTCCCGTACAGCTCGAGCGCGGCGACGACGAGGAACACGCCCGCGTACGTCGCGCGCGAGCGCGACCGCCACAGGAACACGCACAGCAGCGGCACGCCCACCGCGCCGGCGACGTCGAGGCGCGGCAGCACCGTCAGCCCCGCGAGCCCCCAGCCGATCGAGCCGGCGGCGGCCGCCGCGACGAGCGGGCGCTCGCGCACGACGCGGCTCAGCGCGAGCCCGCTCAGGTAGACGAGCCCGTGCGCGGGCGGGATGAACAACGGCAGGTTGTGCAGCCGGTAGTGGTAGACGCCCCAGACGAGCGATCCGGTCACCTCGCCGACGGTCGCGAACGCGACGACGCCGAGCGCCTGCGCGCGCGCCAGCCCCGGCAGCGGTCGCAGGGCGCAGAGCAACACGAGCCAGGTGAGCGCTCCGAGCGCGCGCTGGCCGCCCAGCCCGACCTGCGTGTCCACCGCGAGCAGCGCCGCGAGGTAAGCAGGTCCGGCGGCCGCGTACCAGCGCGGCACGCTCACCGCCGGTACTGGAGGTCGCGCCAGCTCGGCATCGGCAGCAGCTCGAGCAGCGGGCGCCCGCCGTGCGGGTCGCGGTACGAGAACTCAGCGGCCTCGTCGTCCCAACCGACCTCGAGCTTCCCCTCCTTGACGTGGTGGTCGAGCCACGCACCGCGGAAGACGAGCTTCTTCAACCAGTAGACGAGCGACTCGCCCTCGACGAGGGCGACCTCGTCCCAGCGGCGAACGAGATAGCGGCCGAGCGAGCTTCGGGGCTCCGCGATGCCGTCCCGCTCGACGAGCTCGACGAGGTCGGCCGTCTCATCGTCGTCGAGCTCGTTCCCTGCGAGGAGGCTGAGCTTGACGGCGGCTGCCGTGACACGCTGCTCGAAGTCCTCCTCGTTGAAGCCGAAGCGGTAGCCGAGGAACTCCACGACATAGTCGTCGCCGGAGCTGTAGTTCGCCTCTGCGTCCACCATGGAAGCCTATCGGTCGCCGCCGCACGTGCAGGCACGCCCGGCCGGCTGCAAACGCTTCGCATCTCGGCGTCCTCGGTCGCGCCGATAGCTTCGGCTATCGGCGCTCCCTGCGTCCTTGAGCTGCTCGGTTTTCGCTCGGCCGAGCGCACCCGCACGCACGGCGGAGACCAGTACCCTTGGCCCGTGCGCGTGTTCCGCCTCTCCGCCGCAGTCGCCATGGTCATGGGGCTCGTCGTCGTCACGGCCTGGCTCATGGCCTGGCCGGTCGAGAAGGCGATCTACCTGGCGCCGGTGATCGTGCTCGGCTTCGCCGCCGTGATCGGCCTGCTTCTCCTCTGGGGGAAGGTCGCGTTCCAGGCCCTGCGGGAGAGCCGCCGGCCGAAGCTCGTGCTCACGCTCTGGCTCGTGGGGATCGGGCTGCTCGTGCTGCTGAGCGTGCTCGGGGTCGAGCTGCCGCGCGAAGGCTGACCCTCGAGCCGGGCACGGGCCTCAACCGCGTGGTGGGGTGCCGGAAGTTCTGAGCAGCCGCGGCAGGACTTCGAGCAACCGCTCGACGTGCTCACGCCGCGTGTAGGCCGCGACCGAGATCCGCAGCAGGTCCTTCTCGGGCCGCATGACGGGAATCTCGATCCGGTGCTCGGCCCAGAGGCGCAGCTCGAGCGCCTCGCCGTCGGAGCCCGCCGGGAGCCGGACGCTCGCTGCTGATTCCCTGACCGTCGAAAGAAGTCACGGCGTCGCGCTGTCTGCCCTCGGCGCCGTCCGACGCCCCCCGTACCGTGCCTGACGATGCACGAGGGCACCTGGACGATCCGTCCGTGTCCGCACCGGGTGCAGGCAGAGCTCGCCGCGTCGCTCGGGATCAGCGAGCTCACGGCAGGCGTCCTCGTCCGGCGCGGCTACGACGACCCCGCCGAGGCGCAGGCCTTCCTCGACGGCGCGCTGACGCCGCACGACCCGTTCCTGCTCGGCGACATGCGCGCCGCCTGCGAGCGGATCCGCGCCGCCGTCGCCGGCGGGCGCCGCATCTGCGTGCACGGCGACTACGACGTCGACGGCATCGCCGCCACGACGCTCGCCGTCCTGCTCCTGCGCGAGCTCGGCGCCGACGTCGTCTGGCACCTGCCGAGCCGCTTCGACGAGGGCTACGGTGTGCGCGGCGAGACGCTCGCCCGGCTCGCCGACGAGGGCTGCGGGCTCGTGCTCACGGTCGACTGCGGCATCACCGCCGTCGCGGAGGTCGCCGAGGCGAAGGAGCGCGGGCTTGAGGTGATCGTCACCGACCACCACCGACCAGGCGAGACGCTGCCGGATTGCCCGCTGGTCGCGACGCGGCCGTCGGACTACCCGTTCCCCGAGCTGTGCGGCACCGGCGTCGTCTACAAGCTCGGACAGGCGCTCTTCGGCGTCGACGCGGAGATTCCGAAGCGTCATCTCGATCTCGTCGGGCTCGCGACGATCGCCGACGTCGTGCCGCTCCTCGACGAGAACCGCTCGCTCGCGATCGCGGGTCTGCGCGCGCTCGCGCGCACGCAGAAGCTTGGGCTGCGCGCGCTGATGCGCTCGGCCGGCGTCGATCCGGCCGCGGTCGACGCGGGCTCCGTCGGCTTCCGGCTCGCGCCGCGCATCAACGCCGCAGGACGGCTCGGACATCCGCGTGCCGCGCTCGAGCTGCTGCTGACGGACGACGTGGACGACGCGCGGCGGCTCGCCGACTCGCTCGAGGAGCTAAACCGCCAGCGGCAGGCCGTCGAGGGGCGCATCCTGCGCGAGGCGGTCGCCCAGGTCGAGGCGTGGCCGGAGGCCGAGCGGCGCCGGCGCGCGTACGTCCTCGCCGGCGAGGGCTGGCACGAGGGCGTGATCGGGATCGTCGCCTCGCGGCTCGTCGAGCGGTACAACCGCCCGGTCGTGCTGATCGCGGGCGGCGAGGGTGACTGGAAGGGCTCGGGCCGCTCGATCGCGTCCTTCGATCTGCACGGCGGCCTCGCCGCCTGCTCGTCGCTGCTCGAGCGCTGGGGCGGGCACCGCGCCGCCGCCGGGCTCTCGATCAAGCCGGAGCACGTCGCCGAGTTCACGGAGCGGTTCGCCGAGCACGCCGCGGGGCTGCTCGTCGACGAGGACCTGCGGCAGGTGACGCGCGTCGACGCGATCGTCCCGCGCAGCACGCGTCTCACGCTCGAGCTCTGCGCCGAGCTGGCGCGCCTGGCCCCGTTCGGGCTCGGCAATCCGGAGGTGACGCTGCTCGCAAGCGGCTGCGAGCTCGGCGACCTCGCCACGGTGGGCGAGGGGAGGCACCTGCGCTTCCGTGTCCGCTGCGACGGCAGCGACGCCGGCAGCGCGATCGCCTTCGGCCTGGGGTCGCAGCTCGACACGTTCCGCCGCGAGGGCCGCTACGACGTCGTCTTCCGCCTGGCGGAGAACCGCTGGAACGGCACCGTCGCGCCGCAGCTCGTCGTGCGCCGCATCGTCGCCGCGGCGCCGTGCTTCGAGGAGTTGCGCGACTGGCTCGTCGCCGAGTACCGCAAGCCGGCCGCGGTCCGTGACGCCGAAGCGTCGGCGGTCTTCGCCGAGCTCGAGCTCGGCGAGGCGGGGTTCGGGCGCCGCCACCTGCTCGAGTCGGAGCGCTTCCGGGCGCTGCTCGCGCGCGGCCCCGCGCTCGCGCACGCGGCATGAGCTGACGTCGGCACTAGGGCTTCAGGCCGGCGAAGATCGCCCAGCCGAAGAGCGCCCGCTCGTAGCGCAGGTACTCGTCGCGCTGCGCTTCGTGCCGCGCGCGAATCGAGACGGCGTCCGGATCGTCCGGGTTCTCGGCGAGCCAGCCTTCGAGCGCCCGCCAGTGCAGCGACTCGTACGTATCCCAATCGTCCTCGGAGGAGGCGATCAGCGTGACGAGCGGCAAACCGGCCGCTTCGAGCTTCGCGACCGTCGGGCGAAGCGGCAGGTAGCCGAGGTCGTCGATCCCCTCCGGCAACGGCCAGGAGCGCCAGTAGGGCTCGCCGACGACGACGTGCCCGCCGGGCCGCACCGCGGGCGCCAGCGCGGCGAGCGTTCCGTCCAGGCCGTGCCAGACGAAGCTGGCGCCGAGGCAGAGCGCCGCGTCCCACGCACCGGCCGCGAGCGGGAAGGCCGCCGCGTCGCCCTCGACGATCTCGATCCGGTCGGCCAGGCCGGCCGCCTCGATCCGCTCCCGGGCCGCAGCGGCGAACTCCGGCGCCCGCTCGACCCCGAGCACGCGGCAGCCGAACGCGGAGGCGAGCAGCAGCGCCGGGCCCGCCTTGCCGCAGGCGAGGTCGAGCACGCGGCTCTCCGGCCCGAGGCGCAGCCGCTCGCCGAGCAGCCGGATCTTCTCCGGGCTCGTCGGGTTCTGGAGCTCGTGGTCGCGCTCGGCGACGTCGTAATACCAGGGCACATCCGGAAGCCTACGTACTCGGCCGCAGCACGTCTGGGCCGACGCACGGATGCGGGCCGCTCATGGCCGGCGTGACGATACGGTCATGAACGCACCCCCGTACAAGATCAAGGTCGTCGAGCCGATCTCGCTGCCCGAGGCAGGGCGGCGGCGAGCCGCGCTCGCCGAGGCCGGCTACAACACCTTCCTCCTCCGCTCCGAGGACGTCTTCATTGACCTCCTCACCGACAGCGGCACCTCGGCCGTGTCGCAGGAGCAACGCGCCGCGATGGAGCTCGGCGACGAGGCGTACGCCGGCAGCCGCAGCTTCTTCCGCTTCGAGCGCGCTGCGCGCGACGTCTACGGCTACAAGCACGTCATCCCGACGCACCAGGGCCGCGGCGCCGAGCACCTGCTCGCGCGCGTGCTCGTGCGCCCGGGCCAGCTCGTCCCCTCGAACCTCTACTTCACGACCTCGCGCGTGCACGCGGAGCTCGCGGGCGGCGTCTGGACGGACGTCTCGATCCCGGAGGCGCGCGACCCCGAGTCGACCCACCCGTTCAAGGGAAACATCGACGTCGCGAAGCTCGACGAGCTGCTGCGGCGCGAGGGCCACGTGCGCGTCGCCTACGTGCGCCAGGAGGCGTGCCTGAACATGGCCGGCGGGCAGCCGTTCTCGCTCGAGAACCTCGCCGAGGTGCGGGCCGTGACCACCGATCACGGCGTGCCGCTGATCCTCGACGCGACGCGCAGCTCGGAGAACGCGCTGTTCGTCAAGCGGCGCGAGCCGGGCTACGGGCAGCGCTCGCTCGCGGAGATCATCCACCTGATCATGCGCCTCAGCGACGGCGCGATCTTCTCGTCGAAGAAGGACCATTTCGTCCCGATCGGCGGCTTCGTCGCGGTGAACGACGACCGCCTCGCCGAGCGTCTGCGTGAGCTCGTCGTCGTGTACGAAGGCTTCCTGCACTACGGCGGCATGTCCGGCGCCGCGATGGAGGCGCTCGCCCAGGGAATCCGCGAGGCCGCGGACGAGCCGAACGTCGCGCACTACGTTGACCAGGTCGCCACGCTCGCCGCGCTGCTGCAGGACGCGGGCGTGCCGATCGTGCTGCCCCCGGGCGCGCACGCGGTGTTCCTCGACGCGAAGCGCTTCCTGCCGCAGGTGCCGCAGGAGGAGTTCCCGGCGCAGGCGCTCGCGGCGGCGATCTACCTCGCCGGCGGCGTGCGCACGATGGAGCGGGGGATCGTCTCCGGCCAGCACGGCAGCGATCCGTACGACGGCCTCGAGCTCGTCCGGCTGACGTTGCCGCGGCGCGTGTACACGCAGGAGCACCTCGCGTACGTCGCGGAGGTCGTCACCGACCTGCACAAGCACGCGCGCGGGATTCACGGCCTGCGCATGACCTTCGAGCCCGAGCACCTGCGCTTCTTCCAGGCGCGGTTCACGCCGCTCGAGCCGTTCTCGCTCGGCGGGATCGAGAGCGCGCAGGAGTCGGCGCCCGCGGCCGTCTCGTGCCCCTAGCGAACG
>JBEKEH010000067.1:0-16882 GCA_050013935.1 Gaiellaceae bacterium | reverse complement strand
GCCGGCATCCTCGCCGACGTCGACATCGTCATCCACCGCGGCGCCGGCGCGTACATCTGCGGCGAGGAGACCGGCCTGCTCGAGTCGCTGGAGGGAAAGCGCGGCCAGCCGCGCTCGAAGCCGCCGTTCCCGGCGATCTCCGGCCTCTACGCGTCGCCGACGCTGATCAACAACGTCGAGACGATCACGACCGTGCCGAAGATCCTCGAGGTGGGGCCGAAGGACTACGCCGAGATCGGCGCGCCGCCCGACTCGACCGGCACCCGCATCTTCTGCCTCTCCGGCAACGTCAAGCGCCCCGGCGCGTACGAGCTACCGCACGGCATCACCGTGCGCCACCTGATCGACGACATCGGCGGCGGCGTGCCCGAGGGGCGCACGCTCAAGGCCGTGATGATGGGCGGCTCGTCGTTCCCGGTGATGACACCGGTCGACCTCGACACGAGGCTCGACGCGAACTCGCTCGGCAGCAAGGGCTATTTCATCGGCTCCGGCGTCGTCAGCGTGATCGACGACCAGACGTGCATCGTCCAGTTCGCGCTCCGCATCGCGCAGTTCTACATGCACGAGTCGTGCGGCAAGTGCACGCCGTGCCGCGTCGGGACGCGCTGGCTCGTGCAGCTGCTGCGCGCGGTCGAGGCGGGCACCGCGGCGGAGCAGGATTTCGATCTGCTGCTCGACGTCTGCGACCGGATCATCGGCAAGTGCCTCTGCGTGCTCGGCGACTCGGCCGCGATGCCGGTCGCGAGCTGCGTGACGAAGTTCCGCGACGAGTTCCGCGCGCACGTCGAGCAAGGCGGCTGCCCGTTCGGGCACGACTCGACCCTTGACGGCCTCTTCGCGCCGGTGGATCAGCACGCAGACAACATCCGCGACCTGACTTCAGTCAGGTCGCAGCCGTCGGAGCTGCAGGCATGAGCGCGCCCGACCTCGTCCGCGTGACGGTCGACGAGCGCGAGGTGCACGTGCCGAAGGGCACGGGTCTCGTCGAGACGGCGCTCGCCGCCGGCATCGAGATCCCCGTGTTCTGTTACGAGCCGCGCCTCGGCCCGCCGGTCGGCGCCTGCCGCATGTGCCTCGTCGAGGTCGATGGGATGCCGAAGCTCCAGGCCGGCTGCACGCTCACCGCGCAGGACGGGATGGTCGTCCGCACCGCGCGCACGTCGCAGCAGGCCGCGGACGGCCAGAACGCGACGCTCGAGTTCATCCTCGTCAACCACCCGCTCGACTGCCCGGTCTGCGACAAGGGCGGCGAGTGCCCGCTCCAGGACCTCACGTTCCGCTACGGACCGAGCAAAACGCGCATGAACTTCGAGAAGACGACCTTCGAAAAGCCGATCCCGATCTCGCCGGCGATCTCGCTCGACCGCGAGCGCTGCATCCTCTGCTACCGGTGCACGCGCTTCAGCGACTCGGTCAGCGAGGACGGGCAGCTCGTGGCGCGCAACCGCGGCGCGCTGTCGGTGATCACGACCTTCGAGGACGAGCCGTACACCGGGCCGTTCACCGGCAACGTGACGGAGCTCTGCCCGGTCGGCGCGCTGCTGCCGACGCAGTACCGCTTCGAGGCGCGCCCGTGGGAGATCGTGAACGTGCCGACGGTGTGCGGGTTGTGCCCGGTCGGCTGCAACACGAACGCGACGGTGCGCGAAGGCAAGGTCAAGCGGATCCTCTCGCGCAACCACCCGGAGATCGACGAGGGCTGGATCTGCGACAAGGGACGCTTCGCGTTCACGCACCTGCGCTCGGCCGACCGCATCGTCGACCCGATCAAGCGGGTGCGGCTGCGCGGGTTCGAGCCCGTCTCCTGGGACGAGGCGCTCGACGAGGCGGAGCGGCTGCTGCGCGGCGCCGAGGGCCGGATCGTGACGGCGCTCTCCGGCTCGGAGACGGTCGAGCAGACGTATGCGCTCGCGATGCTGTTGCGCCGGGGGCTCGGCTCGCACCAGGCGATGCTTCCCGAGCCGGTGCTGGACGCGCTCGACGCGTACCGGCTGCCGCTGTCGGCGATCCGCGACGCGCAGGTCGTCGTCGTGCTCGGCGACGTCCCGGTCGAAGAGCGTGCGCCGATCGTCGAGCTGTGGATCAAGGCGGCGCGGCGGAACGGCGCGCAGGTGCTCTACGAGCTGGACGAGGAGGCCGTGCGTGCGGCCGAGCGCGCCGTGTTGATCTGGTCCGGCCCCGGCGTCGGCGGCGCGCGCGTCGCCGCGCTGGCCGAGCGGCTCGGGCTCGCGCACAAGGAGGGCTCCGGCGCGTTCTACGTGCCGGCGACGCCGAACGGCCGCGGGATCGCCGACGCGTGGGCGGCGGCCTCCGACGAGGAGGGCCCGGACGCCGACTCGATCGGGCTGCTGATCGTCTCCGGCGACGAGGCGGCCGGCAACCCGAACGTGCGCGCACTCGCAGAGCGCGCCGAGTCCGTGCTTGCGATCACGATGTTCCACGGGCTCGCGGTCGGCTGGGCCGACCTCGTCCTGCCGGGCACGAGCTACCTCGAGCGCGACGGCACGTATGTCAACCTCGAAGGCCGGCTCCAGCGGCTGCGCCGGGCGGCGACGCCGCCCGGACCGGACGAGCTCGAGTGGATCTCCCGGCTCGCCGCCCGCTTCGGCGTCGACGTGGCGCCGTACGCGGCAGCCGTCTTCGCCGAGGTCTCCGCCGCTTGCTACGGCGGGCTCTCCTTCGGCGAGGTCGGCGAGCAGGCGCCGTTGCGCGTCTACGCCGGTGCGCCGGAGCACGTCGAGCCCGCGCCGGTGCCCGAGCCGAAGGAGGCGCCGGTCGACGGCGGCCTCCACCTCGTCGCGTACAAGCCGCTCTTCTCCGGGCCGGCCGTCGAGCGCGTGGCGGAGCTCCAGTTCCAGCGGCCGCGGCCGGAGGTCGAGCTGCCGCGCGCTTACGCGCGCGCTATGGGGATCCGGACAGGCGACATGGTGACGCTGTCGCACAACGGCACGTCGATCGAGCTCCGCGCCCGGCTCTCCCCGCATCTCCGCGATGGGGTGGTGCTCGTCGCACTCGAGCATGCAGCCGGCCTGAGTGGCCGCGTCTCGATAGCGCTTTCGACTCCGAAGGAGGCGAAAGCGCCATGACCGAGCCCTGGTGGATCTCGATCATCAAGGCGGTCGTGATCGTCAACCTCGTGCTCCTCCTCTTCGCGTACCTGACGCTGATCGAGCGCAAGGTGCTGGGCCGCATGCAGCTCCGCTACGGGCCCAATCGCGCCGGTAAGTTCGGGCTGCTGCAGCCGTTCGCCGACCTCGTGAAGCTCGTGCGCAAGGAGGCGTTCGCGCCCTCGAGCGCGATCGGCCTCCCGTACATCCTCGCACCCGTGGTCTCGACGTTCACCGCGATCGCGGCGTTCTCGGTGATCCCGTGGGGGCCGGGCTGGAAGATCTACCACTGGCACGTCAACGGCGAGATCGCGAACGTGCCGATCGCGCTGCTGCTGATCTTCGCGCTCGGCTCGATCGGCATCTACGGCTTCATCATCGGCGGCTGGGCGTCCGAGTCGAAGTACTCGCTGCTCGGCTCGATGCGCACCTGCGCGCAGCTCGTCTCCTACGAGGTCTCGCTCGCGCTGTCGGTGCTCGGCGTCGTGATCCTCGGCCGCTCGCTCTCGCTCGTCGACATCGTCCACCGCCAGGCCGAGTTTCTGCCGTTCGTCGCGCCCCAGTTCGTCGGCATGCTCGTCTTCGTCTTCGGCGGCATCGCGGAGACGAGCCGCGCGCCGTTCGACCTGCCGGAGGCAGAGCAGGAGCTCGTCGCCGGCTACCACACCGAGTACTCGGGCATGCGCTGGGGCCTGTTCCAGATGGCCGAGTACATCAACCTGATCACGCTCTCCGCGCTGATGGTGACGCTCTTCTTCGCCGGCTGGCACGGCCCGTGGCACCTCGGCCCGCTCTGGTTCCTGCTCAAGCTGCTGGGGGTGCTGTTCGCGTTCATCTGGCTGCGCGCGACGCTGCCGCGGCTGCGCTACGACCAGCTGATGCGCTTCGGCTGGAAGGTGCTGCTACCGGTGGCGACGATCAACGCGGTGATCACCGCGCTCGTGGTGGCGGCGACATGAGCCGACGGCTCACGTTCTCGGGGCGGCGCTGGCGCCGCGACCTATCGTTCGGCGGGCCGAGGACAGTACGTACGGGTACGAACTCGGCCCGCCGGACCTCGGGGCGTGGCGCCAGCGTCGTCAGCCTTTCGCGGAGCGCCGCTCCGCGGCGCGGGAGCGAAAGGCGGCCGAGGACGTGAGCCCGCAGCCGGCCTCCACGCTCAAGGGCTTCGGCGTCACCTTCAAGCAGATCTTGAAGAAGCCGATCACGCAGCAGTACCCGGAGTTCAAGCGACCGCTCTACCCGCGCTTCCGCGGCCGCCACCGCCTCTGGCGGCACGAGAACGGGCTCGAGAAGTGCGTCGGCTGCTCGCTCTGCGCCGCGGCGTGCCCGGCGGACTGCATCCGCGTCGTTCCCGCCGAGAACACGCCGGACAACCGCGTCTCCGCGGGCGAGCGCTACGCGCGCATCTACGAGATCAACATGAGCCGCTGCATCTTCTGCGGCTACTGCGAGCTCGCCTGCCCGTTCGACGCGATCACGCTCGGCAACGAGTACGAGATCTCCGAGTACAACCGGGACGACCAGATCTACACGAAGGACATGCTGCTCGCGGAGCCGATCAAGAAGGTGCCGATCGCGGATCCGTCGCTCTTCGACACGCCGATCCCCTACTACGAGACCAACTCGTGATCCTCGCGGCGTCGGCAGGAGGCGTTCTGGTCTGGATCGTCTGGGTGGTCGCGGGCTTCGCCTGCCTCGCCTCCGGCGTCGCGGTCGTCTCGTTCTCGAACCCCTTCTACTCGGCGCTCGCGCTGATCGGGAACCTCGGCTCGCTCGCCGTGCTCTACCTGCTCCTCTCGGCGGAGTTCGTCGCTGCGGCGCAGGTGCTCGTCTACGCGGGGGCGGTGATGGTGATGTTCCTGTTCGTGATCGCCTACGTCGGGCCGCGGCACGAGACGCCGTGGGCGGGCGGGCCGAGCTGGCAGACGCTCGGCGCCGTCCTCGCCGCGGGCACGCTCTTCGTCGAGATCGTCGTCGCGATCGGATTGAAGGCGGGCGGGCGGCTGCGCCACTCCGAGCACGTGAACGCGCCGTTCGGCTCGCCGGGCTGGATCGGGCGCCTGTTCCTGACCGACCACCTGCTCGCGTTCGAGATCACGTCGATCGTGCTGCTCGTCGCCGCGGTCGGCGGCGTCATCCTCGGCTCCCATGTCCGCCGCCGCGAGGTGGAGACCTGATGCTCTTGGGCCCTGGGATCGCCTGGTACCTCGGTGTCGCCGCGTTCCTCTTCGGCACCGGCGCGTTCGGCGTGCTGATCCGGCGCAACCCGCTGATCGTGCTGCTCTCGCTCGAGATCATGCTGAACGGCGCGAATCTCGCGCTGATCGCGTTCTCGCGCCACGCCGGCAACGGCGCCGGCCAGGTCTTCGCGCTCGCCGTGATGGCGGTCGCCGCCTCCGAGGTGTGCGTCGGGCTCGGCCTCGTCGTCGCGCTGCACCGGCGCCGCCTCACGCTCGACGTCGACGAGCTGTCGGAGCTGCGCGGATGACCGCAGGCGCCTGGCTCTGCCTGTCGGCGCCGCTCGCGGGCGCGATCCTGATCACGCTCGCGGGCACGCGGGTCTCCCGTCGCGCTTCCGGCTGGATCTCGACCTCGAGCGTCTTCCTCGCCTTCGCCGGCGCCGTGTGGTCGTTCTTCGGCCTGCGCGCGCACGGCTCGGAGCACGGTGTCATCTCCACCGCGTGGACGTGGCTGCAGGCCGGCAACTTCAAGATCGGCATGGCGGTGCTCGTCGACCCGCTCAGCACGATGATGATGCTGATCGTCTCCGGTGTCGGCGGCCTGATCGTCCTTTACTCGATCGGCTACATGGACGGGGACGACGAGGAGCGGCGCTACTTCGCCTACATGTCGCTCTTCGTCTTCTCGATGCTGCTGCTCGTCGAGGGTGGCAACCTGCTGCTGCTGCTCGCCGGCTGGGGTCTCGTCGGCCTCTCGTCGTATCTGCTGATCGGCTTCTGGCACGAGCGGCCGTCCGCGGTCGCCGCTGCGAAGAAGGCGTTCGTGATGAACGCGTTCGGCGACGCGACGATGGCGCTCGCCTTCTTCGTACTGATCGCGCACTCGCACTCGCTCGCGTATGCGACGTCGTTTGCCACCGCGGGCCATCTTTCGTCGACGACGGTGAACCTCGTCGCTCTCGGCTTGCTCGGCGGCGCCGCGGCGAAGTCGGCGCAGGTGCCGCTGCACACGTGGCTGCCGGACGCCATGGAGGGCCCGACGCCGGTGAGCGCGCTGATCCACGCGGCGACGATGGTCACCGCGGGCGTCTACCTGATCGCGCGCACGCATTCGATCTTCGAGCAGGCGCGCACCGTGGAGCTGATCGCGGCCGGCATGGGCGCGGTGACGCTGCTCGTCGCCGGGTTGATCGCGCTCGTGCAGACGGACATCAAGCGCGTGATCGCGTACTCGACGATGTCGCAGATCGGCTACATGTTCCTCGGCGCGGGCGTCGGCGCGTACGCGAACGGCATGTTCCATCTGATGACGCACGCGTTCTTCAAGGCGCTGCTCTTCATGGCGGCCGGGCTCGTCATCCATGCGCTCTCGGGCGAGCAGGACATTCGCAAGATGAGCGGCATCGGGCGGCTGATGCCCTGGACGAGGTGGGCGTTCCTCGCGGGGGCGCTCGCGCTCGTCGGCGTGCCGCCGTTCGCGGGCTTCTTCTCGAAGGACGCGATCATCGCGGCGGCGCTGCACGACCACTGGTACGGCGTCATCCTCTGGGTCGTCGCGCTGATCGGCGCGTTCCTCACCGGCCTCTACACGTTCCGGATGTACTTCATCGTCTTCCCGGGCACGCCGGTCCCGTTCGTGCGCGAACACCATCACGCCGAGCACCGAGAAGGGCCGCGCACGATGCTGCTGCCGGTGGGGATCCTCGCCGTGCTGGCGGTGATCGGCGGCTGGATCCAGTTCTCGCCGCTCTGGCATCCCGTCACGAACTGGCTCTCCCCTGTTGCCGCGACCCTGGGCGTCGCCGAGCCGACGAGCTGGCAGGAGGGGCTCTCGTCGGCGCTCGTGGTCGTGCTCGGGCTGGCCGGGATCGGCGTCGCGTACGCGCTCTACGGCCGCCGCCGCGCCGCCGTGCCCAGCGTGCCCGCCCTCCAGCGGCTGCTCGAGCACAAGTTCTACTTCGACGAGGCGTACGACGCCGTCTTCTACAAGCCGGCCGCCGCGCTCGCGGCGTGGATGCGCCGCGACTTCGAGGAGCCGGTCGTGCTCGCGACCGGGCCGGACCTCGGCGAGGGTGCGCTCGAGCTCGGCCGCGGCGTCCGCCGCCTCCAGACGGGGCTGCTGCGCACCTACGTCTTCTTCCTCGGCGCCGGCATGGCGGTCGTCGCAGTCGTCTTCCTGGTCGTTCGATGACGATCTCGTCCTTCACCTCGGTCCTGATCTGGCTGCCGATCGCCGCCGCGGTCGCGGTCTGGATCCTGCCGCTCTCCCGCTACGCGACCGGCAGCCTCGCGCTGCTCGTGTCGCTCGTCGAGGTCGGGCTCTGGATCGAGCAGGCCGCGCGTTTCGACTTCGGGCGCAACGGCCTCCAGCTCTCGCAAAACACGCCTTGGATCAAGGACCTGCATGTCTCGTACCACGTCGGCGAGTACGGGTTCTCGCTCTGGCTCGTCGGGCTGACCGTGGTCGCGATGGCGGCGTGTATCGGCTACGGCTTCTGGGTCGGGCGCGACCGGCCGCGCGCGTACTTCGGGCTGATGCTCTTCCTCACCGGCGTGACCGTCGGCGTCTTCGTCGCGCAGGACATGCTGCTCTTCTACGCCTTCTTCGAGGCGATGCTGATCCCGCTCTACATCCTGATCGGCGTGTGGGGAGGACCGGGGCGGCTCGGCGCCACGATCAAGCTGCTGATCTACACGATGACGGGCTCGCTCGTGATGCTCGCGGCGATCATCGTGTACGGGTTGAAGGTCGGCACGTTCGATCTCGTCGACGCGCCCACGAGCTACAGCCGCTGGCTCTTCCTCGGCTTCATGCTCGCATTCGTGATCAAGGCGCCGCTGTTCCCGCTCCACGGCTGGCTGCCGGACGCGTACCGCGAGGCGCCGCCGGAGGTGACGGCGGTGCTCTCCGGCGTGATCGCGAAGGCGGGGACGTACGGGATGCTCCGCATTGCGATCACGAAGTTCCCCGAACCGGCGCACTTTTACCGGACGTCGATCCTCGTGCTCGCGGCGGCGACGCTCGTGTACGGGTCGGTGCTCGCGTTCCGCGCGCCCGACTTCCGCGGCGTCGTCGCGTACTCGTCGCTGGCGCAGTCGGGGCTGATCGCGCTCGGTCTCTTCTCCGCGACGAACATCGGCCTCGACGGCGCCGTGCTGCAGATGGTGGCGCACGGGCTGATCTCGGTGTCGCTGTTCCTGATCGCGGGCTCGATCGAGCGGCGGACGACGACGGGGGAGTTCGCGCTCCTCGGCGGGATGGCGCGCGGCCGGCCCGCGCTCGCGACGCTCCTGATGACCACCGGCATCATCTCGCTCGCGGTGCCGGGCTCGGCGGCGTTCGCCGGCGAGTTCCTGATCCTCGCGGGCGCGTACCAGCGCGCGTGGTGGTGGGCGGTGATCGGCGCGACTGGGATCGTGCTCGCGGCGATGTACATGCTGCGCCTGATCTCCGCTGTGCTGCACGAGGCGCGCGGCTCGACGGTGCGCGAGGAGGCGATGGACCTGCGGCCCGGTGAGCTCGCGCTCGTCGTGCCGCTCGTCGCGCTGCTGCTCGCCCTCTCCGCGTGGCCGGCGGGAGTCTCGCACCACTCGTTCGCGGGCGATGCGCCCGGAAACGCGATCAGGGCCCAGTTCAAGTGATCGCCACGCCGCACGTCGACTGGTTCGCGATCTCGACGGTTCTCGTACTGCTCGGCGCCTCCGGGATCGCGCTGCTCGGCGCGGTGCTCGTGCCCCGCGCGTGGCGGCGCGCGTTCGCGGCGGCGGTGGCGGCGGTCGGCTCGGCCGGCGGCATCGTCACCTCGGTCTGGCTCTACGTCGACAGCGCGGGCGGCCACCGCGTGATCGCCGACGCCTTCTACCGCGACCGCTGGACGGCGCTCGCGCAGGTGATCCTCTGCGCGACGGCGCTCGGCACCGTGCTCATCTCCGTGGAGCACATCCCCGACGAGCACGTCGCGGAGTTCTTCGCGCTGCTGCTCGCATCGGCAGCCGGCATGACGTTCTTCGTCGGCGCCGCGAACCTGATGACGCTCTTCCTCTCGCTCGAGTGGTTCTCGATCGCGCTCTACGTCATGTGCGCGATCGACTACGAGCGCGAGGGGTCGCTCGAGGCGGGGCTCAAGTATCTGATCATCGGCTCGTTCGGCTCTGCGTCGCTCCTGTTCGGCTCCGCACTCGTGTACGGGGCGACGAATCACATCGGCTTCGTCGAGATCGCGCAGGCGGTCGGGCGGCACGGGCTCCAGGGCGACGTGCTGCTCGTGCTCGGCCTCGCGATGATCGTCGCCGGGCTCGGCTTCAAGGCGTCGGCGGTGCCGTTCCACATGTGGACGCCGGACGTGTACGAGGGCTCACCGACGCCCGTTACGGCGTTCATGTCGTCGGCGACGAAGGTGGCGGCACTCGTGCTCGCGCTCCGAGTGCTGCAGAGCGCGTTCCCGCAGGAGGCGCACCTCTGGTCGTGGGCGTTCGCCGGGATCGCGGTCGCGTCGCTCGTGATCGGCAACTTCGCCGCGCTCGTGCAGCGGAACGTGAAGCGGATGCTCGCGTACTCGTCGATCTCGCACGCGGGGTTCATGCTGATCGGACTCTCCGTCGGCACCGCGCTCGGCGCGCGCGCGCTCATGTACTACCTGATCCCGTACTCGGCGATGGCGTTCGGCTCGTTCGCGATCGTGGCGGCGCGCGAGCGGGAGCTCGGCGTGGCGGTGACGCTCGACAACCTCGCCGGCTTCGGCTGGGAGCGCCCGTTCCTCGGCGTCGCCATGTGGTTCTTCATGTTCGGCTTCGCCGGTCTGCCCCTCGGCGGCGGCTTCGTCGGCAAGTTCTACGTCCTCGCCGCCGCGTACAGGCACGGCTGGACGTGGCTCGTGATCGTCGGCGTGCTCGCGACGCTCGTCAGCCTCTACTACTACCTCGGCGTCGTGCGCGCGATGTACATGCGGCCCGGCGAGGGCCTGGGCGCCCCGGCAGTCTTGGGCGGCGCCCCCGCGCGGGAGCCACTGCTCCACGCGGCGGTCGGCTTGGCGCTCGCGGTCTCGGTGGGCTCGCTGTTCGCGGTCGAGCCGCTGATCACCCTGGCGAAGCACGCGGCAGCATCGCTGCCCTTCTAGGGACAGCACGCTCGCTCAGGCGACGCTGCTCGGCAGCACCGCCGCGGGGCTAGTGTCCGCGGCGTGTCTACGCACGTGTACTCCACCTTCACCCCGTCGCATCGCGGCGGCTCCGGGTCGCCGATGGTGTGCTTGCACGGCTTCACCGACACGTGGCGGACGTGGGAGTTGGTGCTGCCGGTGCTCGAGCGCCATCACGACGTGTTGGCGCCGACGCTGCTCGGCCACGCGGGCTCGGCGGCTATGTCGCGCTGCGGCTTGCCGTGCGTGGCCGGGCGGACTCGGTCGTGGCACTCGCCCCGGCCGGCGGCTGGGCCAAGGGCGACGAGTCGTTCAAGGAGACGCCCGGCTACTTCACGACGATGCAGGAGCAGCTGAAGGCGGTCGTGCCGTATGCCGAGGCGATCGTCGCCACCGCGGAGGGTCGGCGCCGCGCGACGCAATTCATCACCTCGAATTTCGAGCACATTCCGGCCGAGCTGCTCGCCCACCAGATGCGTGGCGCCGCGACCTGCGAGGCGGTCGGGGCGCTGATCGAGCACGCGCTCCGCGAGGGCTGGAGCCTCGACGCGGAGCGGATCACCTGCCCGGTGCGAGTGGTGTGGGGCACCGACGACAAGCTCCTGGCGTGGCCGTCGGCCGCCGCACGCTTCCGCGACGACTGGCTGCCGCACGCGGACTGGGTCGTACTCGACGGCGTCGGCCACTGCCCCCAGCTCGACATCCCGCTCGAGACGGCAGAGCTGATCGTCGGTTTCACCGCACGCTGACGACGCAGGGCTGGGGACGCCCGGGGTGCGGACTCGTGAGCCGCGCCGGCTGGTCGACCGACTGTTTGCCGCACGCGATCGCTGAGCCCACCACGGGAGAACAAGGAACGGGAAGCTCGCAATGGCCGCTTGCCAGGCCGGAGCGTGCCAGGATCGCAGCGTCATGAGCGTGCGGCGCATAGCACTCGTCGTCTTCCTCGCCACGGTCGGCGTGCTCGCGCTCCTCTCTGTGCCGCTGGTTGCGATTGCCTTCGGCGGCTTCGATGTCGAGGCGCAGGCGGCGTTTGTTGCCGCGCTCACAGTCGCTCTCGTCTGCCTAGTGCTCGTCGTGATCCTTGCCGATCTGCTCGGCGAACGTGCCTGGCGCAGCGCGTACTTCCAGAGCGCTGCTGAACCTGTCACGGCTCGCGCCCGTCCTAACGTGCTGCAACGGTCAAGAAGAACCCTAGTGCGGTAGACCCTTGCGATTTCAGGAACGGGTACCGAGCGTGGCCCGCCTTCTCGAACGGCGCGTTCATCACCTCCGCGATCAGCTTCGTCTCGATCGCCGCGGCCGTCTTCTTCTTCATCGTCAAGCCCGTCGACGCGATCAGCAAGCGGTTCGGCAAGCCCGCCGAGGAGGCCGGCCCGAGCGACGAGGAGCGGCGCCACCAGGAGCTTCTCACGGCGCTCAAAGCACTCGCCCGCTGACCGGCCGCGCCTGAGCGACGAGCCGTACGCGCTACTCGGCGTAGCGCCTACGGCTCGTGCTCGAGCACGCTCGCGCCGTCGTAGCCGGCGCCGAGCGGCTCGTCGGGCGGAGCCGGCGTAGGCCAGTCCCGCAGCTCCGACTCGATCTCCTCGGCGACCTCTTCGGCGACGGCGGCCCGCATCTCCTGCTCGTGCTCCGTGCAGGTCGCGTTGATCACGCGACGTACGCCGGCTCGAGCTGCACGTAGAGCGTGAGGCCGGGCAGGCGGTTGAGGTTGGTGTACGGGTAGTCGACGACCGACCAGGGAATGCGGTTGGCCGTCACATGCAGCTCGTTGTCGATCGCGTGCTCCACGCACAGGAACTCGCACGTGTCGTCCGGCAGGACGGTCACGGCTCCCTCGCCGGGATCGAAGGTGTACCGCTGCACCTCGTAGGCGGCGAGGTTGGGACAGCCGTCGACCGAGCAGCGGTGGCTTTCGGTGGTCATGAAGCCTCCTCTCCCCGCAAGCTTCGGGCGGCGGTGAGGCACGCCCATCGGGGGCGGCACGGAAACGGCTGCGGCTTTGCTGCTAGTGGACGCGGCCACTAGAGATCCGGCGCGGCCCGGACCGGCGCCGGCCGCGTGCGCGGGTGCGGCAGCAGCGGCTCGAGCACCCATGCGAGCGCCGGGATCGCGTACGCGATCACCGCGGCTACGACCGCCGAGACGGCGAGCGCCGGCACGCCCGCGCCGTGGGGCGCGTTCTCCCGTACCGCCGAGCCGAGCACGAGCAGCGTCAGCGCGACGGTGGTGGAGATGCCGCGCAGCCACGCGCCCTCTTTGTCGAACGCGTCGCCGGCGCCGAGGAAGGCGGCAGCCGCCGCGCCCGGGATGGCCAGCAGCACGAGGTAGAAGGCAACGCGGTGGGCTCCCGAGGCGTCGGCGAGGAGCGCGCCGATCGCGAGCGTCAGTGGAAGCAGGCGCGACCCCAGCATCACGGGAAAGGTTCGCCTCCAAACCGGACGGTCCTCCCCGCACGCAGACGACCGGCCCTTCGTTACGCTCGGAGCTCCCCGGCCTGAAAGGAGACCGATGGCGGACACGACACTCACCTGGCTCGGCCACTCAGCCTTTCGACTCGACACCGCGGGCGGCAAGCGCATCTACGTCGACCCGTTCCTCAACGGCAATCCGAAGTGCCCCGAGAGCGAGCGCGAGCCCGACCGCGCCGACATCGTCGCCGTCACGCACGGCCACGGCGACCACGTCGGCGACACCGTGGCCATCGCGAAGAAGCACGGCTCGACCGTCGTCGCGATCGTCGAGCTCAGCGGCTGGCTCGCCAAGCAGGGCGTCGACCAGGGCAAGCTGCCGGCGCCGAACAAGGGCGGCACCGTCGACGTCGACGGCGTCAAGTTCACGCTCACGGTCGCCTTCCACTCCGGCTCGGCGCCGGACGGCTCCTACGCGGGCGAGCCGTCGGGCATCGTCGTCGAGACCGAGGACGGCCGCAAGATCTACTTCGCCGGCGACACCTGCGTGTTCGGCGACATGCAGCTGATCGGACGCATCTACTCGCCCGACCTCGTCGTCCTGCCGATCGGCGACCACTACACGATGGGGCCGCGCGAGGCAGCGGTCGCGCTCGAGCTTCTCGGCGTGAAGCGCTGCGTCCCGTGCCACTACGGCACGTTCCCGGTGCTGACGGGCACACCGGCCGCGCTGCAAAAGCTCGCACCGAACGTGCAGGTGGAGGAGCTCCAGCCCGGTGGCTCGGTGACGGTGTGAGAGAACGCTGGTTCGGCGCGACCGGCCGCCGCGTGCCGGAGCTCGCGCTCGAGGACGAGCTCGACCTGAGCGAGGCACTCGTGCTCGACGACGTCTCCGGCCTCGAGGAGCTGCGAGCCGCGTTTGAGGCGGGCACGCCCGTCGTCGTGCGCGCCTCCTCGGCCGCGGAGGTCAAGGCGGCGCTCGCCCGACCGGAGGTCTCGTGCGTCGTCGTGCGGCAGGAGCACGCAGATCTGCTCGAGCTCGACCTCACCGAGCTGACGTACGGATGATCGTCGCGACCTACTCCATCGCCGCCTGCGATCTCGACGCGGCGCAGTGGGGCGTCGCGGTGCAGTCGAAGTTCCTCTCCGTCGGCTCGGTCGTGCCCTGGGCGGAGGCGGAGGTCGGCGCCGTCGCGACGCAGGCGTACGCAAACCCGCGCTTCGGCCCCGACGGCCTGGCGCTCCTGCGCGAGGGGCTCCCGGCGGAAGAGGTCGTGCAGCGACTCGTCGCCGCCGACGCGGGGCGGGACGAGCGGCAGCTCGGCCTCGTCGACGCACACGGCGGCTCGGCCGCCTGGACCGGCGAGGGCTGCCTGGACTGGGCCGGGCAGCGCACGGGGCCCTGCTACTCGGCGCAGGGCAACATCCTCGTCGGCCCGGAAACGGTGGACGCGCTTGCGAAGACGTTCGAGGCAGGCGCTCACCTGCCCCTCGCGCTGCGGCTGCTCGACTGCCTCGCCGCAGCGCAGGCCGCCGGCGGCGACCGGCGCGGCCAGCAGTCCGCCTCGCTCGTGATCGTGCAGCGCGACGGCGGCTACGCGGGCCTCTCCGACCTCGTGCTCGACCTGCGCGTCGACGACCACGAGCGGCCGATCGAGGAGCTGCGCCGGATCCACACGATCCACGAGCGGCTGTTCGGCTCCACCCCCCGCGCGGAGTGGCTGCCGCTCGGCGGCGAGCTCGGCGGCGAGGTCCGCGAGCGGCTGGCGCAGCTCGGCTACGGCGGGGAGCTCGGCGACGCGCTGCACGCCTGGGCCGGCGTCGAGAACCTCGAGGAGCGCGTGGACGGCGGCGAGGAGATCGACCCGGTCGTGCTCGAGGCGCTGCGCGAGGCGACCGCGTGAAGATCCTGCGGCTCGACGACGTCGAGGGGATCCCGGTGCTCGGCTCGCTCGTCTGGAAGCCGGTGCGCAAGACGCTCGGCGTAACCGCGTTCGGGATCAACGCGTACACGGCGGCGGCCGCCGGCGACGAGGTGGTCGAGGACCACACCGAGACACAGCTCGGCCACGAGGAAATCTACGCCGTGCTCACCGGCCGCGCGACCTTCACCGTCGACGGCGAGGAGGTGGACGCGCCCGCCGGGACGCTCGTCTTCCTCGACGACCCGGCGCAGCGCCGCTCGGCGGTGGCGGCCGAGCCGAACACGACCGTGCTCGCGATCGGCGGCGTCCCCGGCCGGCACGAGGTGTCGGCGTGGGAGTACTTCTTCCCGGCGCTGCCGTACATGCGCGCGGGCGACTGGGACACGGCGCGGCGGCTGCTCGAGAAGGGCCTCGCCGAGAAGGACGCGCCAGGCATCCACTACCAGCTCGCCTGCGTCGAGGCGCGGGCGGGCAACCGCGAGCGGGCGCTCGACGAGCTGAACGCCGCCGTCGCCGCGGCGGAGCGCTTCCGCGAGTACGCCGCGACGGACGAGGACCTCGACGCGATCCGCGACGACCCGCGCTTCCCGCGCTAACGCATCGGAAAGACCGCAACCAGGTTTAACCTCCCTCCGGCTTCTGCGTGGGAGGCAGCCGGTCGCGGCGAGCTCTTGAGCGGCACAGTGGGCTGCCGCGGTCGCTGAGTCGAAAGGGGCAAATTGGACACATGAACGTGCTAAATTGGACACATGACTGAGCTTGACGTCCTCGCTGAAGACCTCGGTATCAGCGGGCGTACCCTGCGCCGCGCCGCAGGCCGCGGCCTGATCCGCTGCCAACGCACGAGCCCATACAAGCCGACGATCAACGGCCGCGAACGCCGCTACGTCCGCTCGCACTGGCCCATGCTCCAGCGGCTCGTCACGGCTCTGCGGACGGAACATGCGGTACGCCTCGCCGTCCTCTTCGGCTCTGCGGCCCGCGGCGAAATGCACAGTGCCTCTGACGTCGACCTGCTGCTCGACCTGGTCGATGGCGCGCCTCCTCTGGCGGTCGCCCGGCTCGGATCGAAGCTGGAGCGCCTGCTCGGCCGCCCAGTCCAGATCGTGACGCTCACCGATGCGGAGCGTTCCCCCCTGCTGCTCGCGGACGTTCTCCACGACGGTCGCGTCCTGATCGACCGCGACGGACGCTGGTCGAAGCTATCCCGCCGGATGGCCCGCATCCAGAAGGCGGCCGCAGAGCAGGACGCCGCTCTTGAGCAGGCCGCGTGGGCAGCGCTCGACCAACTGGCGGCAGCCGGATGAGCCGCGGCCCCGGCGAGGGAGAGCCGCGCCGCCAACCGCTCTCGCGGAAGATCAAGGTGCGGGTCGCGGACATGCCCCGCCACTACGAGACGCTTCGCTACGCCGCGGACGCATTCGGAGACGACTTTCCGCAGGAGGCGTACGAGGCTGCTGCGCGCTCGACCGATCCCGCGCAGCTCACACAGGTGTACGCCGTCGAGCACGGCTTCGAGCTTCTGGTCAACTCGATCTCCCAGCTCGTGCGCGAGACGCTCGAACAACATGGGCTCCGTGAGCCGGATGACGCACAGAACGCCCCCGCCGACCTTCACGCCTTCTGCGAAGCAGGAGCGATCACGAAGGCCCAGCGCGACCGCATGATCAGCCTCTGCCGTCTACGCAACGAGCTCCAGCACGAGTACCCCGACGTCCGGGCGAGCTCGATCCACGAAGGCGTGAAGGTGCTGCTAGCGGAGATCGGACCGTTCATGCAGAGCTACAGCGCCTGGCTGAAGCGCGAGACCGTCTGACGCCTGACCCGGTCCGCTCCGCCCGCCACGGGGACGCGGACGCAGGGCGCCACGAAAGGGCGCCGAGGAGTCGCTAGGAGTCGCCGGGCAGGCGCACCCCTGCAGCCCGCGCGCGCAGCCCGGGCACGGGATCCGCTTCCGGGCGCGCGACGAGCAGCACCGCGCCGAAGCCCTCCTCGCGCTGGAGCGCCTCGACGAGCAGCTGCAGGCCGAGCGCGAGCGCGAACGCCTTGTACGCGTGCTCGCCGCCGAAGGGCACGAGCTCCTCGGCCGGTGCGAGCCCGGCGAGCACGTCG
>JBEKEH010000066.1:0-17168 GCA_050013935.1 Gaiellaceae bacterium | reverse complement strand
CGCAAACGCGGCGCATGCCGTTGTCCTCGGTCGGCCGCATACCTGCGGGTATGCGGCCTCCCTGCGTCCTAGGCCTGCTTGGTTTGCGAACCGCCAGACGCGAACGAACTTATGGCCGCGTCCACTAGCCGCGCAGCGGCGAACATCCGCAACCAGGTTGCGGAACGCAACCTGGTTGCAGCCGTAGACCGTCGCCCAAGCTCAATCAGCCGAAGCGCGCAGCGGTTCCTCCGAGGAGCGTAGGTGCGCCGGGAGGTACAGCCGCTCGACGTACTCGGCCACCATGCGGTTCGTGCTGAACTGCGTGCCGAGCTCTGCGATCGAGTGCCGCATCATGTCGATCCAGCGCGACGGCAGCTTGTGCTCGTCCTGCTCGTAGTACGCCGGCAGTATCTGCTGCTCGAGCACGGCGAAGAGCGCCTCCGCGTCGGCGAGATCCTGCTCCTCCTCGGTCGCCCGGACGTCGTGGTCACCGATCGCGAACCCGACCGCGGGCGTGTAGGCCTCCGCCCACCAGCCGTCGAGGATCGAGCAGTTCAAGACGCCGTTGAGCGCTGCCTTCATCCCGGAGGTACCCGACGCCTCCATCGGCCGGCGCGGCGTGTTGAGCCAGACGTCGACGCCCTGGACGAGCCGGCGGGCGAGCGTCATCTCGTAGTCCTCGAGGAAGACGACACGGCCGGCGGCTGCCGGGTCGCGGGCAAAGTCGACCACGTGCTGGATCACGTCCTTGCCGCCCTCATCTGCAGGGTGGGCCTTGCCCGCCACGAGGATCTGGAGGGGCCGGTCGGGATCGCTCAGCAGCCGCGCCAGCCGCTCGGGCTGACTGAACAGGAGCCACGCCCGCTTGTACGTCGCGAACCGGCGCGCGAAGCCGACCGTCAGCACGTCGGGATCCAGGCCGCCGGCGCCGCGCGTGCGCGAGATGAACTCGAGCATCCGCTGCTTGGCGGCGCGGTGTGCCGACCAGATCAACTCGTCGGCGAGCTCTAGCGCGCGCTCGAATTTCGGCGCCGTGTAGCCGAGCAGGTCCTCGAGCTCGTCGGAGATCCACGTGCGGCTGTGCACGCCGTTCGTGATCGAGCCGATCGGCACCTCGTCGACGGGGAGGTCGGGCCAGAGTGCTCGCCACATCTCGCGCGACACGGCCCCGTGAAGCTCGGAGACGCCGTTCGCGTAGGCCGACGTTCGCAGCGCGAACGGCGTGAGCCCGAAGACGGCGTCGTCGGGCTCCACCTTCCCCAGCTCGGCGAACTCGGGCCAGGAGAGGCCGCAGCGCTCCACGAGCACCCCGACGTTCTGCTTCACGAGCTCGGGGTCGAAGACCTCGTTTCCGGCCGGCACCGGCGTGTGCGTCGTGAAGACGCTGGAGCTCCGCAGCAGCTCGCGCGCCCGGGCATGGCCGACGCCGTCCTCCTCGGCGAGCTCGCGCAGCCGCTCGAGCTGGAGGAACGCCGAGTGGCCTTCGTTCATGTGGAAGACCGTCGGCGCCAGGCCGAGGCGGCGCAGGACGCGCACACCGCCGATGCCGAGCACGAGCTCCTGGCGCAGCCGGTTCCTGCGGTCGCCGCCGTAGAGCGTGTCGGTGACGTCGCGGGCCCAATCGGGGTTGCGCTCGATCTTCGTGTCGAGGAGGTAGAGCGAGACGCGCCCGACCTGCGCGCGCCAGACGCCTATCCGGATGGGCACGAGCCTGCCGCCCTCGTCTGCGAGCTCGACGACCGGCGCCATCGGCACGAGGGTGAGCGGCAGCCGGTTTGCGTCGTTGCGCGGAAAGCGCTCGACCTGCCGGTCGTTCTCGTCGAGCCGCTGGCGGAAGTACCCGCGGCGGTAGAACAGGCCGACGGCGACGAGGGGGACGCCGAGCTCGGAAGCCGCCTTCAGGTGGTCGCCGGCGAGGATGCCGAGACCCCCGGAGTAGACCGGCAGGCTCTCGTCGAGCCCGAACTCGGTCGAGAAGTACGCGACGAGGAAGTCGTCCGGTAGCCCGCGCTCCTGCCACCACGTCCGGCGCCCTCGCACGATCGAGAGTCGCTCCTGCACCCGGCTGACGCGGAGCGCGTACTCCGGCGTCAGGGCGCTGCCGAGGTCGTCGTCGGTGAGCTCGGACAGGAGCGCGGTCGGATTGTGTCCGAGCTCGGCGAAGCGCTCGGGCGCGAGCCCGGCGAAGAGCGCGCGGGCGCCCGGAACCCAGCTGAACGAGAAGTTGCTCGCGATGTCGGCGAGTGCCGCCCGCAGCGTCGCCCCGTCGTGAATGTCTGCCATGGGCCGGACCCTAGCGACTGGCGCCGCTGCTAGCCTTCCGGTACCCGGAGAGCTTTGACAGGCAGCTTGGCGACCGGGTTAACAAACGCCTAAAGAGCCGAGAGCGCGGACCGCTCCCGGATGTTTAGGCCCGCTGGACGGGAGCGAATCGGTGTCGGACACGCGTGACAGACTCGAGGCAGTCCTTCGCAGCCGGATCGCCGTGCTCGACGGCTCGTGGGGCGTGCTGATCCAGAGCGAGATCCGCGGCGAGGACGCCTACCGCGGCGAGCGCTTCAGCGACCACCCCCGGGACGTCGCAGGCGATCCTGACCTGCTCAACCTCACGCGCCCGGAGATCGTCGCGCGGATCCACGACGACTACTTCGCCGCCGGCGCGGACATCGCGACGACGAACACGTTCACGGCGACGACGATCGGCCAGGCGGACTACGGGCTCGAAGACGTCGTCTGGGAGATGAACGTCGAAGGCGCTCGCCTCGCGCGCCGGGCGGCCGACGAGTGGAGCGCCCGCACGCCGGAGAAGCCGCGCTTCGTCGCCGGCTCGATCGGGCCGCTCAACGTCACCTTGTCGCTCTCGCCGCGCGTCGACGACCCGGCGTATCGCGCTGTCACGTTCGACCAGGTGCGCGACGTGTACGCGCACCAGATCCGCGCACTGCGCGAGGGTGGAGTGGACCTGCTGCTGATCGAGACGGTCTTCGACTCGCTGAACGCGAAGGCGGCGGTCGTGGCGGCGCTGCAGGAAGCGCCCGAGATCCCTCTCTGGCTCTCGTTCACCGCCGTGGACCGGAGCGGCCGCAACCTCTCCGGCCAGACCGTCGAGGCGTTCTGGCTCTCGGTCGAGCACGCGAACCCGCTGATCGTCGGGGTCAACTGCTCGCTCGGCGCGACGGAGATGCGGTCGTTCGTCGAGGATCTCTCCCAGCTCGCGACGACGTGGGTTTCGTGCTACCCGAACGCGGGGCTGCCGAACGAGTTTGGCACGCACGACGAGCAGCCGTCCGACACGAGCCGCTTCCTCGGGGCGTTTGCGCACGACGGCCTCGTGAACGTGGTCGGCGGCTGCTGCGGCACGACGCCCGAGCACGTGCGGGCGATCGCGGCGGCCGTCGAGGGGGTGCCGCCCCGGCGCGTGCCGGCGCCGCAGCGGCTGACCCGCTTCAGCGGGCTCGAGCCGTTCGTCATCACCGCGGACACGAACTTCGTCGTCGTCGGCGAGCGCACGAACGTCACCGGCTCGGCGCGCTTCCGCGGCCTCGTCGAGGGCGGCGACTTCCAGGGCGCCGTCGCCGTCGCAGTCGAGCAGGTGCGCGGCGGCGCGAACCTGCTCGACGTGAACATGGACGCCGACCTGCTCGACGGCGAGCAGGCGATGACGACCTTCCTCAACCTCATCGCGACCGAGCCGGAGATTGCGCGGCTGCCGATCATGGTCGACAGCTCGCGCTGGACGGTGCTCGAGGCGGGGTTGAAGTGCCTCCAGGGAAAGGGCGTCGTCAACTCGCTCAGCCTGAAGGAGGGCGAAGCGCCCTTCCTCGAGCAGGCGCGCACGGTGCGCCGCTACGGCGCGGGCGTGGTCGTGATGGCCTTCGACGAGCAGGGCCAGGCGGAGACGGTGGCGCGGAAGGCGGCGATCTGCGAGCGGGCCTACCACCTGCTCGTCGACGAGGTCGGCTTCCCGCCCGAGGACATCGTCTTCGACCCGAACGTGCTCGCGGTTGCGACCGGCATCGAGGAGCACAACGAGTTCGCGAAGGCCTTCATCGAGGCGCTGCCGCTGATCAAGGAGCGCTGCCCGGGTGTGAAGACGAGCGGCGGCATCTCGAACCTCAGCTTCTCGTTCCGCGGCAACAACCGCGTCCGCGAGGCGATGCACTCCGCGTTCCTCTACCACGCGATCGCCGCCGGCCTGGACATGGGCATCGTCAACGCCGGGCAGCTCGTCCTGTACGAGGACATCGAGCCCGACCTGCTCGAGCGCGTCGAGGACGTGATCTTCAACCGGCGCGGCGACGCGACGGAGCGCCTCGTCGAGTACGCGTCCACGGTGCGCGGCGAGGGAGCGCGGCGCGAGCTCGACCTCTCGTGGCGCGAGGCCCCGGTCGAGAAGCGACTGGAGCACGCGCTCGTGCACGGCATCGTCGACTTCATCGAGGCGGACGCCGAGGAGGCGAGGAGCAAGTACGAGCGGCCGCTCGACGTGATCGAGGGCCCGCTGATGGCCGGCATGCAGGTGGTCGGCGACCTGTTCGGCGCCGGGAAGATGTTTCTGCCGCAGGTGGTGAAGAGCGCCCGCGCGATGAAGCGTGCCGTCGCCTATCTCGAGCCGTTCATGGAAGACGAGAAGGCTGCGGGAGGCGCCCCGCGCGCACAGGGCAGGGTCGTGCTGGCAACCGTGAAGGGCGACGTGCACGACATCGGCAAGAACATCGTCGGTGTCGTCCTCGGCTGCAACAACTACGAGGTGCTCGACCTCGGCGTGATGGTGCCGGGCGACACGATCCTCGACACTGCGATCGCGGAGGACTGCGACGTCGTCGGCCTGTCGGGGCTGATCACGCCCTCGCTCGACCAGATGGTCGACGTGGCACGTGAGATGTCACGCCGCGGGCTCACGCTGCCGCTGCTGATCGGCGGCGCGACGACGTCGCGTCAGCACACCGCGGTCAAGATCGCGCCCGAGTACGAGCAGCCCGTGGTGCACGTGCTCGACGCGTCGCGCGTCGTCGGTGTCGTCGCCGATCTGCTCCAGCCGGAGCGGCGCGAGCGCCTCGACCTGGAGAACCGCGAGCTGCAGGCGCGGCTGCGTGAGCAGCACGCGGAGCGCGGGCGGAAGCCGCTGCTGACGATCGAGCAGGCGCGGGGTAATCGGCAGCGCGTCTCGTTCGACGATCTGCCCGTGCCTGCATTCGGCGGCGTCCGTCTCGTCGAGCCGCCGCTCGAGACTCTGCGCGAGTACATCGACTGGCAGTTCTTCTTCCACGCCTGGGAGCTGAAGGGGTCGTTCCCGGCGATCCTCGAGCAGCCGGCGGCGCACGAGCTCTACGACGACGCGCAGCGGCTGCTCGACGAGATCGTCCGCGACCGCCTGCTCGTAGCCCGCGGCCTCCACGGTTTCTGGCCGGCGGCGTCCGACGGAGACGATGTCGTCGTCGACACGGACGGCGACGAGACGCGCTTCTGCTTCCTGCGCCAGCAGTCGGCCTACGGCGACTCGCGGCCGAACCGCTGCCTCGCCGACTACGTCGCGCCGGCCGGAGACCACGTGGGCGCGTTCGCGGTCACCGCCGGCATCGGCGTAGGCGAGCTCGCCGCCCGCTTCGAGGCGGAGCACGACGACTACCACGCGATCATGGCGAAGGCGCTCGCGGACCGTCTCGCGGAGGCCTTCGCCGAGTATCTGCACGAGGTCGCGCGCCGCGCCTGGTACGAGTCGGGCGCAAAGCTCAATCACACGCAGCTGATCGGGGAGCGCTACCGCGGCATCCGTCCCGCCTTCGGATATCCCGCCTGCCCGGATCACAGCGAGAAGCGGAAGCTGTTCGACCTGCTCGGCGCCGAAGACGCAGGCATCACGCTGACGGAGACGTTCGCGATGATGCCGGCGGCGAGCGTCAGCGGCATCTACTTCGGGCATCCCGAGGCGCGCTACTTCTCCGTCGGGCGCGTCGGCCGCGACCAGGTCGAGGACTACGCCGTGCGCAAGGGGCTGCCGCTCGCGGAGGCCGAGAGCTGGCTGCGCCCGAACCTCGCCTACGAGGCCGGGCCTGACCGGGCGCAGATCCGCGCCTAGCGCTCCTCCCGCTCCGCTATCCTGGCTCGCGGCGCCCGTGAGGGCGCCGCCTATTCCCGCATGCGGACGACGCTGAAGAGAGGGATGGGTCGTGCCGCGACCGTCAACGGCAACGGTCGCGCCGTCCTCCCACCCGGGGCCCTGGAGCCGATGCGCCGCTACCGGCAGTCGGAGCCGCCGACGCCCTCGGCCGGCCGGCTCGTCGGGAGGGTCTTCGGCTGGATCCTGCTCGCGCTGCTCGTCGTCGGCTCGGGACTCGCCGGCGGCCTGTACCTCTACGGTCACGAGACGCTGAGCGCGCTCGCGCCGCACTCGAAGTCGGTGATCGCGTCGACGAAGTTCCTGACGAAGGTGCCGGCTCCGTCCGAGCCCGCCACCGCGCTGCTGATCGGCTATGACGCTCGCGCCGGCGTGGATTCGTTCGGGGCGTCCGGCTCGCGCTCGGACACGATCATGCTGATCCGTGCCGACCCGCAGTCGAAGGCCCTCTCGATGCTGTCGTTCCCGCGCGACCTCGTCGTGCCGATCTACTGCAAGGACCCGAACGTCGTGTACACGCACGACCGGATCAACGCCGCGTGGACGGACTGCGGGCCGACCGGCACGCTCAACACCGTCGAGAAGCTCACCGGAGTCCCGATCAACTACATCATCACCGTCGACTTCCACGGGTTCAAGCTGCTCGTCAACAAGCTGAACGGCATCTACATCGACGTCGACCATCGCTACCTGAACACGCAGGGCGGCCCGGGCGGCTACGCGAAGATCGACCTCGAGCCCGGCTACCAGAAGCTCGACGGCGAGCAGGCCCTCGACTTCGTCCGCTTCCGGCACACGGACTCCGATCTGTACCGGCTCGCGCGCCAGCAGCTTTTCATCGAGGCGCTGAAGGACCGGCTCGCAAGCGGCTTCTCGATCTTCGGCATCCCGAAGCTGATCGGCGCGGTGAAGGGAAGCGTCGAGATCGGACAGGGAGGGTGTGCGACGTGCGCGCCGAGCCTGGCGGAGATCGAGTCGTACGCGGGTCTCGCGTACTCGCTGCCGTCCGGCCACCTCTTCCGGGACAGCATCGCCAACCTGCAGCCGTACGGGCCCGACAACGCCGAGCTGGTCGCGTCCACGACGGACGTGCAGGCCGCAGTCGACCAGTTCCAGCATCCCGACGTGACGCTGGCGACCCGCTCCAACGACGTCGCGCTCGGAAAGAAGCCGCAGGAGCCGAAGCAGCCGTCGCTGACGCCGGCCGACATCACGACGCTCGTCCTCAACGGGACGACGATTCTCGGTCTCGCGCGCGACACCTCGTACAAGCTCGCCCTTGCGGGCTACCACACCGTTCAGCTGCCGCCGGCGATGCTCGCCGATGCGCCGAGCCAGGCCTACTACTCGACCTACGTCTACTACGACGCGGTGCAGCCGAACGCGCGCCAGGCGGGGGACGAGCTGAAGGACGTCTTCGGCGCGCACACGCTCGTCGCGCCGCTGCCGCCGGAGCTCTCGCCGTACGCGGAGCAGGCCGGCAACCCGCTCACGGTGGTCGTTGTCGGCACGAGCTTCACCGGCGAGCTGGCCAACCCGCAGGCACACGTCGTCCAGGTGGCCCCTCACGTGCCCGCCGCTGTTCGCGCCGACCCCGGACTGACGCTCTCGTCGTTGCAGGAGGTGCGGAGCAAGCTGCCGTTCCGCCTGATGGTGCCGCATGCGGTCGAGAGCTCGTCGCGGTTGACCTCGCTCGAGCCCGTCCGCGCGTTCAAGCCCGCCCCGCACACACACGAGCTGGCGCTGACCTTCGTGACCGGCGCCGGCAACGTCTACTGGCAGGTGGTCGAGACCGACTGGACGAGCGCGCCCATCCTGCGACGTCCGACCGACAAGGTCCGTCTCGGCGGCCGCCGGTTCGACCTGTACACGACGGGCGGCAACATCCACATGGTCGTGCTCCACGAGGACGGCGTCAGCTACTGGGTCGTGAACACGCTCCGCGACGAGCTCTCGAACGAGACGATGCTCGCGATCGCCAAGGGCCTCCAGCCGCTGGGGAAGTAGGCTTCGGCCATGGCGAAGATCGCGATGTTCGGCGCCGGCTACGTCGGTCTCGTGACCGGTGCGTCGTTTGCCGACCTCGGCCACGAGGTCGTCATCCGCGACGTCGTGCCCGAACGGATCGACCGGCTGTGCGCCGGCGAGGTGCCGATCTACGAGCCGGGCCTCGAGCAGGTGCTCGAGCGGAACAAGGAGCGCCTGCGCTACACGCTCGACGTGAACGAGGCGGTCGGCGGGGCCGAGTTCCTCTACATCGCGGTCGGCACGCCGCCGACGTACTCCGGAGACGCGGACCTCGCGGCCGTCTGGGCCGTCGTTGACGAGCTGCCGGCAGTCATTCCCGACCGCCCGATCGTCGTGATGAAGAGCACCGTGCCGGTGGGGACGGGCGAGCGGGTGCGCGCGCGGCTCGACGCGCGCGGGTTGACGAACGTCGGCTACGCCTCGAATCCGGAGTTCCTTGCCGAGGGCAGCGCGGTCGCCGACTTCGCGAGTCCCGACAGGATCGTCGTCGGCGCGTTCGAGCCCGAGGACGGCGAGCGCGTGGTCGAGCTGCACCGGGGCCTCGACACCGAGATCGTGCGCATGGACGTCTCCTCGGCGGAGCTCGTGAAGCTGGCCGCGAATGCATTTCTCTCCGCGCGCATCAGCTTCATCAACGAGATCGCCAATGTCTGTGAGCTCGTCGGCGCGGACGTCGTCGACGTCGCGCGCGGCATCGGGCTCGACCACCGCCTCGGACCGCACTTCCTGCGCGCCGGCATCGGCTTCGGCGGCTCCTGCTTCCCGAAGGACGTCACCGCGTTGAAGCAGCTCGCCGGCAACTCGGGCTACCCGTTTCTCCTCCTGCAAGCGGTGTGGGAGGTGAACGAGCTGCAGAAGCGCCGCGTCGTCGGCAAGCTCGAGAAGCATCTGGGCCCGCTGCGCGGAAAGACGATTGCGCTGCTCGGGCTCGCGTTCAAGCCGAACACGGACGACATGCGCGAGGCGCCGAGCCGCGTGATCGCGTACCGCCTGCTCGCAGAGGGCGCGGAGGTGCGCGCGTGGGACCCGGTCGCCCGGCCCGACGACCTGCAGGGAGTCGAGCTGTGCGACTCCATCCTCGACGCCGTCCGCAACGCCGACGCCGCGGTGATCATCACCGAGTGGCCCGAGCTGCGCTCGGTCGCGTCGCCGGAGGTGCGCGAGGCGATGGCGCGTCCGGTGCTCGTGGACGGCCGCAACCTGCTCGACCCGGAGGCCGCCCGCGCGGCGGGCTTCGTCTACGAGGGGATCGGCCGCCCCCGCCACGCTTCGCCGGCCGAACCGCGCCGCCTGCCCGTGCTCGACGCGGAGCGCCGGCGCTGATGGAGGCGCTTCTCCTTGCCGGCGGCAAGGCAGAGCGGCTGGGGGAGGCGGCGCAGGGGCTTCCGAAGCCGCTCGTGCCGGTGGCCGGGTACCCGCTCGCCGAGTACACGGTGGCGCGCCTCGTCGATGCGGGCGTGACCCGCATCATTGTCGCCTGCCGCGCGGGGCAGGAGGATGCGTTCGTCAACGCGCTCGGCGGCCTCGGCGCCGAGATCGAGCCGGTCGGCGAGCCGGAGCCGCTCGGTCGCGGCGGCGGCCTGCGCCTCGCGGCCTCGCGCCGGCGCGACCAGGGGACAGTGCTCGCGCTGAACGGTGACGAGCTGCTCGACGTCGACTTCCGCGAGCTGCTCGGCGTGCACGAAGGCTCCGGCGCCGCCGCGACGATCGTCGTCGCGCAGGTGTACTCGCCGTTCGGCGTCGTCGACCTGCAGGAGGACGACTCGATCACCGGCTTCAAGGAGGCGCCGAAGCTGCCCCACTGGGTGAACTCCGGTGTCTACGCACTCGGCGAGGAGGCGCTCGCGCGCCTGCCCGAGCGCGGCGATCACGAGCAGAGCACGTTTCCGGAGCTGGCCACGGAGGGCAAGCTGCGCGGGCACCGGCACGACGGCGTCTGGCTCACGGTGAACACCCCGAAGGACCTCCGCCGCGCCGAGGAGTTCATGCACGAGCATCCCGAGTGGCGTCCGCGCCGGAGGGTTGCGTGAGCGGGCTCGACGCCTGGCGGTTCGAGCCGCGCCGCGTCGAGAAGCCGTGGGGGTGGGAGCTGATCTGGGCCGACGCCGAGGAGTACGTGGGCAAGATCCTCTTCGTCCGCGCCGGCCACTCGCTCAGCCTCCAGTACCACCGGGTGAAGGACGAGAGCTGGTACGTGCAGAGCGGCCGCGCGGACCTCGAGCTGGGGGAGGCGGGGACAGACGTCCTGACGACGCACGAGATCGGGGCCGGAGACTGCTTCCGCTACCGCCCCGGCACGGTGCACCGCGTGACGGCGCTCGAGGACACGACCATCCTCGAGGTCTCGACGCCGCACCTCGACGACGTCGTCCGGCTCGAGGACGCGTACGGGCGCGCTGGGACCTCGAACCCCTGACCGCCCGGTGACTGCGAGGTTCAGAGCGTTCCTACCGCCGCTCGCCCTCGTCACGCTCGCCGCTCTAGCCATCGCGCTGTGGACGGCGCCGCCGCAGTGGAAGCCGGACAGCCTCTTCTACCAAGCCCACGTCTACCAGGTCGAGGGAGACTCGCACGCGGTCGCGTACCGCAAGGTGTTCGCCGGTCCGCTCAGCTTGCCCCGCCGTGAGGGCGATGCGTCCCTCCCGCTTGCGCAACGGCACGTCGGCAACCCCGCGTGGGTTCGTTTCAGCGAGCAGTTCTACGAGCGCCGCTGGTTCGTGCCGGCCCTCGCCGCGCCGCTCACCCCGATCTGGGGTGTCGACTCGCTGCGGGTGGCGTCGCTTGTTGCGTACCTGCTTCTTGGCCCGGGCTTGTACGCCCTGCTGCGGTTGCGGGTGGGGAGGGCGAGCTCGCTGGCGATCGCGGCCGGCTCGCTGCTGCTCGCCCCCGTCCTCTTCAACGCGGGCCAGCCGCTGACCGATCTGTGGGGTGTCACGCTGGAAGCCCTTGCCGCCACTGCCGCGCTCCTCGCCGTCGAGCGAAGCCCCACGTGGCTCGTGCTCTGGGTCGTCACGCTGGGCGCGCTCTCGCTGACACGCGACGCGACCGTCGTCCTCGTGCTCGCGGCTGCGTGGCTCGCATTGCGCGAGCGGACGCGCGCCACGCTCTTACTGGCGTTGTCGGGCGCAGTCGCCGCGCTGCCGGCGCCGCTCTTCCTCGGCTCGCCGCTCCGGACGGAGATGGCGTATACGTTCTCCGGCTTCCATCAGCCTGCGGACTCGAGCTGGGGCTGGGTGCTCGCCCACTACTGGCCGAACCTTCGCTCGCTCGTCCGGAACAACCTGACGTACTTGCAAGGGCACCCATTCACTGTGCTCTTCCTCGTCGGCGGTTATCTCGCTCTGTTCCTCATCCGGGCCCGCGGCGACCGGTTCGTGCGCTACTTTCGAGTCGCGGCGGTGGCTTCGATCGTGCTCGACGCGCTGCTTCCGAACGCCACCTCCTTCCGTCTCGAGCTCACCTTCGTCCCGATTGCGGCCGCTGGGCTCGCGCTCGCCGCCCGGGAGGCGGCCCGCCGACAGGAGGCGTTCCTTAACACGAAGCTGTTAAGGTTCCGCGCGTGGACGGGCTGAAGGTCGGGGAGGCGGCGGCGCGCACCGAGTGGTCGCCGCGGATGCTCCGCTATCTGGAGCGCCTCGGCCTCGTCGTCCCGTCCCGCACCGCCGCCGGCTACCGGCTCTACGCGCTCCGCGAGCTGAATCAGCTCCGGTCGCTCGCCGATCTCCGCAGGCGGTTCCGCCTCGACATCTCCGATCTGGTCTTCGCTGCGCGGCTCCGGAGGGAGCCCGACCTGCGCAGGGCCGTCGACGGCTGGCTCGCCGGCGCCGACGACCTCGCCTGGGTCGAGTGGGAGCAGCGCAAGCATGAGCGGCTGCTCGCCGCCTGATTCGAAAGGACACGATGGCTGCGACGAAGCGTTACGACGTGAAAGACCTCGCGCTGGCCGCGGAAGGCAAGCGACGGATCGAGTGGGCCGACCGGCAGATGCCGGTCCTGGCCGCGATCCGCGAGCGATTCGAGCGCGACCTGCCGCTGACCGGCTACCGCATCTCGGCGTGCTTGCACGTCACCACCGAGACCGCCAACCTGATGCGCACGCTGAAGGCGGGCGGCGCCGACGTGGTGCTGTGCGCGTCGAACCCGCTCTCGACCCAGGACGATGTCGCCGCGGCGCTCGTCGAGGAGTACGACATCTCCGTCTTCGCGATCAAGGGCGAGGATCACGACACGTACTACGCACACATCGAGGCGGCCGTCGACCACAAGCCGCACCTGACGATGGACGACGGCGCCGACGTGATCGGCGTCCTCCACTCGGCACGTCGCGAGCAGCTCGGCGACATCATCGCCGGCACCGAGGAGACGACGACCGGCGTCATCCGGCTGAAGGCGCTGGAGGCGGAGGGCAAGCTCGGCTTCCCGATCATCGCCGTCAACGATGCGCAGACGAAGCACCTGTTCGACAACCGCTACGGCACGGGCCAGTCGACCGTCGACGGGATCATCCGCGCGACGAACGTCCTGCTCGCCGGGAAGAAGTTCGTGATTGCGGGCTACGGCTGGGTCGGGCGCGGCGTCGCCTCGCGCGCGCGCGGCATGGGCGCGCACGTGGTCGTGACGGAGGTCGACCCGATGCACGCGCTCGAGGCCACGATGGACGGCTTCGACGTGCTGACGATGCGAGAGGCGGCGAAGGTCGGCGACATCTTCTGCACCGCCACCGGCGACAAGCATGTGATCTGCCGCGAGCACATGGAGCTGATGCGGGACGGCGCGATCCTCTCGAACACCGGCCACTTCAACGTCGAGATCGAGATCCCGGCGCTGCGGGCGCTTGCCGTCGAGACGCGGATGGCGCGCGAGTTCGTCGAGGAGTTCACGCTCGCCGACGGCCGGCGCCTGTATCTCATCGCGGACGGGCGGCTCGTCAACCTCGCCGCCGCCGAGGGCCATCCGGCGCTCGTGATGGACATGTCCTTCGCGAATCAGGCGCTCGGCGTCGAGTACGCGGTACAGCACGCGGGTGAGCTCGATCGCAAGGTCTACCCGGTGCCCGACGAGATCGACCGGGAGATCGCGCGGCTCAAGCTCGCGACGATGGGCATCGAGATCGACACGCTCACCGAGGAGCAGGCGAAGTACCTGGCCTCGTGGGACGAAGGAACCTAGAACCGGAGCAGATCGTGCGGCTCGAGGAGAGCGGCCCGCGGGTCGTCCTCCTCGACCAGCGCCGTCTGCCCGACGAGGAGGTCGAGCTCGAGTGCCGCTCCGCCGTCGAGGTGGCGGAGGCCATCCGGACGATGGCCGTCCGCGGTGCGCCGGCGATCGGCGTCGCCGCCGCGTACGGGCTCGCGCTCGCCGCCCTGCAGGGCGAGGACCTCGCGGCGGCGGCGGCGACGCTCGGCGCCGCGCGCCCCACGGCGGTCAACCTCGCCTGGGCGCTCGAGGCGATGCGGGCCGACCCGACGCCTGAGCGCGCGCGGGCGCTCCACCGGGAGGAGGTCGAGCGCTGCCGGCGCATGGCCGAGCACGCGGCGGCCCTGTTCGCACCCGGCACCCGTGCGCTCACGCACTGCAACGCCGGCGGGCTCGCGACCGGCGGCTACGGCTCTGCGGTCGGCGCCATCCGCGCCGCCTGGGAGCGCGGCCTGCTCGAGCACGTGCTCGTCGACGAGACGCGGCCGCTGCTCCAGGGTGCGCGCCTCACCGCCTGGGAGCTCGAGGTGGCAGGCATCCCGCACTCGGTGATCGCGGACTCGGCGGCGGCGTCGATGATGGCGCGGGGCGAGGTGGACCTCGTCGTCACGGGCGCCGACCGGATCGCCGCCAACGGCGACACCGCGAACAAGATCGGCACGTATGCGCTGGCCGTGCTCGCCGCGCACCACGAGCTCCCGCTCTATGTCGTCGCACCGACCTCGACCGTCGACCTCGCGACGGCGACGGGCGCAGAGATCCCGATCGAGGAGCGCGATCCGAGCGAGGTGACCGCGCGCTTCCCGGCGCGGAATCCCGCCTTCGACGTCACGCCTGCGGGCCTGATCGCAGCGATCGTGACCGAGGAAGGCGTGCATCGCGCTCCGTACACCGACTCGCTGGCAGGGACGCACGCGGCGGCATGAAGGCGATCATCCTCGCCGCCGGTTACGCCACGAGGCTCCGCCCACTCACGGACGCGATCCCGAAGCAGCTCCTGCCGGTGGGCGGCCGCCCGATGGTCGACTGGATCCTGGACAAGATCCGGGAAGCCGGCATCGCCGAGGTGCACCTCGCAACGAACGGGCGCTTCGCGCCCGAGTTCCGGCGCTGGGCCGCGGGCAAGGACGTGCACGTGCACGACGACGGCACGACGACGAACGAGACGCGGCTCGGGGCGATCGGCAACATCCGCTTCGTCTGCGAGGAGGCGCAGCTCGACGACGATCTGCTCGTGATCGCCGGCGACAACCTCTTCGACTTCTCGCTGGCGGACTACATCGAGTTCTGGCGGGCCAGGGACGGCGCGAGCGCGGTGGCGGTGTACGACGTCGGCGACCGAGAGCTCGCCCGGAAGTACGGAGTCGTCGACGTCGACGCCGACGGCCGCATCGTCGGGTTCGTCGAGAAGCCGGAGGATCCCGCGAGCACGCTGATCGCCACGGCGACGTATCTGTACGCGCGCGCCCACGTACGGCTGGTCGCGGCGTACCTCGACGAAGGCAACCCGCCCGATCAGCCGGGGAACCTCATCGCCTGGCTCCACCGCCGGGAGCCCGTCTATGCATACCGCTTCGCCGGTGGCTGGTACGACATCGGCGACGCCGGCCAGCTGCTCGCAGCGGACAACCGCTTGCGCGCGCGTGCAGGCATGCCGGCGCGCGCCGCGTACTCGCCGGACTAACTAGAGTCCTTGCGATGACGAGCGCCGAGCTGCGCACCGATGAGGTGCGCTGGGATCTGTCCGACCTGGCCCCGGGAGCCGAGGCGGCGCGCGAGGAGTGGTCCGCGCTCGTCGAGCGGGCGGCGGACTTCGCCTCCCGCTACAGGGGGCGCATCGCCGAGCTCGACGCCGCGGCGCTCCGCGCGCTGCTCGACGAGGCCGACGAGCTCGAGCAGGACTACTCGCGCCTGCAGGTCTACACGTATCTGCGCCTGGGCATGGACGCGGCCGACGCCGAGGCGAACGATCTCGCCACGGTTTCGCGCGACCGCGGCGCCGAGGTCGAGAACGCGCTCGTCTTTCTCGGCCTGGAGTGGATCGCGCTGGACGACGAGCCTGCCGAGGCCCTGCTCGCCTCGCCCGAGCTCGCGCCGTTCGCGCACAAGCTGCGCGTCGAGCGCGAGGAGAAGCCGTACGTGCTCAGCGAGCCGGAGGAGCAGGCACTCAACGCGCGCGGGCCGACGATCTCGGCGTGGCAGGCGCTGCACGACCGCCAGGTCGCGACGCTCCAGATCCCCTTCGACGCCGGCGAGGGCGAGCAGCCGCACACGGTGAGCACGCTGCTCTCCTACCTGTACCGCCCCGACCGCTCACTCCGGCTCGCGGCCCAGGCGGCGCTCTTGGAGGGGCTCGAGCCGCGCGCGGACGTGCTCTCGGCCTGTTACGACGCGCTCGTCGGCGACCGCCTCTCGCTCGACCGGTTGCGCGGCTACACGGACCCGATGCAGCCGACGAACATGAGCAACGAGCTCGACGGCGAGACGGTCGAAGCGATGATGAGCGCGACCGAGGAGAGCTACGAGATCGCGCGGCGCTGGTTCCGTGCGAAGGCGCGCCTGATGGGCCTCGACCGGCTCGACCTCGCCGACCAGTACGCGCCCCTCGGCGAGGCGCGCGCGTTCTCGTGGCCGGAGGCCGTGGAGGTCGTCGAGACCTCGTTCTCCAACTTCTCGCCGCGGCTGGCCGAGATCTTCCGCACCTGCCTCGACGCCGGGCACGTCGACGCGCCGCCCCGTCCGGGCAAGGCAACCGGCGCGTACTGCACCGCCGTCACGAAGTCCGTGCTCCCGTACGTGCTGCTGAACTACACTGAGCGGCTGCGCGACGTGACGACCCTCGCGCACGAGTTCGGCCACGCGACGCACAACGTGCTCTCGCTCGAGCGCCAGGTGTGGCGCTCGCATCGGACCGGCATCCCGGTCGCCGAGGTGCCCTCGACCTTCGCGCAGTCCCTCGCCGACGACTACCTGCTCGAGGCGGAGACGGACCCGCAGACGCGGGCGGCGCTCGCCTCCGACCGCGTGGAGAACGCATTCGCCGCGATCTTCCGGCAGACGGTGCTCGCACGCTTCGAGCAGCGCGCCTACGGGCTGCGGACGGAGGGACGGGCGTTGACCGCCGAGCGGCTGTCCGAGGTGTGGCAGGAGCAGCAGGCGCTCTACTACGGCGACGCGCTCGCGCTGCCGGACAGCTACCGGGTCGGCTGGTCGTACATCCCGCACTTCATCCACGTTCGCTTCTACACGTACGCCTACTCGTTCGCGCAGCTCGTCGCGCTGCTGCTGTACGGCCGCTACCGGGAGGATCCCGAGGCGTTCGTGCCGCGCTACCTCGACTTCCTCGGCGCCGGCGGCTCGGCGTCGCCGGCAGAGCTGCTCGCGCCGTTCGGGCTCGACCTGCATTCGACCGACACCTGGCGCGAGGCGTTCGCCCAGCTCGACGCGCTGCGCGAGAACGCCGAAGGCCTCGCGGTTGCCGCGAAGGGCTGACGCCCTTCGCGGGTTCGGGTTTCGGCTTCGCGGAGCGGACGCCGGCGGAGCCGGCGTCCTTTTCTCTGGCGAGGGGCAGTGGGTCGGATAGCGCGGGCGGTGGTGCCTGCGACATCCCCGCCCGCGTGTGGTCGGCCTGCGCCTAACGCCTGCGGCGTTAGCCTCCGGCCACGGCGCAGTGGGCGAGCGAACGGTCGTTGTTGAAGCAGGCGAAAGTGTCACAGCTTTGTGCCAGCTTCCCGGCGCGGGGCGACGCGGGTGTGGCGCGGCGCTAGCGTCGAACGGTGCTTGACCTGCTCCTCCCGCAGCGGTGCCTCGTCTGCGGCGCGGGCGGCGCGCAGCTCTGCCCGGA
>JBEKEH010000065.1:0-17230 GCA_050013935.1 Gaiellaceae bacterium | reverse complement strand
CTGACCGCACGCTCACGCAACTCATCGGGGTACTTCCTCGGTCTCGCCATCGCAGGAGCATCTCCTTCCACCAGGACAGAGCCTGGCTCCGGAGCCTCCAAGATTCCCAGGGTCCTTCACACCGGAGTTCCGCATGGCGTAGGTGTGCGTGGGTGCCGCGATCCCGCATGGGCAGCGGGGTTGCGGCGTTTCTGGGGTGGTTGTGGCGTGTGCCTACGCCGGCTGAGTGGCGGCGGGGGTGATGCGGCCGAAGCGGGGCGGCTCGGGGACGGCGAGCGCGGCGTGGAGGTCGCGCTGGCGGCGGCTGAGCTCGTTGGTCTGGGTGAAGTCGCCGTCGCTTGAGCGGAAGTGGCCTTGGCGGATCTGGCCGAGCTCGGCGCGGATCGTGCGCCAGGTCTCGCCGCTGCGGGTTTCGGCGAGCCGGACGAGCACGAGCGCGAGGAAGCAGATCAGCACGTGGGCGCGGATGCGCTCGTCCTTGCGGTGGAAGACCGGCCGCAGCAGCAGCGTGCCCTTGAGGTCGCGGAAGGAGCGCTCCGCCTCTTGGAGCTGCTTGTAGCCGAGCGCGACGTCCTCGGCGGAGAGGCTCGGGTCGGACGTGGTGAGCAGGTACTTGCCATCGAGCCGCTCCTCGGCGGCGATCCTGGCCCGGTCGAGTGAGAGCCGGCCGCTTGTTGTCTGGTGCAGGTAGCGGGAGAGGGTCGGGTGGTCGCGCAGCGCGCATTCGCCGCGCAGATGCTGCTCCCGCTCGGTCTTCGTCTTCGCGCGCTGGCGCTGCGCGTCGAGCCGGGCAAGCTCGGCCTCGATCCGCTCGATGCGCTGCTGCCGCTTGGTGCGGTCGCGCTCGGCCTCGGCCGGGTTGTGGCAGACGACGTAGCGGACGGCCGCGTCGCCGTCGCCGACCCGGACCTCCTTGACGCGCAGGTTGTCGCGCACCTGCCGGTAGCGGCCCTGCCGCGAGAGCGCCTGCTCGGTCTCGGGCATGCCGGAGCGGAGCTTGACGCCGGCGATGTAGTGGCCGCCGCCGGAGCGGAGATGGCGGAGGTTGTCGCGGCCGGAGAAGCCGGAGTCGACGACGTAGATCGCCCGCCCGAGCCGCCAGCCGGCGAGGTCGCGCTTGACCTGCTCGACCAGCGTCTGGTCGTTGCGGTTGCCGGGCCAGACCCACACCCTGACCGGGATCCCCTCCCGGGTCACCGCGAGCCCGATCACCACCTGGGGAAGGTCGGGCCGGTGGTCCTTCGAGTGGCCGAGCCGCCGCAACGGACGACCAGCGGGCTCTTCCTCGTCGAGCGTGTCCTCGTCGACATCGATCTCGAAGTAGGTCGAGGTGGTGTCGAAGAAGATCACGTCCACCTCGAGATTGAGCAGGTTGGCGAGCGAGAAGAAGACCGACTCCTGCACGCGCTCCGAGCAGTCGAGCAGGAAGTCCATCGCCCGGTAGAGCTCGTCGTCGGAGACGCCCTCGATGCCGTCGATGACGACGTCGCGGCCGAGCCAGCGGGTCGCCTCCAGCTTCGAGGCCGGCTCCAGACAGCGCTGACAGACCATCGCGAAGATCGCCCGCTCCACGCCGGCGCGGCCGCGGCCGCGACCCGTCACGCGCGCGATCGCCTTGCCGATCCCCAGCTGCGACCACAACGCATCGAGCACGTGCGGCCCGCCCGCCTCTGGCGCACCGAGGAACCGGAAGCCCTCCGGCGCCTGGGCACGTAGCGTCTCCTCGCTGCCGAGGAAACGTTGGATAGAGCCCACCAGCCGCCGAAGCGCCTCCCGATCCAGCTTGTCCTCGCGGCCGAAGTTGTGGATCACCCTGGCCACCGGCACCCCGCGCTCGTTGCGCTCGTTGTGCGCCAGCTGGAGATAGCGCACCAGCTCGCCGCCCTTCGTCCGGGTCACGTCCCGTAGCGTGGTGTAGGAGCGTGTCGGACGGAGCCGGAGATTGGTCCGGCCACCGCGGCGCTCAGACTCGTCGGTCCGACCAAGGATCACGACGAGAGGAGAGTCACCGCGATGGCCGAGACGAAGAGGATGACGGCTGAGCAGGTCGTCAGCTACCTGCTCGAGGAGGAGGGGCTCGATTTCCTGCGCGAGTCGCTGACCTGGGTGGTGCAGCAGCTGATGGAGGCCGAGGTGTCCGAGCTCGTGGGTGCCGCTCGTGGGGAGCGAGCGCCGGAGGAGCGGCTGACGCACCGCAACGGCTACCGAGCGCGGCGCTGGGACACGCGTGCGGGCGAGCTCGAGCTGGCGATCCCGAAGCTCCGCCGCGGCAGCTACTTCCCGAGTTTCCTGGAGCCGCGGCGTCGGAGCGAGCAGGCGCTCGTCTCGGTCGTGCAGGAGGCGTATGTCGCCGGCGTCTCGACGCGCAAGGTCGACCAGGTCGTCGAGTCGCTCGGCCTGCGTGTCTCGAAAAGCGAGGTCTCACGGATCTGCGCTGGCCTCGATGAGCAGGTCGAGGCGTTCCGCAACCGGCCGCTCGAGGGCGCCTACCCGTACCTGTGGCTCGATGCGAAGGTGGAGAAGGTCCGGGACGGCGGCCGCGTCGTCAGGAAGGCGCTCGTGCTCGCCTACGGGGTGCATGAGTCCGGCTACCGGGAGGTGATCGCCCTCGACGTCGGCGAGGCCGAGACGGAAGCGTTCTGGCGCAGCTTCTTGCGCGGCTTGGTCGAGCGCGGCCTGACGGGCGTGCGGCTGGTCGTCTCCGACGCGCACGCGGGCCTGAAGAAGGCGATCGCTCAGGTGCTCGGCTGCCCCTGGCAGCGCTGCACCGTGCACTTCCTCCGCGAGGCGCTCGGCCACGCCCGCCGCGAGCAGCAGCCGATGCTGGCCGCGTTGATCCGGCCGATCTTCGACAACGACGACGCCGCCGCCGCGCGCGAGCAGCTCGGCGAAGCGCTCGAGCGGCTACGCAAACCGCTGCCGCGGGTGGCCGCTCTGCTCGAGGAGGCCGAGGAGGACCTGCTCGCCTTCTACGGCTTCCCCGCCGACCACTGGACGAAGCTGCGCTCCACCAACCCGCTCGAGCGCTTCAACCGCGAGATCGGCCGTCGCACCGACGTCGTCGGCATCTTCCCCAACGACCGCGCCCTGATCCGGCTCGCCGCCAGCGTCGTCATCGAACAGAACGACGAGTGGCTCGTCGGCCGTCGCTACCTGAGCGCCCACTCGCTCGAACAGCTCATCGACCAAGAGAAAGAAGAAACAGACAAGGACAGAGAGCAGACGCGCGAGCTCACCGCAGCGTGAGCAGCCGACGAGTTACACCACGTCCTGGGACTTGACTTTCGTCCGCCGCACCGTCGCTCGCAGGTACACAGTGCCTACACAATGACAGCCCCACCGGACAGAAAGACACAAACACGGCCAAAGCGTGTGCCTACAAAATCTCGAGCGCCGAACAGCCTGAACCGCTCAACCAAGCCAAAGCCGGCCGCCGAAACGCCCGAATCCGCCTAGCACGTGCGGAACTCGGGTCACACAACGAAAACCAACTAACCAGCCCGGCGTGAAACCCGGGACGGACCAGCGCGACTATACGTGGGAGCGTACGGTGGCACGAGTCCGTGGCGCGATCGACACGGCGCTCGATCAGCCGGACTAGAAGCGGAACGCGCGGTACCGCTGGAATCGTGAAAAGGTCAGAGTGGGATCGCGGATCGCAGCCCGGACAACGTGGGCCGCGGCGCGTACGATCCGGCGCTGGCGTAGATGCGAGCGCGCAGCGCGCAAGTCCCTACCCGCGGCGATCGACGCTCTGACACGGCCCGCGCCTGCCGCTTCGGCGAAGACCTGGCAGGAGCTCGACCAGTTCGGCGGCGGCATGGACAGGCCGCTCTTCCAGCAGGCGCTCGAGCGGATCGAGCGCGGCGAGACTGGCGGCCTGATCGTCGCGAAGCTCGACCGGTTCGCGCGCACCCTGACCGCCCGCGAGAAGGTAGAAGCTGAAGCGTTGGGGTAATTCCACGCACCTATTGCATCAAAGCTCTTGGGTCGCGCTGAGAATGGCGGTCACTTGCTCCGCCGTCTTTTGCCAACTGAACCGCTGTGCCTGCTCTCCCCCCGCGGCGATGAGCTTCTGGGACAGCTTCTGATCTGTGAGGACTTGCTCTATTGCCTTAGCTAACTCAGGCGGTGTTCCATCCGTTTGGATAGCCGCGTCCCCCCCTACCTCGGGTAGCGACGCAAAGTGAGTCGTTACCACCGGTATCCCCCGAGTCATCGCCTCCAGGGGCGGTAGGCCAAAACCCTCATACTTGGAAGGAAAGACAAATAACGCCGCTCCCATATAGACTGCCTCCAGGCTCTCCAGCTGGCCAACGGCCCGGATTTGTCGATCGCCGGCTATCCTGACCTTGAGATCATCCGGGAGGTTGCCGACCAGAACGAGTGGGTGAGCCCCGCGTAGCTCCCTGCTCAAGCTCTGGTGCGCCTCGATCAGGCTCCCGACATTCTTGTACGGCTCATAGCGCCCGACGTAGAGGATGTAATCCTTGTCGAGATTGAGCGCGGCCAACCCCTTTTGTAGCTCCTCGTCAGAAAGTTCAGGCGGACGCTCTGCCCCCCAAGGGATCACCGATACTTTTCGTTCATCCACACCAAACAAACGGCTCAAGTCACGAGCGGTATTCTGTGACGGGGCGATCAAGCGATCCAGCCGCGAGAGGATGAGGCGCGTCGGCAATCTCGTCGCGTAGAAGATCCGCATCGCTCCTCGAGCTTGCTTTACCCCCTCCTTGTAGTGAAATTGGATCAGGTCCTGCACTACCGCCAGGCTGCGGTACCCCCGGTGGAGAGGGGAGGTGACGTAGTTGAAAGTCAGGTACGTGTCCACACCCAGTTCTCTCAAAAAGCCGGGGAGCTTCAGCAGGTCAGTGGCACTCAGGATCGGAAACGGCACCCTCTCCCACCGAACTTTCACTGACTCGAGCCTCGGCTCCAGCAAGTCACGTGACGACTTCTCATGGTAGAGCAGGGTCCATTCGATAGACCGATCCTTTACTAGCTCGGGGACCAGTGAAAGCACAACCCGACCGATCCCGTCGACCCGACCCCTACGCAACCACCGCACATCCAGCGCAACCTTCATGGAGATCTCCTGAGGGGGTTCAAGTGGGGCGGAAGCTCTCTCCCCATAGCCTTATACACACCTCTCCAATCCGCAGTCATCCCTCTCTGGATGTTTCGACGAGCCCGCAACACCGCACCTAAGTGCGCCAGCAGATACCCATAGGCCTTAAACGGGGGGAGAATTTGTCCATGTCTCAGGGCCGAGAGGAGCAGAAGCCCCTGCAGCAAGAGGAACCGCGGAAGCGTACGCCAGAGAACCTCTCGGGGAGAATTTTTGAGATATACCAACCAGAGATTCTTTATTGAATGGTACCGCGTGAAGGGAGTGAGTCCCCCGCTCGTCTGACCCAAATGATGATAGATCCGGGACGTCGGAATAGTCTCGCATATGTAGCCCGCTAGCCGAATGCGGTATGAGAGGTCGACATCCTCCAGGTAGGCAAAAAAACTCTCGTCGTAAGCGCCGATCTGCTCAATGAGCTCTCGACGGAGAATTGACGAGCCGCCGCAACATGCAAAGACTTCGGTATCCTGAGTGAATTGCGACTCTTCCTGTCCCCTGCCCCGCGGGGTCGAAAACCCCCATCGGCTGTATTCGATGCCAACACTGTCGAGTTTGGACCGGTCCGAGAATAGTATGATCTTGCTGTCAGCCACGCCCACCTTGGGATTATCTTTCATGGCCCGCGCCAGCTCCTGCAGCCAATTTGGCTCAGCCTCGGTGTCGTTATTTAAAAAGACGAGGTACTCCCCCCTCGCCTGCTCTACTCCTCGGTTGATCGCAGGAGCAAACCCGTAGTTCTTATCAAGCTGGACGACCCGCACCTCTGGAAAATCCTTCTCGAGGGTCTGCAGGGAGTCGTCGGTCGAGTGGTTATCGACTACTATCACCTCGAAGTCTTGATCGGACTGCCGTTTCAGTGCCTCTAGGCAGGGCGAGAGAAACTTGGAGCCGTTCCAGTTGGGGATGATGACACTCGTTCGCGGCGTCTTCACCTATGGCCTCTTGAGGAGTTTGCCGACAGTGCCGGCCACTCCGCGCTTCTTAAGCGAGATCCGGCCCTTCAGCACCAGGTACTCCCAGAATATGAGTCTCGGCCTCAACCCAACGCGTGGAGGGACCTGTACCTTCTCGATCAGTCGTATCAGCCTATCCGTGGTCTCGGACCAGTTGTACTCGCGCGATTTTATTCCTACAGCGTGGATTCGGCTGTAGTCATAGTTCTGTGAACAGACCAATCCGACGGGTGTGTTGGAAGACGTACTGCTCGCGCTTCTCCGTGCGCCTCCGAGACCGACAGGGCAGGTCACCGAGGACTTACGTAACGTAGAGCCCTTCTGAGGCCGCGCCATGCGACATGAAGGCTTCTGTAGCGCCAGGCGCGCGCGGTGCAACGGCTTGCGCACCGCCAGCGCCGGTCGACGACGTGTCTCAACGCGGTCCGTGCGGAGATCCGGCTGATCGTGTTCCTGGCCGCTCTCGCCACATCAGGTGCAACCTTCTGCTCACTGATGTACTCCTCGAGTATCTGAACGAACGACTGTTCCATGCGAGCTCTGTATGCACGCCCGGATGCACGCCCGGCGGCGTGCGCAGCGTGATAGACGGCGAGTGGCTCGTCAAGATAGTGAAACTCAACCCCGGCATTTGCCAGACGTAGCCATAACGCATAGTCTTCGTTGAGGTAATAGGCGGGCCTTTCGTCAAAGCCACCGTGCTCCTTGAGCAAGCGACGCTCGACGATGACCGTGTTGGTGGTTATGAAACTCGCTGAAACGAGATCGCGAAGCACTTGACCAGTCCGAGGTGTGGCGATCGAGCTAAATAGCTGTCGCTTCGAACCACTTATGTAATACGTGTCCGTGTACGCAAACCGTGCGCCGACCTTCGCCATATAAGTAAGCTGCTTCTCAAGCTTGTCCAACGTCCATTCGTCATCGGCGTCCAAAAATGCTACCAGTTGACTACGTGCTGTTTGAATGCCTCTATTCCTCGCCGCTGCTCTACCGAGGTTTCGTTGATGAACATAGAACACTTCCGAAAATGACCGTACGACTTCGGCGGTTTCGTCGGTCGAGCCGTCATCGACGACAATTATCTCGTCGGCGCGCCGAGTTTGTCGCAGCACAGAGTGAAGAGCGCGTCCGATCCGCGCCTCTTCATTAAAAGCGGGAATCACTACACTTACGGAATAGATCAATCTCTCCCTTGGACGTCAATGCTTTCAAGTGGGTCTCCGCTAGTCTACGACTTGCGGCCTAAGCGCGATTCGCGCAGAGGCTGAGCATCTATTGCTGGTGCTGGGCGGAGGCTGATAGCGCACGACGTGACGGGATCATGACCCACCGGTGGCTCATGTGATGATCCAACTGTCCATCATCATCGTTAACTGCGAGACGGACGCGCTTCTCGGCAACTGCCTGCGCTCGATTCAGAAACATGCCCGTGGCGTCGACTACGAAATCATCGTCGTGAACACTCGCAACACCGATCCCCGCGGGATCGTTTCGCAGTCGCCCCGAACGAAACTCATCGAGTCCAGGAATGACGGGTTCGGGGCTGCGAACAACCGCGGGGCCGGGGAGGCGAGCGGCAACGTCCTCTTTCTGCTCAACAGCGACGCCGAGCTCGCAGGCGCGGGAATCGACGATGCCGTGGCTTCGTTCGGGCGCTCCCCCGAGCTCGGGTTGCTCGTCCCCCGGCTCGAGCTCCCCGACGGCTCCCCGCAAACCGACACGTTCGGGCCAATGCCGACCGTACTCGGGACGCTGCTCCGTCTGCCGGGTCGCTCGACCTCCCGCCACATTCGCTGGGTCACCGCGGCCGCGCTTTTCATCCCGCGCAACCTCTTCGAGCGACTCGGCGGCTTCGATGAGCGCTTCTTCATGTACTTCGAGGACGTCGACCTCGGCGCGCGCGCGACCGCCGCCGGCTATCGAGCCGCGTACTTTCCCGGTCTCCGCGTCCTCCACCATGGCGGAGCCAGCTCTGGCGGGAAACGGGCTCGCACCGCGCTGTACGCCCAGAGCCAGACTCACTTCTTTCGCAAGCACTACGGGCGGCGCGCTGCCTGGATCATCGAGGTCGCGCGGGTACCCCGCAGACTCGCAGGCAGGCGCTGACGGCCGCGTTCGACGGACGCACCATACTGCTCGATGCACGATGGCTCGGCCTCGGCGGTGCGGGCCGCGTCACCGAGATGCTGCTGCGAGAGCTCGCCGAGGATCCGCCCCCGGGGCACTGGGTGCTGTGGGGCGATTCGACCAAGCTCGCTCCGGTCGCCTTTCCTGGTAGCGAGATCGTTGCGACGAGCGGCGATCCACGCGCGTGTTTCGGGCAGCGAAGGATGCTCGAGCTACCGCGCGCCGACATCACCCTTTTCATGCACCAGATCCGGCCGCTCCGCCCACGTCAGTCCGTCACCCTCATCCACGACACGATCCCACTGCGGTACGGCGGATCCTCGCCACAGCGCCTGGCCAAGCGCGCCTTCTTCACCGGAGCTGCGCGCTGTTCCACCCGCGTGCTCACCCCGAGCGAGGCTTCGCGCCGCCGTATAGTCGAAGACCTCGGCGTCGAGCCCGACAGGGTCGACCTCGTGCGCTATCCGCTCGACGTGGCCCGCGCACGCGAGGTAGCGCGTCTGCGCAAGGAGTTGTTGCAGGAGCCGGTTATCGTCTACATCGGCAGGTTCGATCGTCACAAAAATCTGCAGCGGCTGAGCCTCGCGTTCGCCCAGACGTTGTTCGCGCGGGACGGCGGGCGGCTCCGGATCGTCGGCGGCTGGCCCGGCGAGGTCGAGCCGTTGCGGGCATGGGTACAGACGCAAGGCCTCCGGGCAGTCGAGGTGCGGCCTGAGGTCGACGAGCCTGAGCTCAACCGGCTCCTTGCGACGAGCCGCGCGCTCGTGCTTCCTTCCCTGGAGGAAGGCTACGGTTTGCCCGCCTTCGAGGCGGCGGCGTCAGGCCTCCCGGTCGCTGCAAGCCGGACAGGCGCAATGACGGAACTGCCGGCCGAGGCGGCCGTCCTGTTCGATCCCAGCAGCCTCGATGAGCTGCGGGCCGCGCTCGACGATGCTGTTGCAAGGCCGACGCGGCCGCCGGTCAGCGAGCCGGGCGCCCGCGTCGCCGACGGCGTCCTGGCATCGCTCGCCCGAGCGCTGGCCTTCCGCGGAGCGGGGTCGGCCTAGACTAGGGGCGACAGCCGCTCGCAGGGGTTTGCCGGTACGGAGTTCGGCGCGAAGCCCGAATGCGAGGATCCAGGGTAACCAGTGGTACGGCACCCACCAGGTCTGGACGAACGGAAACATCGCGATCGCGGCTGCGATCGCAGCCAGGAGCGCACGCGCTCTCGCGTCCCAGGCCCGCGCCCGCCACAGTTCGGGCACCGGGCCGAATGCCCAGAGGACGAAGGAAACCAGGCCGACGATCCCGAGCTCCGCCATTGTCTCGAGCACGAGGTTCGTCGTCTTGATCTGCGACGTCGCGCCGCCGAGATCGATGCCGTGCGCGTGCGCAGCGGCTCCGTACGCACCCGTTCCGACTCCCGTCACCGGTCGGGCAAGGAATAGCTTCCACGCGTCTGTCCAGCTTTGCAGCCGCGGCGTGATCGACGCTGGATCCCGGAGGGTCACAATCTTCGTCACGAAGTCGAGGTACGCAAAGCGCGAGATCAGGAGGATCGCGGCCAGCGGTACGATCACCAACGGAGCGAGCTGGAGCGCCCGGCGGCGCGTCGGCCGCGGGGCGACGACCAGCAGGACGAGTGCGCCGACCGCAAGGCCCGCGAGACCGGTTCGGCTGGTCGTAAGCAGGAGCCCGACGAGGATCAGGGGAGGGGCGACGCGCGAGGATGTCCCTGCGGCGAGCATCAGGAGTGGCGCGAAGTAGAACGCGAGAAATGATGGCTCGAACGCAAGAGCTTGGACACGCGGCACGCTGCCGACCGAGCTGTAGGCGAGGCTGGGGACCGCCAGGGCGCCGAGCCACTGGCCGACCGTAACGATGCTCCAGCCGGCTCCGGTCCAGATGGCGAGCCGGGTCCAGCGGTCGAGCGCGCCGCGATCGGTGCTGAGCGTGCCGACAGCGGCGAGAGCGAAGAGAATCGTGAAGAGCGCCCAGAGCGCGTAGCCGGCCGACTGGCGGCGGTCGTACGTCGCGATGAGGGAGAGAATGGTTGCGGCTGCGACGAGCACAGCGACAGGCATCGCACGGAGTCCTGCACCAATCCGGGAACGCCGGAGAATCAGAAACGCCGCCATGAAGGGGTAGGCGGGGCGGATCGTGAAGCCGGCGACGTCGACGGTCAGGATGCGCTCGATCGGCAGCGTCGCGAAGAACGGCAACTCGACGAAGAGCGTGAACGGCGACTGCACGGCGAACCGCCAACGTCCCTCACCGAGCGCTTCGGTCATCATCGCTAACGCGGGATCGTTGCGACGAGCTCGAGATTCGTCGACACGAGATTCGCGACCGGGATCCGGGCGAGCAAACGGTTGATGGCCCAGACCGGGCCGGTGAGGCGTGAACCGAGGAAGGACGTGAGGTTGAGCGGCAGCATGTTCGTACGCTGGAACTCACAGACCCTGAAGCCATGGCGCTCGAGCAGCCGGACCGCCGACCGCTTTGAATACATTCGGTCGTTTGGCTCAAGCCCGTGGTAGTAGACACCGGCGGCCTTGGCTAACCGCTCGACGTACGAGTACCGGTTCGGCAGTTTGTAGACGTAGAGTGTCTCGCCGGGCGCAAGGATCCGATGGATCTCATCAAGGCTTCCGTCGGGATCCCCGACGTGCTCGAGCACTCCGCAACTGAGCACGGCGTTGAGCGAATCGGCCTCGTACGGAAGCTTGACCGGATCGGCACTCAGGAACGCGTTGATGTCAGGATAGCGCTCAAGCGGGTAGAGCCCATCTTTCTCGAGACCTGGGCGATAGTCGAACGCGCTGACGTCTAGCCCGGCTCGCCCCAGTAGTGCGGTCACCTGACTCCAGCCGCAGCCCCAGTCGAGCAGCCGGTCTGGTGCGTCTTGCGCGATGCGCTCGACGATTGACTCGTACTCCCGTATCTGCGGGCCGGAACGAAGGTTGACGTCGAATATTCGCCACTTCGAGAGCGGCAACTCGGAGATCGGCAAGGAGAAGAATCGCTCCGTTGTGGTTTGGCGCAGGCGGGCCTCCGAGCCTATCGGCGCCGACGCTGCGTGACAAGCCGGTTGGCCGCAAAGCGGCCTACGAAGCTGGTCGGGCCGGCGAAACAAATGTTCGACACGCGGCGCCGCTCCGTTTTGCAGCGCATCACGAGAACCGCCGCTTCGACGACTACTCGTCAAGACCAACCATGCGCCGCCTTGCGCGTTCTTGTGTCTGTTCGATGCCGCCTGCCACCTGACAGGCCGCACCTCCATATCAGTAGCGGGCGCGCACAACTTCGCCTGCGTCGAGCGCGGAACAAGCTCGCCCGCGAGCGCTCAGTACGCTCCGTCCCCCGCCATGACGCACGGTATCGTCATGGCGAGGATCCGGAGATCGCGACCCAGTGAGAGGTTCTCGATGTACTCGCGCTCGACGGCGAGGCGCTCTTCGAAGGTCAGCCGGCCCCGGCCGTAGACCTGCATCGGCCCCGTCATCCCTGGCCTCACCGAGAGCCTGAACTCGTGCTCGGGCTCGTAGCGTTCGACGAGCTCGATCTGCTCGGGCCGCGGACCGACGAGGCTCATGTGACCGATAAAGACGTTCAGGAACTGCGGCAGCTCATCAAGGCTCGTCTTGCGCAGGCGCGCCCCAAGGCGCGTGACCCGCGGGTCGTCCCTCAACTTGAACATCGGCTCCGTCAACGACTCGAACGGAAGCAGGTGTTGCAGCATCTCCTCGGCAGAAGGGACCATCGTCCGGAACTTGACCATCGGGAACGGCCGCCCGCCCACGCCGGCGCGCGCCTGCACGAAGAAGATCGGCCACCCGCTGTCGAGCAGGACGCCGAGCGCGATCGCGAGGAGAAGCGGCGACAGGAGCACGAGCGCGACAGCGGAAACGACGACGTCGAGCACCCGCTTGAGCAGCAGCGTGGAGCGCGACACGTCCCACGTGTTGTACTCGATCACGGGCAGGTCGGATATGTGTTTGAGCTGCACCGCCGTCCCGAACATCCCGCGCGCGGGCGGGACGACGCTCAGCTTCATCCCTTCGCGGCGACAGAGATCGACGAGCGCGGCGATGTGGTGCTCCTCGATCTCGCTCGCCGCGAGGATGACGCGGTCGTATGCGCCGCGGAGGTCACGACCGGCGCAGAGCTCGTCGACGCGGTCCTGACCGAGCTCGGCGACGACGACCGCATGCGTGTCGGGAAACAGCGCGAGCTTCCGATGGACAGCGGCTCCTAACGCGCCGCCGCCGACGACGATGGCGCGCTCCGCCGGCATCGCCTTCCGCCAGAGGAGCCGCGCGAGCGACCGGAGGACGAACGCCGCCACGACCGCGATCAGCCAGCACCGCGCGAGCGTCGCAATGGGCAGCGTCACGCCGGGCGCGAGCATGAGCAGGCCGGCGAGGATCGCGGAGGCGCTGACGGCCCAGGCGAAGATGAACGGCAGCTCGTCGATCGTCAGATGCCGGAGCGCGCGCTGGTCGCGGTCGTAAAGGCCGTGGAGCTTCGCGAGGACGATCCAGACGGGGACGTAGACAGCGGACCAGAGCGCCAGCCCGAGATCGTGCTCGACGACGAAGAACGACCCCGAGACCACGAGCGCGGTGGCCACGTCGGCGGCTGCGAGTACTCGCCGCAGCGCGGCGTCACGCCACCGACCCGCCGCCGCCGCCGCATACCCGCGAGCAGGTTCCGCGACCGGGCCTGCGCGACCTCGATCCTTGATCAGGAGTTCCGATTGGTCCAATGAGTCATCCCCTCAACGGTCGCCCGCGCCCGAAGCCTTCTTGCCGCACCCGAGGCCGTCAACGCGCCCCGCTGAACTCATACTTAAGACAGCGCCGATCGCTGGACCATATCTCGGAAACGGGGGGACAATCAAGGCGCCGTCCCCGCGCCCCCGCGCACGACGGACACGAAGAGCGGTGACCTCGGGTTCAGGGCGGCCGCGTGGAGGAGCAGCCGCTGCGCCGTACGGATGTGGCCGAGCTTCGTCTCGAGCCGCGCGTTCACCAGCCAGAGGCGCCAGTCGGACCTGTCGCGCTCGAGCGCCGCCAGCGCCGACTGCCGTGCCGCGTGGAGCCGGTTCGCAGCCTCGAGGACGAGCGCGGTCTGGAGATACGGCTGCGGCGACCACGGCTCGATCGAGCGCGCCTGCTGTGCGGCTCGCAGCGCCTCCTCCGTCTTCCCGTCGGCCGCGGCAGTCGCGCTGCGCCCGAGCTCGACCGCGGCCGCGAACGGGACGGCCTCGACGCAGACGACGGCCCAGCCGACGACGACGAGCGCGATCAGGGGGAACATTCTCGCCGTCTTCGGCCACCGTAGCCTGGGCCGGAACCCGACCGAGGAGCCACTCGCCGAGGCCGGGCCGACGAGCAGGCCGAGCGCCAGCATCGCGACGACGGTGACGACGGAGAGCTGCCACATCCAGTCGACTCCGGCGGCGACGACGTAGCCCACGAACAATGCGGCGAGGGCGGCCGTCCCGGCACGTTCCGGCCCGGCGGCGCGGAAGACGGCTCGGACGCCGGCGCCGAGCCCGACCAGCAGCGCGCCGACGAGGAGCGCGAGCCCGACGGCTCCGAGCTCGGCGAGCGTCTGGAGGTACTGCGAGTGCGCGTCCTGGACGAAGAGCGAGATCGTCCCGTGCTGCGCCCACCACGCCTCGTACGAGCCGGCGCCCCGCCCGTAGAGGGGCGATGTCCGCCATTCCGAGACCGCCGCCTGCCAGAACTGCCAGCGGCCACTCCCGTTCCCGCTCAGCAGGTGGGCCTGCGCGAAGCCGTTCGCCGCCCCGGGGATCGTGCCGGGGACGGCCTTGAAGGTGTCGAAGCGCGCGACCGGGTGCGCAAGGGCGACGGCGACGACCGCGAGAAGGCCGAGCGCGAGCACGAGCGCCCGTCCGGTCGCCTGCCCGTAGGGGAGGTCGCGAGGCGCGTACCGCGCTCCCACGGCATACACGGCTCCGGTGCCGATGCAGACGGCCAGGATGAGGAGCGCTGCGATGCGTCCGTCGTGGACCGCCTGCGAGCCCTGGAAGGGGCCGTCGACGAGCTCGGGGCGATGTCGCAACACGCCGAGGGCGAGTGCGGATCCTGCGCCGCCGACGGCGAGCGCGCTCAACGCCGACAGACGCCGCGTCGTGAGGGCGAGGTATGCGGCCGTCCCGGCGACCGCCGCCGCGACGGCGCCTCGCGAGGACGTGAGGTAGACGACGCACGCGAGAGCGGGGACAGGCACGAGCGCGAGGCCCGGAAGGGCGTCGCGCCGCGGCACCGTCGCCAGGTGCAGGAGGAGCGGCAGCGCCAGCGCGACGAGGATTCCCAGCCCGTTCCAGTAGCCGACGGGGAAGCTCAGCCGCGTTGACGCAGCCGGCAGGAACTCCGCCAGCCCTCGCGTCGGGAAGAGCCCGACGAGGAGTCGGCTCGCGAGTGCGATCACGCAGACAAAAGAGAGCGCAACCGCGAGCCCGATGACGAGCATGCCCCGATTCGCGCGCGTCGAGGCGATCACCGTCAGGACGAACACACCGAGGTAGAGCGCGACCCGGTCGAACTCCTGGAAGGCGCCGTCGCCGTCGGCGGCCCAGCCCGCCGAGGCGAGTGTCATCACGGCGAACCCAGCGAGGAGAAGCGCGACGGAGACCGCCGCCCGCGTCGGCCGGACGAGCGGCCAGAGCCCGAGCCCGACCGTGGCGACGATCGTCCACCACACGCCGATTGCGAGCGAGGAGCGCGCGGCGATTCCATAGCCGCCGTCGTCGTACGCGAACCAGCCCAACGCGACCGCCAGCACGGCCGCGAGGAGCGTTGGGCTCGAGAGCCTGAACCGCGGGCGAACGTCCTCGGGCGCGGCGGCGCGAGCGGGGATCTCGAGCACGACGCGTGATAGCGTACAGGCGTCATGCGGTGCGTCGAGGCAAGATCGGCTCGTACCGTCACCACGCTTCTCGCCGCTGTCGCGCTTGCTCTCCTGGCCGTCGGCAACGGCGCGGCCGCGGGCCCACCCGGCGGGTCGAGCGCGATCAGCCAGTACGTCGAGACGGTGCCGACGGCCGACGGCGGAGCCGCGCCGTCGATGGCGAGAACGGCGCCCGCGGCGAAGCCGGGGGCGCCCGCGACGGGAGCGGCGCCCGCGGCGAAGCCGGGGGCGCCCGCGACGGGAGCGGCGCCCGCGGCGAAGCCGGCCGTGACGCCCTCGGCAGTGCATCGCCTCGAGCGCAAGATCGACAAGCAGGGAGGCGCCAACGCCAACGACCTCAAGGCGGTCGCGCTGTCGCCGGTCTACGGCGCGCCCCAGCACTCCCTGACGCTGGGGTCCACGCCGAAGCGCCTCCTCCTCCCGAACGGCGGTGTGTCCCCGCTCACCGCCAGCGTCAGCGCCGTCGTTTCGTCGCCGTCGCTGCTCGGGCTCCTGCTCGCCATGGTCGCGCTGACAGCGGCGATCGGCTTCGCGTCGTTCAGGCGTCACCGCCTGGAGGCCGACGCATATTCGCTCTGGCTTCGTGCCCTGCGGCCTCCCGGTACACCTCCACGAGCAGACGACTGACGGCGGCGAAGGCAAACGACGCCGCCGCATGCCGACGCCCCGCGTCCCCGTAGCGCTCCCTTAGCTCGCGGCTCCGTAGCAGCCGCAGGACAGCGGCGCGTAGCGCGGCGGTGTCGCCGATCGGGACGACGACGCCCGTCGCAGCGTCCTCGACCGCGTCCACGAGTCCTCCCGCCGCCGTCGCCACGACCGGCCTCCCCCAGGCCATCGCCTCGCGCGCGACGACGCCGTAGCCCTCGCGCCGCGACGGGACGCACACGACGGCGGCCCGCTCGTACCAGGGGCCGAGCTCACCCGGCGGCACGAAGCCGACCGCCTCGGGCACACGCGCGCGCAGCGGGCCGTCGCCGACGACGACGCGCGGGAGCCCCTCGGTCGCCTCGAGGAACTCGAGGATCCCCTTCTCCCGCGACAGGCGCCCGACGAAGAGCACGTGCGGCGGCTCGTCCGGCTCGCCGACGAGCTCCGGAATCGCGACACCGCTCGGCACGACGCGCACCTCGCGCGCGCCGAGAGCGCGCGCCTCGTTGGCCAGGAAGGTCGACGCGGCGAGCACGAGCCGCGCGCGCCGCAGCACCGGCCGCGCGAGCCACGGCACGCGGCGCGCGAGCTCGACGTCGGTTCCCCACACCTGCACGACGTAGGGCCTCCCCAGCGTCGCCGCGACTGCGCCCGCCGCGAGCCAGTGCGCGTGCACGAGGTCGGCGTCGCGCGCCGCGCGCGCGGCCGCCCGCCGGAACGACCAAAGGAAGGCGGACACAAACGCCGCGAGCCACGGCCGCGCGCGCAGGTTGCCGGCGATCCCGTGCCCGTAGGCGAGCCCGAAGTGCCGGAACGACGCGGGCGAGACGACCTCGACCTCGACGCCGCGCGCGCGGACGGCCTCGACCGCGTCGGCGACGAAACGGCCGGCCGGGTCGCGCTCGTCGCGCGGGTACGACGTCGTCAGGACGGCGACCTTCACGCCCGCTCCCGCTCCCCGACGAGCGGCGCGACCGCGGCGAAGACGGCGAGGCTCAGCAGACCGTACGCCGCGGCGGCTGCGACGAGCGCCGGCCGCGAGCGCACGGTCGCCACCGCGACGGGATGGCGCGAGGCGAGCGCGGCCGCGGCGGCGAGCGCGAGCGCCACGGCGGCGACCGCGACGGCGGCGCCGCGAAACGAGAGCGCCAGCCGCGGCGTCCCGCGCAACGCCGTGCCGACAACCGTGGCCCAGAATCCGCACACGAAGAAGGAGGCGATCGCGTCGCTCGGGTAGTGCCAGCCGAGGACGACGACCGAGAAGGCGATCGCGGCCCCGTAGGCGGCGCCGACGAGCGCGGCGGTCGGCCGCAGCACGGGCGGCACCGCGATTACGAGGGCGAGCCCCAGCGACACCGCGACCGCGGTGTGGCCGCTCGGCAGCGTCGGCGGCCTGCCGGGCGGGACGGCGCCCGCCAGCCGCGGCAGGCCGTGCTTCAGCAGCTCCGCG
>JBEKEH010000064.1:0-17508 GCA_050013935.1 Gaiellaceae bacterium | reverse complement strand
ATGGGCGAGTGCGAGGCAAGGACGCAGGGAGCGCTCGTAGCTGAAGCTACGGGCGCGACCGAGGACGCCGCATCGCGCCGCCCAGCGCGGCCAGACGGCACAGACGTCATTCTGATTCGACCTCTCAGTCGCGCTCGGAAGCTAGTGGACGCGGCCACTAGCGACCGAGCAGCACGCGCACGGAGACGCGGTCGTGGCCGTCCGGCAGCGGCACGACGTCGCCGTCGATCGGCGCACCGTCGACGGCGAGCGCGACCCCATTGCCGGGGCCGACGCGCTCGACGTCGATCTCGTGCACGGCGCCGCGGAAGAGCCGCCGCGCCCGGAAGCCGTTCCATGTCTCAGGTAGCGCCGGCGCGACGCGCAGACCGCGGTACGTCGGCCGGATGCCGAGGATCCACTGCGTCGCGGCGACGTACGTCCACGCCGCCGTGCCGGTGAGCCAGGAGTTCCGGCCCATGCCAAACTGACGGTGCGTCGGCCCGCAGACGTTCTGGCAGTAGACGTACGGCTCGACGAGGAATCGATCGGAGTCGGAGCGCAACAGCGGCAGGATCCGCCGGTAATAGTCGTGGGCGAGGTCGCCGTTGCCGATCATCGCCGCGGCGATGATCGCCCACGCGTTCGCGTGGCAGAAGATGCCTCCGTTCTCCTTCGCGCCCGGCGGATACGTCGAGGTGCCGCGGACGCGCTCGTTGCCGCCGTCGTACGGCGGATCGAGCAGGGCGATCCCGAACTCGGTCGCGAGGTGCTCGTGCATTGACGCAAGCGCGCGCTCGGCCCGCTCGGGCGGCGCGACCTCGCCGATCACACACCACGTCTGCGGGTTCATGTTGATCCGGTGCAGATCCTCGGCCGCGACGCCGATCGGCTCACCCTCGTCGTCGAAGGCCCGCGCGTACCAGTCGCCGTCCCACGCGTGCGCGTTCACCGCAGCCACCGTGTCGCGCGCGTGTCCGCGGAAGCGCTCGGCATCGTCGGTGCGCCCGAGCTCGTCGGCGAGGTCCGCGAGGTCGCGCACCGCGCGGCAGAACTGCATGCCGCACCAGACAGACTCCGCCTTCCCCGACCCATGGTCGACGTTCATCGTGTCGTCCCAGTCGGCGAAGCCGACGCGCGGCAGCCCGTGCGGGCCGCGGTGCTCGAGCGTGAAGCGGACGGCGCGCAGCATGTGCTCCCAAATCGTCTCCGCGGGGCCGTCCTCGTACGGGGCGCGCTGCTCGAGGTAGCCGAGGTCGCCCGTCTCCCGCAGGTACGCGCAGACGGCGATCACGAGCCAGAGGTGGTCGTCGCAGAACCACTGCGGCCACTCCGGAATCTCGGCCGCGAGCCCCGCGGAGCCCTCGCCCGTGAGCGGGAAGAACTGGTGCCACGTGTGCCCGTCGAGGAACTGCAGCCGCCAGATGCGGGTCAGCAGCTCGCGCGCGCGCTCCGGGACGGCGTGCATCGTGCCAAGGGTGTCCTGCGCCGAGTCGCGCGTTCCCATGCCGCGCCCCAGGCCCGTCTCGTAGGCCGACGCGAAGCGCGACCAGTGGAGGTTCGTCCGGCACTGCACCTGGTTCCAGACGTCGACCATCGCGTCCAGCTCCGAGTCGGGCGTTTCGACGACGAAGCGTGAGAGGTACGCGTCCCAGTCCTCGCGCAGCGCGCGGAACGCCTCGTCGGCGGCGGCGGGATCGCGGTACGCAGCGGCCGCCTGCCGCGCCTCGGCAACGTCGGCCGCGATCCCGAGCACGTAGACGATCCGCCGCTCCTCGCCCGGCGCGAGCTCGAGCTCGTGGCAGAGCGAGCCGATGCTGTTCCCGCGCGGCGCCTCGCTTCCCGTCGGCTCGCCCCGTTCGACGACGATCGGTGCCGCGAGGTCGCGGCAGCGGCCGACGAATGCCTCGCGATCGGAATCGAAGCCGACAGGTGCCGCACTCGACGCGAAGAACGTCGTGTCCGGGCGGAAGAGGGTCCCGGTCAGGACGGCCCCTTCCTCGAAGCGGCTGCACACTATGTGCTGCGCCCAGTCGAGGTTCTGCTGGTCGACGAGGGCGTCCGGATAGCCGAGCTCGACGTAGCTGAAGCTGCGCAGCCGGCGTGACCGGCCGCCGAGGTTGCGGACGCGCATGACCCAGAGCTCGCACGGCGGCGCGTCCTTCCCCGGTGGGACGAAGTAGAGGAGCTCGGAGGCGATGTCGTCGCGCTCAGTCGCAATGCGGGTGTAGCCGGCGCCGTGGCGGCACTCGTAGGCGTCCGGGGCCCGCTGCACCGGCTGCCATGTCACGCTCCAGTACGCGCCCGTCTCTTGATCGCGCAGATAGACGTACCGCCCCGGCTGGTCGGCGGGGACGCCGTTGTAGCGGTAGCGGCTGACCCGCCGGTCGCGCGGGTCACGGTCGAACGAGTAGCCGCCCCCGGTGTTCGAGATGATGCCGCCGTAGCGTCCCTCGCCGAGGTAGTTGATCCACGGCGTCGGCGTGTCCGGCCGCGTGATGACGTACTCGCGCGCCTCCTCGTCGACGTGGCCGTACGGCGTCGCCCCAACCTTGCCTCCCGCGGGAACGACGAGGTTGCCAAGGACGCGCGCGGAGACGGTCTCGTTCACCACGACTCTTGCATCCTTGCGCCATCGCCGCGGCGCGAGCATCCGCACCGACACTGATGCGCCGCGGCCTCATCCGGATCGGGCGCAGCTTGTCGCGCTCCGCTGGACCGTTCGTCGAACTGCTGCGGGGCGAACAGCAGGCTAGCCGCCGATGATCGGCGCCCAGAACGCGCACTTGTGATCGGTGGCGAAGGTCGACTCGGTCGACGGCGCGGGTCCGACGAGCGACTGCGCCTGATCCGTCGCAGCCGTGTACTTCGGCCATGTCGGCAGGCCGCCGCCGTTCGGATCGCCCGTCTTCGCGAACTGCGTCCAGTACTTCTGCATGGCCAGCGCCAACTGATTCTGCGTCGCGTCGAGCCGCGGAACCGGCGCCGGGAACAGATACTGGATCTCTGACGCGTGATAGGCGCCGAGCGAGTACCCGAGCGCCGGCAGGTAGATGTTCGGCGCAGCCTCGTCGTTGAACTCGTACTGGTACGTCGGCACGAACTGCGACAGGTTCTGCACGTCCCTCCGCGCGTTGCACGCGAAGGCGACGTCGGTGCCGGCCGCCCCGAGCGCGTACGCGGGATCCGCGTAGGCGCTGAGCGGATACTGCTGGGCGATCACCGACGCGAGCGAGGCGGGAACGCTGAACTGCGACTGGATCTGCGACACGTAGTTCGATGCGGTCACCGGATTGCCGGAGAGGTCGCTGAGCAGCTCGACGAACAGTCGCCACTCGTCGTGGTTCGAGCCGGAAAGCACCGGCACGCGGTTGAACACGCCGCTCTGGAAGGCGGTCGCGTAGTCGGAGGTCAGCACCTTCCCGTCGATGTTCGGGAGCTGGCTGAGCGTCGTGTCGTTCGCTGTCAGCGTCGCGACCGGCACGTTCCGCAGGCAGGCCGCCGACTGATCGCTGCACCCGAGCGCCGTGGCCGTCGCCTGACCCGCAGCCTCGGCCTGTGCCTCGGTCGGCAGCGTTTCCGCGTAGGCGCCGCTCTCGATGATCGCCTTCTGGAAGAGGCCCTTCGCGAGCGGCGAGATGAGTTGCGAGCGGACGCTCAGGCCGCCGGCAGACTCGCCGAAGATCGTCACGTTCGCGGGATCGCCGCCGAAGCGGGCGATGTTCCGCTTCACCCACGCGAGCGCGGCCTGCTGGTCCATCAACCCGTAGTTGCCGGATGAGTGCGTCGGCGACTCGGCGGCGAGCGCAGGGTGCGCCAGGAAGCCGAGCAGGCCGAGCCGGTAGTTGATCGTGACGACGACGACGCCCTGCTTGACGAGCGCAAGCGGGTTGTAGTCGTCGCTCTCGCCGGAGATCAGAGCGCCGCCGTGAATCCAGAACATCACCGGCAGCTTCGATCCCGCCTTCGCGGCCGAGACCGGGGTGTAGACGTTGAGGAAGAGGCAGTTCTCGTTGTCGCTCAGCCTGCCGAAGAAGCCGGGAGGCTGAGGGCAGTTGGACCCGAAGCCCGTCGCCCCCCTGACGCCCTTCCACGCTGCGGCCGGCTGCGGCGCCTTCCAGCGCAGGCTGCCGACGGGCGGGGCGGCGTAGGGAATGCCCTTGAAGCTGCGCAGGCCGGACTCGACCAGGCCGCGAACGGCGCCCTTGTCGGTGACGACGACGGCCGGATTCGCCGGCTTCGGCTTGCTCTTCGACGACTTCGCGCTCGCGGTCCCGGCGACGACGAGCGCGGCGACGAGTCCGACGGAGCCGGCGCGCTGCATCCAGGCCTTCGTCACGATCTTCCCCCTTGCCTCGAGACGATGAAGCGCTAAGCCATACCGCTGATTGACCGGTCGGTCAAGCAGCGGCGGTCCCGTCCCTCCCCTTTCTCTCACTAGGACGTCGAGGCGATCGCGGCGCGGGCGCGCGCCGCCCGCACGGCCGCGGAGAGCGTGCCGATGTCGTAGGCGCCGTGGTGCCGGCGGCCGTTGACGAAGAACGTCGGCGTGCCGGAGACGGTGCTCAGGTCGGCGCCGTCGACGTCCTCGGCGACGCGCGCGGCGCCGGTGTGCTTGCGGAGGTCTTCCCCGAACCGTTCCGCGTCGAGGCCGATCTGCTCCGCGTAGGCGACGAGGTCCTTCGGGCGAAGCTCGTCCTGGTGGTCGAAGAGGAGATCGTGCATCTCCCAGAACTTGCCCTGCTCGGCGGCGGCCTCGGCCGCTTCGGCTGCGGCCTGAGCGCGTGGATGGACGTCATTGAGCGGCAGGTGCCGCCACACGTAGCGGAGGTCGCCGAAGCCGGCCAGCAGCTCGCGGATCACCGGCTCGGCCTGCCCGCAGAACGGGCACTCGAAGTCGCCGTACTCGACGATGGTGACGGGCGCCTCCTCGGGTCCGCGGACGTGGTCGTGCTCGCCGTCGACGGGGACGGCGAGATCGACGAGCGTCTCCGCGGTTCCCAGCAGCGCGCGGATCTTGAGACGCTGCGGGAGACGCGCGGTCGCGCGGAAGACGAGCCAGGTGACGAGTGACGCGCACAGGGCGGCGCTGAGGATGCCGAGCTTCGCCTGCTCGAGCTGCGTGCCGCGGAAGGCGAGGCTCGCGATCAGCAGTGAGACCGTGAAGCCGATCCCGGCGATGGCGCCGCCGCCACCGACGGCCGCCCACCCGACCGGCGGCCGGAGCCGGCCGCGGCTCAGCATCGTCACCAGCCAGGTGCCGCCGAGCACGCCGGCGGGCTTGCCGGCGAGGTAGCCGATCAGGATCCCGAGCGTGATCGGCGAGACATAGACACGCGCGAGAAAGCTGCCGTTGATCTCGACGCCGGCGTTGGCGAGCGCGAACAGCGGCACGATCACGTAGCTCGTCCAGGGGTGGTAGAGCTGCTGGAGGCGCTCGTTCGGAGAGATCGCGGACTGCAGCCCGACCTGCGCCGAGCGCGCGAGCTCCGGCGTCGGCTGCTCGCGGAAGAGCCGGAACAGGTCGGTCGCGCGCTCGAGGTCGACGCGCGCGGCCGGCGACGCGTACGTCAGCAGCCCAAGCGCCAGCCCGATCACGACCGGGTCGACGCCCGACTTGAACAGAGCGACCCAGGCCGCAACGCCGAGTGCCGCGTAGACGAGACCGTGACGGACGCCGACGCGGATCGCGACGACGACCGCCGCGACGAGGCCGGCCGCGATCAGCAACGGCCGCGCCGCCAGATGGTCTGTGTACGCGGTGCCGATGACGACGAGCGCGACGACGTCGTCGACGACGGCGACGGTGAGCATGAACGCGCGCAGCCGGTCGGGAAAGCGCGGCCCGACGAGCGCGAGCATTCCGAGCGCGAACGCCGTGTCCGTCGACATCGCCGCACCCCAGCCGTGAGCCGAGGACCGGCCTGCGTTCGCTGCGAGGAAGATCGCGATCGGAATGACGATCCCCCCGACGCCGGCGGCGACCGGGAGCGCGAGCCTGCGCCGCTCCCGCAGCTCGCCCATGTCGAACTCACGGCGCGCCTCGAGGCCGATGACGAAGAAGAAGAACGTCATCAACCCGCTGTTCAGCCAGTGCCGGAGGTCCTGCGACACGCCCGCCCCGCCGACCCGGATCGAGAGCATCGTGTTCCAGACGCGCTCGTACGACGACGAGTCGGCGTTGACCCACACGAGCGCCGCGACGGTTGCCGCGAGCAGAACTGCGGCGCTCCCCGTCTCCGTGCGGAGGAAGTTGCGCAGCGGCGTCTCGAGACTCCGGGCCCACGCCGTGCGCTCGGAGTACGGCGCTGCCTGCGTCTCAGCCACCCGGCGCAATCTAATGATCGGTGGGTTGCCGAGCGGGAGCCCGCTCGGCCTCTCTTACGGCCCCGTGATCGGCGCAGGCTCGGGCTTGCCGGCCATGAACGAGCTCTCCCACCCCGGCCTCGCGGGCGCCATCGCCTTGTCGAGCTCCGCGCGCCAGGTGGTGTCGTCGAGACGCACGCCGGGTGGGCTCGTGAACTCGTAGTACGAGTAGACGCCGCCGAGCGCCACCTCGAACCCGCCCTTGCCGTCGGGGACGAGCACGTAGATGCGGTCGGTGCGGCCGGTGGCGACCTCGAGCACGCCCTGCGGGCTGCTGCCGAGGTCGGCGACGATGGCGTCGGTCTGGTCGGCGGTGGCCGGCCCGTTCACGGGCAGGTCGCTCGTGCGGAACCAGAGCGCCTCGAGCTCGCCGCCGATGTTCGTGAGGCGGTCGTTGTCGGCCTTCGCGATCGGCTGCGCCGCGAGCTCCTCCTTCGCGATCCGCTCGAGGAACGTGAACAGCTCGAGCTCATCCCGAATCAAGGCGGACGCGCGCGGCGTGAGCAGCTTCCGCTCGGACAGACCCCCGCGCAGCAGCGCAGCCGCGGCGGCCAGGCGTCCGAACGCGACCGGATCGGGCTCGACCCAGTTCAGCCGCGCCGGAATGGGCTCGCCGCCGCCCTCCGCCACGAACTGCTTCGCAAACAGGACGGTGTCGTGCTTGAGCTCGGCGTACGAGCCGAGCCCGGTCTGGACGTCCTTCGCCGTCCACAGCGGCGTGCGCATGAAGTCGGGGAACTGGTTCCCGTGCTGGACGAACAGCGGCTGGAGCGCGTAGAGCCACGCGTCGTAGACGGTCGAGCCCCAATCGGCGACGGGCCGTGCAGCGACCGCCTGCTCGAGCTTCGCGAACTGGCTGTCGTAGTTCGCGTAGCTGGTCGCCCCCGCCTTCTTCTCGAGCTGGTACGCGAAGTCCGAGCCGAGGACGGCGGCGAGATCGAGCGCCGACGGCATCAGCCGCGGCCTGTCACCGGTCCCGACATACGGGTAGATGAGCTGGTCGAGCACATAGGAGTCGATCACGAAGCGTGTGCCGAGGTAGCGAATCGCCGCCTTCTCCGAGTTGATCTTCACCGGCCGGGCCGCGACGAGCGCTGCGATCACCCTCTTCACGGTCTCGACCTTCGCGAGCGGCGTCGGATCGTGCAGCCAGGTGGGATCGACGCTCTTTGCAGCCGCGCCCACCTCGAGGGGCGTGTAGTCGTCCGCGCGCCCGACGAGGAACGCGGTCGGCTCGTAGATCGAGCGCCAGAGCGAGACGAGCGCGGGATGGGCGACGAGCGTGCGCGAGGCGAGTATCCCGATGCGCGACGGCTCCACCCCGGCGGGGCAGTCCGACGTCGCCGGCAGGCAGAACGGAAGCTGTCCGAGCACGGACATGCCGAGGAAGAAGCGCGTCAGCTCCGCGTTCCTTGTGTAATGGCCGCGCGGCGTGAAGAGCGAGTAGTCGACCTTCACGCCGAGGAGCGGCGACGCGACGTCGGCGGCGTGCGCGTCGACCAGCGCCTTCTCCTTCTGCGCGAGCGCGCCGAGCTCGACCGGTTGCTGGAGCTCGGCGGCGGCGACCTCGAAGAGCTGCTCGACACGTGAGGCGGCGTCTGCGAGCGGTGTGCCGGCGAGCTCCAGGCTCTGCGCATGCGCAGCCACGATCGAGCCCGAGACGAGCTTCTCGAGCTTCGGCAGGAGCACGTCCTGCTCGAGATCGCGCAGCGTCTTGTCGTAGAGCTGGTGCCACTCGTGGTAGGCGACGTCGGTCGTCACGAACACGGGCCAGCCTGTGTACGTGTTCCCCTCATACGCGTACTGGAACAGGCGAATGTCGGCCGGGACGACGACGAATCCGTTCTTCGCGAGCGCGGCGGAGACGCCCTGGTTCTTCAGGTCCTTGCGGACCGCCGGCACGATCTTCACGCCGGTGAGCGAGTGCGGCGTCGCAGGACCGGCGTACGCGGGAGCGTTGCTCGCGAGCAGCGGTACGACGTCGTACTTGCCGAACTGCACCGCCGAGGTCGGCAGCGCCGACGGCACCGCCGTCGTCGTCGTGGGCGTCGTCGCTGTCGCTGCGTTGTGCTTGCTCGAGCGGCAGCCGGCCGTGACCAGGGCGAGCCCGGCCACGAGGGCGAGCAGCAGTGCGGAGACGGACCGGTGGGTCGTCATCGTGAGCTCCTTTCGAGCACAACCGGGTCGAGCCTGCCGTCGACGTCTGCGCACGCTGCGACGCCGCGACCCGGGAGCTGCGGCAGCGTGAGAAAGCCGAAGCCGCCCCAGCGCCAGGCGCCCGTGGCGACGATCGCGTGTCCGTTGAGCGTCGAGTAGCCGACGGCGATCGCGCCGTCGCAGGCTGCGACGGCGGCGACGGGGCGGAGCAACGTGCCGGCGATCCAGAGCGGCTGCAGGTCGCCCGGGCGGTAGAGGCCGACGTGCGCCGTGAGCCCGTTCCGGTCGACGAGCTCGCGCCGCGCCACGAGCCCGCTGATGTTGGTGGGCCGGAACGGACGCCGGAACGCGACGACGAGCTGCCGGCCGCCGTTTCCTTCCGGATCTCCGAGCGCCGCGTCGACCACGGTGCCCCGGAAGCGCGCAAGCGAGCGCGGGGCCTTCGTGGCGACCGCCCTGACCGGCTGCGCCAGCGACCACCAGTCCCCGCCGAGCGCGACCGCGTCGCCCTGGGGCAGCCGCCAGCCGAGGAACTGCATCGGCGCCGTCGCGCGCACGAAGCCGATCCGGAACGCGCGCACGCCGCCGGTGCCGGCGAGCACGTCGAGCACCGCTCCCCGCTGCGTGCCGGGGATGTGCTGGTCGAAGAGGAAGTTACCGAGGCTCGTGGCGACGACCGTCGGGCGGCCGTCGCGGCGCACGTGGAGGACCCGAATCGGCTGCACGACGTGCGGCCCCTGCCCCCAGACGACGTCCGCGCCCCAGGCGGCGACCTGCCGCGCGAGGTGCATGACGTGGGGGTCGGTCGCCGGCACGTACTCGGTGCCGCCCTGGATGCCGACCGTGACGACGTCCGCCTCGCGGCGCGCACGCTGCACGGCGGCGCGCACGAGCCGTTCGTTCCACGAGGCGACCCCGGGCGTCGCGGCCCCGGCACGGGGTCCCTGCCCGGTAGCGTCGAACGCGAGCAGCGCGACGCGGACGCCGTTCACGACGACGATCCTCGGCGCGTACGCCGCGGCGGCCGACGAGCCTCCGCCGATGACGGCGAGCCCCGCCCCGGTGAGCGCCGCAACCGTGTCGGTCACCGTGTGCGGACCGGCATCGCCTGCGTGGTTGTTGGCGATCGCGATCGCGTCGAACCCCGCCTCACGGAGGAGCGCCGCGGACGCCGGCCGCGCTTCGAGCGCATTCGGGCCGGAGGCGGGAAGGTGCCGGCGCAGGGTCAGCGGAGACTCGAGGTTCGCCACGGCGAGATCGGCGGCCGAGACCTCGTCACGCACGCCGGCGAAGAGCCCCTGCGGATCCGCCCCCGCGACCGGCGCCACACCCCGGCCGAGCATGATGTCGCCGGCGAAGAGGAGGCGGACCGTCGGGGGGCTCGCGGCGCTCGCCGCGGGAGGCACGGTGAGCAGACCTGTCACGGCCACGGTGAAGAGCAGCAACCGGCTCCACGGGGGGATGGCCGTCACCGTGGCTCAGACGATACACCCGCCGTCCGGCGGTTCAGCCCGCCGGCTGCTGCTTCACGAAGCTCCAGGTCGAGATCGCGCTCTTCGCGTCGAACTTGCCGACGCCGGCGAACTTCGACGAGATGCTCAGGAAGTAGGAGTTCGGAATCCCTGTCTTCCCGTTCGAGCGCAGGCAGGTCACCCTGATGCCACGTAACAGGGGCTCAACCGCGCTCGAGGAGACGTTGATCACCTCGCAGCCGATGCTCAGATCGTTCGAAACCTGAAAGCCGAAGAGGTCGCCGGCGTGAGCCTTGTAGACCGTTCGCGCCGACTGGAGCTTGCGCTTGAACACCGACTGGCCGCTGCCGTCCGCCTTGATCTTCTCGACCGAGGCGGTGCCGTCGACGGCGAGCGCGACACCGTACGTGCCCGTCCGCGGCTTGCTCCCCTTCCAGAGCACGCACGCCATGCCGTTCTTCTTGTTCGACGTGATCGCAAAGCACGCGATGGGAGTGCCGACGACGTCGATCGCATCGCCGATCTTGAGCGGGATCGAACGCGTTGGGGCAGCCGCCGCGGGCGCGGCCGTAAGCGCCGCGAGCGCAGCGAGTACCACGGCTGGACGCCTGCCCATGGCTTCAGCGTCTTTCCCGGCGGCCGCGCCTCCATCCGCGAGAACGCTGATCCACCCGGCCCGATAGGGGTACTGCGCGAGAATCCCGTCCGTGATCCTCGCGGTCGACCAGGGCACGACCGGCACCGCCTGTCTCGTCGTCGGCGACGGGCTCGACGTGCTGGGGCGCGGCTACGCGCCGGTCGCCGTGGCGACGCCGCAGCCCGGCTGGGTGGAGCAGGATCCCCGGGAGCTGTGGTCGAGCGTCGAGCGGGCAGCGGAGGCGGCGCTCGCCGACGCGCGCGTCGCCGCACGGGAGCTCCTGGCGATCGGCATCACGAACCAGCGCGAGACGACCGTCGTCTGGGACCGTCGCAGCGGCGAGCCCGTGCACCCGGCGATCGTCTGGCAGGACCGGCGAACGGCGGAGCGCTGCCGGGAGCTGCCCGCGGACCTGATCCGTGCCCGCACCGGGTTGATGCCGGATCCGTACTTCTCGGCCACGAAGCTCGAGTGGATCCTGCACGAGACAGGCGCGCGGGAAGGGCTCGCGTTCGGGACGGTCGACACGTGGCTCGTCTCGCAGCTGACGGGCGGCGCCGTGCACGTCACGGATGCGTCGAACGCGTCGCGGACGATGCTGCTCGACCTCGCGACGCTCGAGTGGAGCGACGAGCTGCTGGTCCTCTTCGGCGTCGACCGCTCGCTGCTGCCGGAGGTGCGGTGCTCGGCCGAGGTGGTCGCGGAGGGCGAGCTGCTCGGGGCGCGGATCCCGGTCGCCGCGCTCGCGGGCGACCAGCAGGCATCGCTCTACGGGCACGCCTGCTTCGCGCCCGGTGAGGCGAAGGCGACGCTCGGTACCGGCGCGTTCGTGCTGGTGGCCACCGGCGGCGACTGCTCGGCGCCGCCGCACGGGCTCGTGCGCACGGCGGCGGCCTTCGCCGCGGGTACGCCGCCGTCATACGCGCTCGAGGGGTCCGTGTTCGTCGCGGGAGCCGCGCTGCAGTGGCTGCGCGACGGGCTCGGACTGCTCGCGGATGCGGCGGAGAGCGAAGTGCTGGCGCGCTCGGTGCCGTCGAGCGAGGGCGTCTACTTCGTTCCCGCGCTGACCGGGCTCGGCTCACCGCACTGGGCGCCGGAGGCGCGCGGCCTCGTGTGCGGGATCACGCGCGGCACACGCCGGGAGCATCTCGTCCGCGCGGCGCTCGAGTCGATCGCGTTCCAGCTCCGGGACGTCGTCGAGGCGATGCCGGAGCGTCCGGCCGTTCTGCGCCTCGACGGCGGCGCGGCAGGCAACGCGTTTCTCGTGCAGCTGATCGCCGACATCCTGCAGCTGCCGGTCGAGGTGGCGGCCGAGCGCGAGACGACGGCGCTCGGCGCGGCGGCGCTGGCCGGCGTGGCCCTCGGCCGCTGGCGGGAGGCGGACCTCGTCGCGCTCCGCCGGGCACCGGTGCGCCGCGAGCCGCAGCTCGCTGCGGCCGAGATCGAGCCGCTCGTCGCCGGCTGGCGCGACGCCGTCCGGCGCACGCTCCTCTAGCGAGGGCCGCGGGGTCAGAGAAGCGACAGGGAGCGCGCTCTTGCGACCGCTTCGAGCTGCGAATGCGCGTTGAGCTCGAGCAGGAGGGCGCGCACGTGGTTGCGCACGGTCGCCTCCGCGAGGCCGAGGCGGCGCGAGACCTCCCTCACGCGCACCCCGTCCGCGAGCAGCACGAGCACCTCCTGCTGGCGCGGCGTCAGCCTCGGCACGGACGCATCGCTCGGCTGCGCGCCGTTCCGCGCCGCGATCGGATGCAGCACCATCGCCCCTGCGCCGTCGCCCACGAGGATCGTCGAGATCGCGACGTGCGCAGCGCCGACGAACAGGTCGCCGCAGTCGACCGCCTGCCCGATGCGCGCCAGCCGCGACGGTGTGCACCCCGGCCGGCAGATCGCCTTGCCTCGGTCGTCGCAGCCGCCCAGCACCGCCCAGCAGGGCCTCCCGCGCGCGGCCGCGCGGGGGATCCCGGTCAGCCGCTCGGCTGCTGCGTTCCAGTCCTCGATCCGGCCTTCCGCGTCTACGCGGAAAAGAGCGGAATCAGATACCGCCTCGAACATGCCTCCAGCCTCGCGTGCGTCCGGCCCTGCTGCATCCGCACCCTGACGGATCGCCCCCGCGGGAAACCCCTGAGGTCAGACCCCTGCGTCGCGCAGCAGCGGCGTCTCGCCGCGGTTCTCGTGCGACCGGAGCAGGAGCCCGCCGACGAGCAGCAGGAGCACCTCCACGAGCGTGATCGCGAGCCGGTTCAGCACCGTCGCCCCGAGCGCGGCCCCCCGTGACGCGATCGCGAGCATCAGCCCGTACATCGACGCCTCCCGCGGCCCGAGCCCGGACGGCGCGAACACCGACAGCACGGCGACGATCGCCCCGACCGCGGCCACCCCGCCGAGGAAGACGACCGACTCGAGACCCGGGTGCGACCCGACCGAGCGCAGCAGCAGCCACAGGGCACCGCCGCCGAGCACCCACGTCCCCGAGTAGAAAACCAGCAGCACGAACATCGTCGTCCGCCGCAACGACGGCAGCTCGGCGTAGCCGAGGCGGCGCAGGATGCGCGACGCGAGCGGCTGGAACACCCGCGGCTGCACGAGCACCGCGATCACGAGCGCGAACACGACGAGCGGCGCCACCGGCGCATTGACACCGTCCACCCAGGCGAGCGAGATCACGAACACGATCACGCCGGCCACGGCCGAGATCCCCGCCTCGAGCAGCATCGACGCGGTCACCAGCGCCGCGTCGGTGACACCTGCCCGCCGCGCTGCGACGACGCGCGCCGCCGGCGTCCAGACGCCGCCCGGAACGTACTTCGCGAGCATCGAGACCATCTCCGCACGCAGCGCGGCCGGATACGAGAGGTGGATGTTCCAGTCGGCGAGGATCCGGATCCAGCCGAGCACGAAGACGAGGTAGTACGCCGCGAGCACGACGCACGCGAGCGTGAACAGCACCGGATTCGCGTTGCGCAGGTCGTCCCCCGCGTCGTGGAACGAGCCGCGCATGGCCCAGCCGACGAAGCCGAGGAAGATCACAAGCACGACGAGCTGGGCCGCGACGACGAGGGGCTTGTGAGAAGCAGCGAACCGGCGCGCGGAGCTCAGGAACCCGGCCACCGGACCATCCTAGGGCCGGAGCACCGCCGCGCCGCGAACCTCGCCGCGGCGGAGCCGGTCGAGGGCCTCGTTCGCCTGCTCGAGCGGGAACACCTCGACCTCGGTGCGCACCGGCACCTGGGGCGCGAGCGCGAGGAACTCCTCCCCGTCGCGGCGGGTGAGATTCGCGACCGAGCGGACGACCCGCTCTCCCCAGAGCAGCTCGTAGGGGAAGGACGGGATGTCGCTCATGTGAATGCCCGCGCACACCACCACGCCCCCCTTCGCGAGCGCGCGAAGCGCCGCCGGCACGAGCTCACCGACCGGGGCGAAGACGATCGCCGCGTCGAGCTCCTCGGGCGGCAGCTCGTCCGAGGATCCGGCCCACTCGCAGCCGAGCTCGAGCGCGAATGTCCGCGCGGCTTCGTCGCCGGCGCGCACGAACCCGAACAGCCGCCGGCCCTGGTGGCGGGCAACCTGCGCCACGATGTGCGCGGACGCGCCGAACCCGTACAGGCCGAGCCGCTCCGCGTCGCCCGCGAGCCGCAGCGAGCGGTAGCCGATCAGCCCGGCGCAGAGCAGTGGCGCCGCCTGCAGGTCGTCGTAACCGTCCGGGAGCGGGAAGCAGAAGCGCTCGTCCGCGACCGCGAACTCCGCGTAACCGCCGTCGAGGTCGTAGCCGGTGAAGCGCGCCTCGTCGCAGAGGTTCTCGCGGCCGGAGCTGCAGTAACGGCAGCGGCCGCACGTCCAGCCGAGCCACGGCACGCCGAGCCGGCGCCCGTCCTCGGTGTCGCCCACGATCTGATGGCCGGGGACGAGCGGCAGCTTCGGGTGCAGCAGCTCGCCGTCGACGACGTGCAGGTCGGTGCGACAGACGCCGCACGCCCGCACGCGCAGGAGCACCTGCCCCGGCCCGGGCTCCGGCACCGGCAGGTCGCGCAGCTCGAGCGCCTCGCGCTGGGCCGGGAGCACCATGGCGCGCACACGGCGATCGTACGCCCGACTAGTCGTCCACTAGGCTCAGAGCGCCGTGCAGGTCTCTCCCGCTTCGTCCTGCGCCACAAGCGCGTCGTCGTCGCGTTCTGGTTGCTCGTCCTGCTCGGCGGCGTGCCGAACCTCCAGCGGGCGACGAACGCGCTGTCGCAGCAGTTCTCCGTCCCCGGCCGCGAGGGTTTCGAGACGAACGTCGCGCTGTTCCACCGCTACGGGATCGACCCGAGCGTCAGCACGATCGTCCCCGTCTTCCGGCTCCCCGCGGACTCGAGGGTCGACTCGTCGAGACCCTGGTCAGCGGATCGCCGCTGGCCGGCTTGCTCCTGCCGCGGAGGCGCAAGGACTGACGCCACGGGCACAACGGGTCTACGATCCCCGCAATCTCCGAAAGGAAGCGAATGAATCCGAAACGCACGCTTGCCGCGGGCCTCGTCATCCTGGCGGCGGCCTCGGCTCTCGCCGCGACGGCCACAGCGGCACCCGCCGCGAAGACGATCGTCTTCTGCAGCGACACGACGTATCCACCGATGGAGTCGCTCCAGGGCGGCAAGCCCGTCGGAGCGGACATCGACATCGCCAACGCGGTCGCGAAGCTGCTCGGCGATCAGGCGCAGATCAAGGTCACCGGCTTCGACGTGATCATCCCCGCGCTGCTCGGCAAGAAGTGCGACGCGATCATCAGCGCGATGACCGACACCCCTGCGCGGGCAAAGCAGGTCAACTTCACGGACTACATCACCGTCGGCGCCCTGCTGATGGTGAAGAAGGGCAACCCGTCGCACGTCTCGACGCTCGCGTCGCTGAGCGGCAAGAGCGCCGCGGTCGAGGCCGCGACGACGGAGAAGGACGCACTCGACGCCGAGAACAAGACGCTCGCGAAAGCCGGCAAGTCGCAGATCACGATCAAGATCTATCCGGCCGACACGAGCGCGGCCGCAGCGCTGCTCGCAGGCAGGGTCGATGCGTACTTCGCCGACGCGACTCCCGTTCTCTACTACATCAAGAAGACCGGCGGGAAGTTCCAGATCGCCGGGAAGCAGATCCAGTCCGAGCCGGAGGGCATCGCCACGCGTAAGGGCGACCCGCTCGGGGCGCAGTTCAAGACGGCGGTCGCGAAGCTCTACGCCAACGGGACGATGAAGACCATCCTCGCCAAATGGGGCCTCAGCGCGTTCGCGCTGAAGAAGTAGCGATCGCATGATGGTCGCCGCGATCGACTGGCACGTCATCTGGTCGCGGATCTTCCATCCGAACGGCCCATTTGCTCACGCGCTCTGGGCGACGATCTACATCTCGATCGTCGCCCAGATCGTGGGCATCCTGCTCGGCCTCATCGCGGCACTGGCACGCATGTCCCGGTTCCTGCCCTTCCGCGTGCTGTCCGGGGCCTACGTGCTCGTCTTCCGCGGCACGCCCGTGCTCGTGCAGATCTTCTTCTTCTACTTCGCGCTCGGACTCCCCAACGTCATCCACCTCGGCGTCTTCAAGCTGACCGCCGAGGTCTCCGCCGGCATCCTGGCGCTCAGCATCAACGAGGGCGCCTACATGCGGGAGATCATCCGAGCCGGAATCGACTCGATCGACAAGGGGCAGATGGAGGCGGCAAAGTCGCTGGGCATGCGCTCCGGCCTCGCGATGCGCCGCATCATCCTGCCGCAAGCCGCGCGGGTGATCATCCCGCCGCTCGGCAACGAGTTCAACAACATGATGAAGACGACCTCGCTCGTCTACACGATCGGCGTCTACGAGCTCTTCGCCGACGCGGAGCAGGGCTACTCGCAGACCTTCCACCCCGAGTACTTCGTCGCGGTCGCCTTCTGGTACCTCGTGCTGACGACGATCTGGAGCTTCATCCAGGCGTCGATCGAGCGCCGCCTTGCGACCAGCGAGCGCGGTGACCAGCTGAGCTTCCGCGAACGGCTGGTCGCGGCGTGGGCGCCCGTGCACAGCCGGTACGGGTCGGGGCTGCGATGAGCTCGACCGGTCTCGTTCTCGGCGACGTGATCATGCGGGCGACCGACGTGCACAAGCACTTCGGGAAGCTGCACGTGCTCAAGGGTGTCTCGCTCGAGGTGCGGCAGCGCGAGACCGTCTGCATCATCGGGCCGTCCGGCTCCGGCAAGACGACCTTCATCCGCTGCATCAATCACCTGGAGAAGATCGACTCCGGCCGCATCGAGGTCAACGGGCATCTGATCGGCTACCGCGAGCAGAACGGGAAGCTCGCCGAGGACTCGGAGCGGAACATCGCGCGCCAGCGCACGCAGATCGGCATGGTCTTCCAGCGCTTCAACCTTTTCCCGCACAAGACCGCGCTCGAGAACGTCACCGAGGCGCCGGTGCAGGTGCTCGGCGTGCCGAAGGACAAGGCGGCGGCAGACGCCGAGATGCTCCTCACGCGCGTCGGCCTGGGCGACAAGTGCGGCACGTATCCGGGGAAGCTCTCGGGCGGTCAGCAGCAGCGGGTGGCGATCGCCCGGGCGCTCGCGATGAAGCCGGCGCTGATGCTGTTCGACGAGCCGACGAGCGCGCTCGACCCGGAGGTGATCGGCGAGGTGCTCGCCGTGATGGAGGAGCTCGCGCACGAGGGGATGACGATGATCGTCGTCACCCACGAGATGGGCTTCGCGCGCGAGGCGGCTGACCGCGTCGTGATGATGGACGACGGCAGCATCATCGAGGCGGGCCCGCCCGAGCACTTCTTCGAAGCGCCCGAGCAAGAGCGCACCAAACAGTTTCTCTCCAAGATCCTCTAAACCCGCCGCTCGGCGCGACCGACGAGGCCGGCCGTTAGCGCAGGCGTAGCCGCGCTAACGG
>JBEKEH010000063.1:0-18065 GCA_050013935.1 Gaiellaceae bacterium | reverse complement strand
GAGCATCCGGCCTCCGCGAACGCTCACGCGTTCGCTCCGGCCCCGCACCGCTGTCCAGGACACGGCTTGGAAAACCGGCGCCTGGACTGAGGCCAAGGCCGGAGGCTAACGCTGCCGCAGGCGCGTTAGCCGCAGGCGAATCCACGCGGCCGGAGAGGCTTCAGCCCCACCGGTCGCGCCCCGGAACCCCCAGCCCCACGGCACAAGAGCCCGGCGGCTCCGCCGCCGGGCGCTCTGCGGAGCACAACATTCCCACGCGTTGAAGTGCGCAGCACTTCAACGCGTGATCTGAATGAGGGCCCGCTCGAACTCGAGGTCGGCCGGCATCCGCGAGCCGCCTTTCGCGGCCGCGTCGAGGTCGGCGAGGCGGACGACGGCGTCCGCCAGCTCCTCGGGCGAGAAGCTCGCCGCCTGCGCGAATGCCTTCTCGGCGGCGAACGGGTGCATCTTCAGCCGTCCGGCCGCGTCCTTCGCGCGGATCCCCTCGTCCGCGAGCCGCTGGCACCGCCGCACCCGCCCGACGTGGTTGACGAGCGAGGCGATCATCCGCATCAGCTCGCCGGAACGGGGACGGTACGAGCGCTCCATGATCTCCTCCGCCGCACGCAGCACCGCGCCGACGTCGCGCCTGCCCCACGCATCGGTGAGCGAGAAGATCGACGTCTCGGCGCGGCCGGCCGCGAGCTGCTCCACGTCGCGGAGCGTGATCGGGTCGCCGGCGGCCCAGGTCGTCAACTTGTCGATCTCGCTCGCAAGCTCGTCGAGATCGTCGCCGACGATGTCGACGAGCCCGCGGCACGCGTCGGGCTCCGCCTTCGCGCCGAGCCGTGCGAACTGCTCCGCGACCCACTCCGGCAGCTTCCGCTTCGGCACGTCGTAGGCGAGGATCTCGCCCGCCTTCGCCACCGACTTCGCAAGCACAGCGTCGGCCTTGATCTCCTCGGCGACGAGCGCGAGCACGGTCGCCGGCGCAGGTGCGGCGAGATACGCGGCGACGTCCTTCACGTCGGCGACCTTCCACCGCTCCACTTCGTCCACGATCACGAGCCGCCCCTCGCGAACGAAGAGCCCGAGCGCGTTGCACGCGGCCACCGCATCGGCGCCGGTCGCCTCGTGCGCGTTCAGGTGCTCGGTCGAGTCATCGCCGATGCGCTCTCGCAGCCGGTGCAGCGCCCGCGCGATCTTCGGCCGGTCGCTGCCGGTGAGGAGATAGACCGGCTTCAACTCGTTCGCCACGACGCCAAGCATAGGCGGCCGCAAGGAGCACGCCCGCAGCGACCGCGGCGACCCCCGCGGGCGAGCGCGCCTGCGCCCCCGGCAGACCGCCGAAGAGCCGGGCGCAGGCGGCGACGAAGGCCGCGCCCCACCCGTTCGCCTGCGCAAGCGCGGCCGCGAGCGGCGGCGCGACCGGGGCGACCAGCGCGGTGAGCAGCGCCACACCGAGCATCTCGGCGACGACGGGGACGGCGACGACGTTCGCGGGCACCGTGACCAGCGAGACCTGGTGGAACTGGAGCCACGTGACGGGCGCGGTGGCGAGGCCGCAGGCCGTCGACACGCCGATCAGCTGGGCGAGCCCGTGCGGCACCGGGTAGCCCTCCAGCGCGCGGGCGACGCGTGGCGCGAGCGTGAAGATCGACGCCACCGCCGCGAACGAGAGCTGAAAGCCGGCGTCCAGCACGAAGTACGGGTTCCACGCGAGCAGCGCGACCGCGGCGACGAGGAGCGCGTGCCAGCGGTCGCGCTCGCGCGCCGCGAGCCACGCGAGCGAGCCGAGCCCGGCGGCGATCGCGGCGCGCAGTACCGCCGGGTGCGGCCCCACGGCGAGCACGTAGCCGCCGGTCGCGGCGAGGGCGAGCAGCTCCGCGGCGAGGCGACCGCCGCCGAGCAGAAGCACGAATGCGAGCGCGCCGCCGGCGACCGCCGCGACTTTCAGCCCGTCGACGGCGAGCACGTGGTAGAGGCCGGACGCCCGAAAGCGGGCAAGCAGGCCGTCGTCGAGCCCCTGCGTCTCGCCGAGCACGATCCCTTCGAGCACGGCGCGCCGCTCGCCCGCGAGCCCGAAAGCCGCGTCCCGCTCGAGCCAGCCGTGCAGCCGGTCGGCGACGCCGCCGAGGCCGCCCCGCCGGCCGACGATCCGCCACGAGTCGGCGCGCAGGACGACGTGCACACCGTGGCGCCGCAGCCATGTGCCCTCGTCGAAGCCGTGCGACGGGCCGCGCGGCTCGCGCAGGCTGCCGAGCACGGCGAGCCGCGCTCCCTGCGGCGGTACGCGTCCCGGCCGCAGCTCGAGCAGCACGGACTCGTGTGGACGGAGCTGCCCCCAGCGAACGACGAGCGCGCGCACGCGCGTCTCGAACGGCCCCGGCCGCGCCGGCTCCTCCACCTCGACGAGCGCCGCGGCGGCGGTGTTCACGCGCGGCAGGAGCACGCTGCGCTCGAGCGCCTGCAGGCGGACGCTGCCCCACCACCAGCCGGCGAGCGCGACCGTGCAGGCGACGGCCACCAGCGGCGCACGCACGCCGGCGAGCGCGGCCAGTCCGAGCACAAGCGCCGCCGGCAGCAGCGCGGCGCGCGCCACCGTCGCCGAGGCGAGCCCGGCGCACAGCGCCGCCGCGAGCAGCGTGGGCATGCGGACCGTCAGGGGATGACGAGCCCTTTCAGCTGCTCGATGCGGGACGGGCCGATCCCGGGGACGGCGTCGAGCCCGTCGACGGAGCGAAACGGGCCGTGCGCCTGGCGGTAGGCGACGATCTTCGCCGCGGTCGCCGGGCCGATCCCCGGCAGCGCGTCGAGCTGCTCCGCCGACGCACTGTTGAGGTCGAGCGGTGCCGTCGGCGAGGCCCCTGCGGCCACTGCCGCGGCGCCGCGTACCGGGACGACGACCTGCTCGCCGTCCGCGAGCGGCGCAGCGAGATTGACGAGGTTCACGTCGGCCTTCGCGGTCGCACCGCCTGCCCGCGCGACCGCGTCGGCGATGCGCGTTCCCGGCGCGAGCCGGTACAGCCCCGGGCGGCGCACCGCGCCCGCAACGTCGACGACGAGCGGCTTGAGCGCCGCACGCGCGGGCGTGCCCGTGCGCAGCGGCGGGATCGGGACGCGCGCCGCGCCGCCGTGCAGGTGGCGCAGCCCGAGCACGAGCGCGACCGCAAGCAGCAGCGCGACCACCAGCAGGCGCCGTCGCGACGGCGTCAGGACGTCCAGCCCCATTCCGCCGATCGTGCCGGGAGAAGCGTCACGACAACGTCGCACCTCCGTCACCGGCTCGTGCCGCCCGAGCCCGAGCGGTACTGCTACTGATGAGAGGGTGACCGAGCGCACCCTCGGCAGCGGCGGCCCGGCGGTTTCTGCCGTCGGCCTCGGCTGCATGGGCATGTCCGGCGTCTACGGCCCTTCCGACGACGCGGAGAGCGTCGCCACCGTCCGCGCGGCGCTCGACGCGGGGATCACGCTACTCGACACCGGCGACTTCTACGGCATGGGGCACAACGAGCTGCTGATCCGCGACGCGCTCCGCGGCCGCCGTCGCGAGGACGTCGTGATCAGCGTCAAGTTCGGCGCCCTGCGCGGACCGGACAACCGCTGGGGCGGCAACGACGCTCGCCCGGCCGCCGTCTGGAACTTCCTCGCGTACACGCTGCGCCGCCTCGGCACCGACTACGTCGACGTCTACCGGCCGGCGCGCGTCGACCCGAACGTCCCGATCGAGGAGACCGTCGGCGCGATCGCCGAGGCGATCGAGCAGGGATACGTCCGCCGGCTCGGCCTGTCCGAGGCCGGGGTCGAGACGATCCGCCACGCGCACGCGGTGCATCCGGTCTCCGACCTCCAGATCGAGTACTCGCTCATCTCGCGCGGCGTCGAGGACGAGATCCTGCCGGCCTGCCGCGAGCTCGGGATCACGATCACCGCGTACGGCGTGCTCTCGCGCGGGCTGCTCAGCGGACACTGGTCGCGCGACCGCGCGACATCGGCCGGCGACTTCCGCGCGCATGCACCGCGCTTCGCCGCGGAGAACCTCGACCGGAACCTCGCGCTCGTCGAGGTGCTGCGCCGGGTCGCCGGGGCGCGCGACGTGACGGTTGCGCAGGCCGCGATCGCCTGGGTGCTCTCGCGCGGCGACGACGTGATCCCGCTCGTCGGCGCGCGCCGCCGCGACCAGCTCTCCGAGACGCTCGGCGCTCTCGATCTCGAGCTGGCGCCGGACGACCTCGCCGCGATCGAAGCCGCGGTCCCGCCGGACGCGGCCGCGGGCGCGCGCTATCCCGAGTTCGTGATGGCCGACCTCGACAGCGAGCGCTAGCCGACCACGAAGTTCACGAGCTTGCGCGGCACGACGATCGTCTTCCGCACCGAGCCGCCGTCGATGTGTGCCTGGACGCGCGGCGACGTCTTCGCGAGCTCGACGAGCTCGTCCTCGGACAGCCCGACCTCGGCGTCGAGGCGATCTCGCACCTTGCCGTTCACCTGCACGACCAGCTCGAACGTCTCGCGCACGAGCTGCGACTCGTCGGCGACCGGCCACGGGTGCTCCCACAGCCGCTCGTGACCGAGCCGCTCCCACAGCTCCTCGGCGACGTGCGGCGCGTACGGCTGGATCAGCGAGACCGCGGTCTCGACCGCGAAGCGGGAGGCCGGGTCGTCCGGCGTGCGCGAGATCTCGTTCACGAGCTCCATCACCGCCGCGATCGGTGTGTTGAAGACGAAGCGGCGCTCGATGTCGTCGGTCACCTTCGCGATCGTCGCGTGCGCCTTCCGCGCCAGCGGCGTCCCGGCCGTGCCCCCGGCCGGCTCGCGCTCCAGCTCCTCGTGCACGACGCGCCATAGCCGGTGGATGAAGCGCGCCGTCCCCTCGACGCCGGTCTCCTGCCACTCCTTGTCCTGGTCGGCCGGGCCCATGAAGAGGATGTAGAGCCGGACCGCGTCGGCGCCAAACGCATCAACGAGCTCGTCCGGCGCGATCGTGTTGCCCTTTGACTTCGACATCTTCGCGCCGAAGCGGTAGATCATCCCCTGGTTGAACAGCCGTGCGAACGGCTCGCGGAAGCCGAGCAGGCCGATCTCGTTCAGCGCCTTCGTAAAGAAACGCGCGTACATCAAGTGCAGGATCGCGTGCTCGATCCCGCCGATGTACTGGTTGACCGGCAGCCAGTAGTCGACCAGCGCCCGGTCAAACGGCGCCGTGTCGTTGTGCGGGTCGGTGTAGCGCAGGAAGTACCAGGACGAGTCGACGAAGGTGTCCATGGTGTCCGTCTCGCGCTCGGCGTCGCCGCCGCAGGAGGGGCACGGCACGTGCAGCCACTCCTCGGCGGTCGCGAGCGGCGAGCGGCCCTTGGGCACGTAGTCGTCCACCTCGGGGAGCAGCACCGGCAACTCGTCCTCGGGCACCGGCACGATCCCACACGCGGGGCAGTGCACGACGGGGATCGGGCAGCCCCAGTAGCGCTGGCGCGAGAGGAGCCAGTCGCGGAGGCGGTAGCTCACCGCAGCCTTGCCGCGGCCGCGCTCCGCCAGCCAGTCCACGATCGCGCGCTTCCCCTCCGGCGCGGTCATGCCGCTGAACTGCGCAGAGTTGACGAGCACCTCGTTCTCGCTGTGCGCGACGAAGGCGGTGCCCTCCTCGACCTCGCCCTCGGCGGGCGCGACGACCTGCACGACCGGCAGCTCGAAGCGCTGGGCGAACGCGAAGTCGCGCTCGTCGTGCGCGGGCACGGCCATGATTGCGCCCGTGCCGTAGTCCATCAGCACGTAGTCGGCGACCCAGATCGGGATCCGAGCCTCGTTGACCGGGTTCGTGGCGAAGAAGCCGGTGAAGACGCCCGTCTTCTCCTCGGCGGCCGCCCGCTCCTCGCCCTTCCTGGCCGCGGCGTGCCGCGCGTACTCACGGATCCCGTCGGCGTTCGGCGAGCGCTCGGCGAGCTGCTCGACGAGCGGGTGCTCGGGCGCGAGGAGGAAGAACGTCGCGCCGAACAGCGTGTCCGGCCGAGTGGTGAAGACCGGCACGTCCACGTCGAGCTCGTCGACTCGGAACAGCACCTCGGCGCCTTCGGAGCGTCCGATCCAGTTGCGCTGCATGGTCAGCACGCGCTCCGGCCACGACTCCAGCGTCGCCATCTCGTCCAGCAGCCGGTCGGCATACGCGGTGATCCGGAACAGCCACTGCTCGAGGTTCCGCGACTCCACCTCGGCGCCGCAGCGCTCGCAGCGACCGTCGATCACCTGCTCGTTGGCGAGCACCGTCTGGTCGTTCGGGCACCACTTGACCGGCGCCTCCTTGCGGAAGGCGAGCCCGGCCTCGTACAGCTTCAGGAACAGCCACTGCGTCCAGCGGTAGTACTCCGGCTCGTGCGTCGAGACCTCGCGGCCCCAGTCGATCGACCAGCCAAGCCGCTTGATCTGCCTGCGAATGGCCTCGATGTTCCGCTCGGTCACCTCGCGCGGATGCCGGCCCTCCTTGATCGCCGCGTTCTCGGCGGGGAGACCGAATGCGTCGTACCCCATCGGGCGCAGGACGGCGTAGCCGTGGCGGCGGCGCAGGTGCGAGACGACGTCGCCGAGCGTGTAGTTGAGCACGTGGCCCATGTGCAGCTCGCCGGACGGGTACGGCAGCATCTCGAGCACGTACGTCTTCCGGTCGCCGACGGCAGGGTCGTCCGGATTCGGGACGCGGAAGGCTCCCGCGTCCTCCCAGACGTGCTGCCACTTCGCCTCGATCGTCTTCGCGTCGTACCGGTCCATCGTCCTCCAGAGACGAAAAAGCCTCTCGCGAGAGAGGCCGTGGGAGGTCGGCGCGGGTCAGCCGCGCAGGTCCTCCTGTCCTACATAAGCCGCTCCGGCATTGACGCTGACTGTAGCAACCATGCCGGACCGGCGCCCGTGTTTTCAGGTACTCGCGTGCGTGTAACCCGGGACCCGACCCCTCCCCCCTACCCGCCTACCTTCGATCCTAGTTCGAGAGCCGTCGCGTGTCCGTCACGAGTTCCTGGCGGCTCCGCGGCCGAGGAGCGCCGCCAGCCCGCGCACGCCGGTCGTGTCGAGGATCTCGTCGCGGTGGAGCGCGAGCGGCTCGTCCGCGCGCTGCCGGTCGCCGGGCAGCGTCGTCACGGCGAGCACGTAGCCGGCCCGCCGCACGAGCCGCCGGACCTGCGCGTCCTCACGGCCGGCCGGATACGAAAACCACTGCACCGGGTGGCCGAGATGGCCCTCGAGCGCGAGCCGGGATGCCCTCAACTCGTATAGCGCGCGGGCCGGCGTCAGGAGCGTGAGCTCGAGGTGGTCGACCGTGTGCGAGCCGATGTCGAAGCCGCGCGCCTCGAGCAGCCGCAGCTCCGGCCAGGTCAGGAAGCTCGCGTCGGCGCCGGAGATCCGGCCGGTGATCACGTACGCGGTCGCCGGCATGTGCAGGCGGACGAGAACGGGGGCGGCGTTCCAGAGCACGTCGCGGTACCCGTCGTCGAAGGTGACCAGCACCGGGCGCACCGGGAGCCGGTGCCCGTGCTCGAGCGCGGCGAACAGCTCCTCCTGGGTGATGGCGTGGAAGCCTGCGCGCCGGAGCCAGCGCATCTGCGCGGAGAACACCGAAGTGCTCACCGTGAGCGCGTCCGTGATCGCCGGCTCGCTGCGAGAGAACGGCCCAACTCGGTGGTACATGAGGATCGGAACGACGAGCCGGCGTCGTGGCAACGGCATCGGGAGCTCGAGCCGAGCAGCCTTCCGCGGCGGTCGCACGTGACGTGGAGCCGCAGTCGGCGGCGGCGGGACGACCGGCACATCCGCTCTGCGCGACGGCTGGAGAAGGACGAAAACCACGGAGACGGCGACCGCGAGCGCGGCCAGCGACCCGATCGCGGCGCGGCGACGCCCAGGCCTGCCCGGACCGCGGTCGGGCGTCATGGAGCGCACTCCTCCTAAGCGTCGACCAGACGGTAGCGCGGTCCGCCCTCGTCTCGCGGCGCCCGGACGTGCACACTCCCGGCATGCTCGAGCTCTTCCCCGAGACCGCGCGCATCGACGGCGGCGAGCTGTCGCTCGGCGGCATTACCGTCTCGCGGCTCGCGGACGAGCACGGGACGCCGCTGCTCGTCTACTGCGAGCAGACCGTCCGCGTGCAGGCGCGGGCGTACCGGGCCGCCGCACCGGACGCGCTCGTCGCCTACGGGACGAAGGCGTTCGCCAACGTGGCGCTCCTGCGCGTGCTCGCCGCGGAGGGGATCGGTGCCGACGTGTCGACGCTGGGCGAGCTCGCGTACGCGCAGCGCGCCGGCGTTCCGAGCGAGCGGCTGCTCTTCCACGGCAACAACAAGTCGGACGAGGAGTTGCACGCCGCCGCCGCGGCCGGAGCGACGGTCGTCCTCGATGCGCCGGACGAGCCGGCGCGGGCGCATGCCGCCGGCGTGCAGCGCGTGCTCGTCCGCCTGACGCCCGGCGTCGAGGCTGTCACTCACCAAGCGATTGCAACGGCGCACGACGAGTCGAAGTTCGGCCTCGCGGCCGACGGCGCGCTCGCGGCGATCGATGCCTCACGCAGCTTCGGCCTCGACGTCGCCGGGATCCACCTCCACGTCGGCTCGCAGCTCGAGCAGGTGGACGAGAGCCTGCTCGCGGTCGACCGGCTCGCCGCGTTCTGCAAGCGGGCCCGCAGCGAGCTGGGCTGGCTCCCGTCGGTGATCGACCTCGGCGGCGGCCTGGGTGTACGCCACAACCGCAGCGAGCATCCGCCGGAGGTCGAGGCGTGGGTGCGGCCGCTCGTCGCGCGCCTGCGCGAGCGCTGGCCGGAGCCGGCCCAGGTCGTGCTCGAGCCGGGCCGGTCGCTCGTCAGCCGCGCCGGCGTCTCGCTCTATCGCGTCGGCGTCGTCAAGGAGAGCGCCGGCATCTCGTACGTCGCGATCGACGGCGGCATGTCGGACAACCCGCGACCGCAGCTCTACGGGGCGCGCTATGAGGCCCTGCTCGCGAATCGCGCCGAGGAGCTCGCAACGGGCGTCTACCGCGTGGCGGGCAAGCACTGCGAGTCGGGCGACGTGCTGATCGACGCCGCCGAGCTGCCGCACCCGGCACGCGGCGACCTGCTCGCCGTTCCTGCGACCGGTGCGTACACGCTCGCCCTCAGCTCGAACTACAACGGCATCCCGCGGCCCGAGGTCGTGCTCGTTCGCGACGGACACGCAACCGTGATCCGCCGCCGCGAGAGCGTCGACGACCTCCTGCGCTCCGAGGCCTAGGCCTAGACGGCAGCGAAGAGCCGCCGCTCGCCCTCGACACCCTTGAGGGTGAAGAGGCCGCGGTCGACGAGCTCGATCCCCGAGCCGGCGACCAGGTCGCGCACCGTGCTCGACACGAGCACCTCGCCCGCGGCCGCCTCGGCGGCGACCCGCGCGCCGACGTGGACGGCGGTCCCTGCCAGCTTCTCGCCGATGACCTCGCACTCGCCCGTGTTCACGCCCGCGCGAACCTCGAGCCCGAGTGCCCGCACTCCCGCGACGACGGCGCACGCACATCGGATCGCCCGCGCCGGCCCGTCGAAGGCCGCGAGGAAGCCGTCGCCGGCGGTGTCGATCTCCCGGCCGCCGAAGCGCACGAGCTCGTGCCTGACGACGTCGTGATGCCGATCGAGCAGGTCGCGCCAGCCGCGGTCTCCGAGCGCGCGCCCGCTCGGTCGAGCCGACGATGTCCGTGAAGAGCACGGTGGCGAGGACGCGATCCGGATCGGGTGCCTCGCGCACGCCGGTGAGGAACTCGCGTATCTCGGCGAGGATCTCGTCGGCGTTCTCGCCCCACGGCACGTGATCCTCGCTCTCGAGCTCGACGTAGCGCGCGCCGGGGATCGTGCGCGCGAGAAAGCGCGCGGCCTCGACGTGGCAGATGCGGTCGCCGGTGGAGTGGACGATCAGGGTCGGCACGCGGATCGCGGAAACCACGTCGCGGACGTCGATCTCGAACGCCATTCGTCTCCTCCTTCACCTCGCTGCCGCAGAGCAGGAGCGCGGCGGTCCGCTCCGGATAGCTCGCAGCGAAGAGCATCGACATCGGGCCGCCCTCGGAGATGCCGAGCAGCGCGGCCCGCTCGGAGCCGGCGGCGTCCATGACCGCGCGCACGTCGTCCATCCGCTCCTCGAGCGTGCCCGCCTAGGCGACGTGGACGTCGCCGCTGCGGGCATACGCGATCCGGGGCGAGGTCGTGCTCATTCGCGCAAGCGTCGCGCTGCCCGCGCCGGGCGTCAAGCGTTACGCTCACGGCGATGGTGCGTCGCCTGAGCAGCGTCCCCGGAGTCGTGCTCATCAGCGTGGCGGCCGCCATGTGGGGCACGGATCCCTTCTTCCGGCGCCCGCTCGCGCAGTCGACGTCCGCCACGACGATCGTCTTCGGCGAGCACGTCGTGTTGGTCATCGTGACGCTGCCGTTCCTCGTGCCGTCGCTGCGCGCGCTCTGGCGGGCCGGCCCGCGCTACATCGTCGCCGGCGTCTTCGTCGGCGTCGGCGCATCGGCGCTCGCGACGATCCTCTTCACGCAGGCGTTCGTCCACGGCGATCCGATCACGCCGGTGGTGCTCCAGAAGGTGCAGCCACTCATTGCAGTCGCGGGGGCGGCCGTCGTGCTCGGAGAGCAGCCGCGCGCGCGCTTCGCGTGGTTCCTCCTCCCCGCGCTCGCCGGCGTCTGGCTGATCGCGTTCCCCCACCCCACCGCCGTGCACGCGCGCGGGCTGACGCCGATCGTCGAAGCGCTCGCGGCCGCCCTGTTGTGGGGCCTCGGCACGGTGTTCGGCCGCTTTCTCGGCCGCCGTCTGGAGTTCCAGCAGGTCGCCACGGTGCGCTTCGCGTTCGGGCTCGTCGGGAGCGCGGTCGCGCTGCCGCTCGTGGGCGCGAAGACGTACGCGGGCGCGCACGACAGCGTCTGGATCGCCTACCTCGCGCTCGTCACCGGCGCGGCGGCCCTCGCCCTCTACTACTACGGCCTGCGCCGCACACCGGCCATGCTCGCGGCGCTCGGCGAGCTCGCCTTCCCCGTCTCGGCCGGGCTCGTCGGCATCTACGCGTTCAACGCGCAGCTGCGCTGGTCTCAGTGGCTCGGCGTCGCCCTCACCGTCGCCGTCGTGAGCCTGCTGCCGGCGCGGCGCCGCGAGATCGTGCACGTGCCCGTGCCGGCTCCCGCTTCCGCCTGACCGGCTCGGCGTTGTAGCGTACGAGCGTGGACCTCCGCGACACACCGGACGAGGCCGCCTTCCGCGCCGAGCTGCGCGCCTGGCTCGAGGCGAACCTGCCGGAGGACAAGCGCGGCTGGCGCGGCGGCTCGCAGCGCTTCGACGACGCCTTCGGGCGCGAATGGAGCCGCAAGCTCTTCGAGGGCGGCTACGCCGGGCTCACCTGGCCGAAGGAGTACGGCGGCGCCGGCGCGCCGTACAGCTATCAGGCGATCTTCCTCGAGGAGATGGCCCACGCCCAGGCGCCGCCGCACGTCGGCGTGATCGGGCTCGGCATGGCCGGGCCGACGATCATGGTGCACGGCACCGAGGAGCAGAAGCAGGCTCACCTGGCGAAGATCCTCTCGGCGGAGGAGATCTGGTGCCAGGGCTTCTCCGAGCCCGACGCCGGCTCCGACCTCGCCGCCGTGCGAACGCGGATGGAGCGCCGCGGCGACGTGTTCGTCGTCAACGGCCAGAAGGTGTGGTCGTCGTTCGCGCACATCGCCGACTGGTGCATCCTCGTCGGCCTCGGCGACCCCGACGCACCGCGCTACAAGGGTCTCACCTACATGATGATCGACATGCACTCGCCGGGTGTCGAGGTGCGGCCGCTGCGGCAGCTCACCGGCGAGGCGGAGTTCAACGAGATCTTCTTCACGGACGTCGAGGTTCCGGCCGGCAACCTGCTCGGCGCGGAAGGCGAGGGCTGGCAGGTGGCGATGACGACGCTGCTGCACGAGCGCGGCACGCTCGGCTTCGCGCTCACCGCAGCGCTCGAGGTCGCCGTGAACAAGCTGCTCGAGGTGGCGCGGGAACGCGCGAACGGCGACGCCCTCGCCCGGAACCGCGTCGCACAGGAGTGGATCGAGCTGCAGGCGCTCCGCTACACGAACTACCGCGCGCTGACGACGTACGAGCGCACCGGCATCCCCGGCCCGGAGGGCTCCGTCGCGAAGCTGCGCTGGTCGGAGCAGAACCAGCGGCTGACGAAGCTCGGCCGCGAGCTGCTCGGCCCGGAGGGCATCCTCGACGACGGCTGGTGGCACTACCAGCAGCTGCGCAGCCGCGGCAACACGATCGAGGCCGGCACCTCGGAGGTGCTGCGCAACATCATCGCCGAGCGCGTCCTCGACCTACCCCGGAGCCGCTGATGGACTTCTCCTTCACCGCTGAGCAGCAGGAGCTGAAGCGGCAGGCGCGCGCCTGGCTCGCGAACCGCTATCCGCTCGACCGCGACTGGGACGCGCCGCAGGACGACGCCTGGGGCGAGCTCGCCGAGCTCGGCTGGCTCGGCGTCTCGATCGCCGAGGAAGAGGGCGGCACGGGGCTCGGCTTCCTCGAGGAGGCGATCCTGTTCGAGGAGCTCGGCTACGCGCTCTACCCGGGGCCGTATCTCGCCACGATCGGGCTCGCGCTGCCGTGGCTCGGCCCGGAGGAGCGGCGCGCGGTCGCGGCCGGCGAGGCGCGCTGGTCGGCCGAGATACGCGGCCTCGTCCCCTGGCTCACGTCGGTGGACCGCGTCGTCGCCGACGGCTCCGCGTACGACGCGCGCGGCGAGGAGTTGCCGACGGTCGACCCGTCCCGCCCGCTCGGACGGCTCGAGCGCGGCGAGGGGACGCCGCTGCCCGGGCTCCGCGACATTGCGCGCTCGCGCGCGGCGATCGCCTCCGAGGCGGTCGGCGTCGCGCAGCGGGCGCTCGAGCTCGGGATCGAGCACGCGCGCACACGCGAGCAGTTCGGCAAGCCGATCGGCGTCTACCAGGCCGTCTCGCACGCGCTCTCCAACACCTACGGGGACGTCGAGCTCGCGCGCTCGCTCGCCTACTGGGCCGCGTGGTGCGTCGCCGAGGGCGACGAGCAGGCGGCCGTCGCGGCCGCCGCTGCGAAGGCGTTCGCGACCGAAGCGGCCGTCGCCGCCTGTGAGCGCTCGATCCAGGTGCACGGCGGGACGGGCTTCACCTGGGAGCATCCGCTGCACCGCTTCTACAAGCGCGCGCTCTGGCTCGAGGGCTTCGGCGCGCGGCCGGCGCAACTCCGCGCCGAGGTCGCCGACGCGGTGCTCGGCGCCGCCGTCACCGCCTGACCCCTGGTGCCTGACCCGGGTCAGGCACCGTTACCCGACGCTGACCGAACCCTCACGGCTTGCTCGCGGGCGGGTCACGGTTGCCGCCCCGCGACACTCATGCCACGATCCCGCGTACAGCGACCCGAGGAGACGTAAGTGGACGGCCTGATGATGGACTTCCAGCTCACGCTGTCGCACATGCTGCGGCGCGTCGAGACGTACTACGGCGGCAACGGGATCGTCACTCGGCTGCCCGACAAGAGCTTCCACCGCACAACCTGGGGCGAGACGGCGGCACGGGCGAGGCAGCTCGGCGCCGCGCTCTCGAAGCTCGGCCTCGAGCGCGGCGACCGCGTCGCGACCCTCTGCTGGAACCACTACCAGCACGTCGAGGCCTACTTCGGCATCCCGTGCGGCGGCTTCGTCCTCCACACGCTGAACCTCCGCCTGCACCCGAACGATCTCGCGTACATCGCCGACCACGGCGGCGACCGCGCCGTCATCGTCGACCGCAGCCTCCTCCCCCTCCTCGACGCCTTCAAGGACCGGACGAAGATCGAGCACGTCTTCGTCGTCGAGGACTCCTACGAGGAGCTGCTCGCGACGGTGTCGCCGGACGACTGGAGCGATCCGGACCTGCGGGAGAGCGAGGCCGCGGCGATGTGCTACACGAGCGGGACGACCGGCCTCCCGAAGGGTGTCCTCTACTCGCACCGCTCGGCCGTACTGCACTCGCTCGGCGTCGCCGCCGGCAACCCGATGGGGCTGGGCATCTCCGAGCAGGACGTGATCCTGCCGGTCGTGCCGATGTTCCACGCGAACGCGTGGGGCTACCCGTACCTCGCGGCCGCGATCGGCGCGAAGCTCGTCTTCCCCGGCCCGCACCTCGACCCGGCGAGCCTGCTCGAGGACTTCGTCCAGGAGGGCGTCACGTGGACGGCGGGCGTGCCGACGATCTGGATGGGCATTCTGGCGCTGCTCGACGCCAATCCGGGAAAGTGGGACCTCTCCCGGATGAAGGGCATGCTCGTCGGCGGTTCGGCGGCGCCGCGCGCGATGATCGCCGGCTTCAAGCAGCGGCACGGGATGAACGTCGTGCACGGCTGGGGGATGACCGAGACGTCGCCGGTCGCCACGACCTCGCAGCTCCTCGGCGAGCTCCGGGACGCCGACGAGGAGACGCAGTTCGACTTCATCGCGATGCAGGGCATCCCGCTGCCGTTCGTCGAGGTGCGCGCCCGCGTCGGCGACGACGAGATCCCGTGGGACGGCGAGACGATGGGCGAGCTGGAGGTGCGCGGGCCATGGGTCGCGGCCGGCTACTACGACACGCCCGAGCAGGCCGACCGCTGGACGGACGACGGCTGGTTCCGCACGGGCGACATCGTCTCGATCCATCCGCGCGGCTTCATCCAGATCAAGGACCGCTCGAAGGACGTGATCAAATCGGGCGGCGAGTGGATCTCGTCCGTCGACCTCGAGAACGCGCTGATGGCGCATCCGGCCGTCGCCGAAGCGGCGGTGATCGCCGTCCCGGACGCGAAGTGGGCGGAGCGGCCGCTCGCGGTGGTCGTGCTGAAGGAGGGGCAGACGGCGACGGGCGACGAGTTGCGCGACTTCCTCGCGCCCCAGTTCGCGAAGTGGTGGCTGCCCGACCGGTTCGAGTTCATCGACGAGATCCCGAAGACGAGCGTCGGCAAGTTCAGGAAGACGGCGTTGCGCGACCGATTCACCCGTGCAGGCGCAGAAGCCGGCGCAGAGGCTGGCGCCGAGGCTGCGCCTCTGCGCTAATGAGAGCGGCCGTTCTTGCCCGCGTAGACGGGCCGTTCGAGCTTCTCGACGTCCCGGATCCTGCCGTGGAGGGCACGGCTCGCGTCCTCGTGCGCGTGCGCGCCGCCGGAATCAACTACGCGGACGTGCTGATCCGCCGCGGCCGCTACCCGCAGATGCCGGAGCTGCCGGTCGTGCTCGGCTCCGAGATCGCCGGTGAGCTCGAGGATGGGACGCGCGTGATGGCGATGACGTCCGGCGCCGGCGGCTACGCGGAGCTCGCCGCCGTCGAGCGGGCCCAGGTCGTGCCGCTGCCTGACGGCCCGAGCTTCGCCGAGGGCGCCTCGTTCCTGATGACATTCCTCACCGCGTACATCCCGCTCACGCGGCAGGTGCGCCTGCGCCCCGGCGCGACGGTGCTCGTGCACGCCGCCGCCGGCGGCGTCGGCTCCGCCGCGATCCAGTGCGCGCGGGCGCTCGGCGCGCGCGTCGTCGCGGCGGTCGGCTCGGCGGAGAAGCTCGAGCTGTGCCGGGGCTTGGGCGCCGAGGAAGCGTACGTCTACGACGAGCTGCCCGACGGGTTGCAGGTCGACGTCGTCCTCGACCCGGTCGGCGGCGACCTGTTCGCGGCCGCGCTCAGCCGGCTGCGACCGCTCGGCACGCTCGTCGCGATCGGCTTCGCGGCCGGGCTCTGGCCGGAGGTGAGCCCGGCGAACCTCGTCGGCCGCAACGTCGGCGTGCAGGGCTTCTACCTCGGCCGGCTGATGCGCCACGAGCCGGAGCTCGTGAGCGAGGCGATCGGCGAGCTGCTCGCGCTGTGGCAGCTCGGCGCGCTGCGGCCGGTCGTCGGCAGGGAGCTGCCGCTGGCCGACGTCGAGCAGGCGCACGAGCTCGTCGAGTCGCGGCGCAGCATCGGCAAGGTCGTGCTCATCCCGTGAGAGCCCTGGTCACGGGAGGCCGCTCCGGAATCGGCGCCGCGATCGTCGCGGCGCTCGGCGACGCCGACGTGACCGTGCTCGACCTCGCGGACGGCCACGACGTCGCCGAACCGGCGACGTGGGCCGCGCTCGAGGGCGAGTTCGACGCCGCCTTCCTCAACGCGGGCGTCACGACCGGCGAGTCCGACGTGGCCGCCCTCGGCGACGAGCAGTACCGCCGGATCATGCGCGTCAACGTCGACGGCGTCGTCCTCGGCGTGCGCGAGCTCGCCGCGCGGCTGATGCCGAACGGCGGCTCGATCGTCGCCACCGCCTCGCTCGCAGGGCTCGCCGGCTCGCCGCTCGACCCGGTCTACGCGCTGACGAAGCACGCGGTCGTCGGCTTCGTGCGCAGCGTCGCACCGCAGCTGCAGGTGAGGGGGATCCGCATCAACGCGCTCTGCCCCGCCTTCACCGACACGCCGCTCGTCGCCGAGGAGCTGCGCGGCGCGCTGCCGGCGCCGCTGATCGACCCGTCCTTCGTCGCCGAGGCCGCGCTGCGCGCGCTCCACGACGAGGAGACCGGCCGCGCGTGGGTCGTGCAGCTGAACAGGATCGAGCCGTTCCGCTACCCGGGCGTGCCTGGACCGCGATGAGCGAGACGCGGTCACGGGTCGGCTGGGGCGAGGAGCCGCCGCCGGCGCCGCACGTCTGGCGCACGCTCGGCTACCGCGGCGTCGAGCAGGGCGACGGCCGCTCGGTGATCGAGTGGGACGCCTCGCCGGACTACTGCTTCCACAGCCCGTCGGGGCCGATCGTGCACGGCGGCCTGGTGGCGACCCTGCTCGACACGGCGATGGGCGGCGCCTGCTGGACGCTGATGACGGACGGGGAGGACTTCCTCACCGCCGACCTGCGCGTCGAGTTCATGCGCTCCGCCCGGCCGGGCATCCTCCACGCCGAGGGCCGCGTGGTCCAGCGCAGCCGCCGCGTCGTCTTCTGCGCTGCGGAGCTGTTCGACCCGGAACGGACGCTGCTCGCGGCCGCGCGCTGCACGCAGATCGTGCGCCGCTCAGGCTAGGCGCCTGCGCGGCCGATATCCGTTCGGTGAAGCGGATTCTCGCCTGGACCCTGCCGGTCTTCGCAGCGGCCGCCGTCGCGCCCTTCGCCCGCGGCAACGGAGGCGACGCGTGGATGTTCGTCGCCGCCGGGCGCACGCTCCTCTCCCCGCACTGGAGCCGCGCCTTCGCCGACCCGGGCATCCAGGTCGGACCGCTCCAGCTCGCGCTGTTCGGCTCCGTCGGCCGTTCCTCGGCCGCGCTCGCGATCGTGCTCGGCGCGGCCGCCGCGCTGCTCGTCCTCGCCGCGGCACGCGCCGCCGGCGTCGAGCGGCCGGCACTGCTCGCCGGGGTCGGCGCCGTCGCGGTCGCGACCGGGCTGACCCGCGCGGGCTTCGACGCGGGCCATCCGGCCGACACGCTCCTCCAGGAGGAGGCTTTGCTTGCAGTGGCCGGTGGTCCCTTTGCCGCCAACCGGTTTGTGGACGAGTTTCAGAAGGGGCTGGCCTCCTGGAAGATTCATCAGGACTTCCAAACGCACGGCGCAGCCCAGATCCGCTCGCCTCAGGTGGCGCGAGCGGAGACTCAGGTCAGCGCCGACGGTCAGAACCTGATTTCGGTGTTACACAGCCTGTACATGGGGAGCCGGCAATTCAAGAAAGAGGTCAACAAGGCCATGCGGGCTGCGTTCGGCGAGGACTTCGAGGAATTGCTCTTCCCGCCAGACGCCGACCATCGCATCCAGTTACAGATCCGTTGGCGAAGCCTCCAGCGCGAACGATCCGCGGCCGACATCTCCGATGGTACGCTACGGTTCTTGTTTCTCCTCGCCGTGCTGGCTAATCCTTCGCCGGCTCCGCTGATCGCGATTGACGAGCCTGAAACCGGGCTGCATCCGTCCATGCTTCCCATCGTTGCCGAGTATGCTCGCGAAGCCGCGAACAAGGCCCAGGTGATCCTGACGACACATTCGCCCGAATTCCTGAATGCCTTCGGCGACGACCCACCGACCACGACCGTCGTGGAGTGTCGGGACGGAGAGACTGTTCTGCGTGTCGTCTCGGGTGAAACCCTG
>JBEKEH010000062.1:0-32904 GCA_050013935.1 Gaiellaceae bacterium | reverse complement strand
TCGGTGGCGGCGGCGTACGGCGTGCTCGTCTGGATCTTCCAGGACGGCCACCTGCAGGGGCTGCTCGGCTTCCACTCGAACGGCGCGGTCGTGACGTGGCTGCCCCTGTTCCTGTTCACCGTGCTGTTCGGGCTCTCGAAGATCTCTTTCCGCATACATGCCATGAGAGAGGTCCGGGCCTTTGCTCTCATGTAAGTCGCGGTGGCAGGCTCCACCGTGGTCGGCGTCCGCGTCACACTTCCACCGGGTGGCGACGCCTGCAGCCCCGCTCGCGGCTGCAGCCCCTGTTGGTTAGGGTCGGTTGGGTGGAGCGGGTGTTGACGGTCGAGTTCGGCCCGTCGCGGTCGACGCGGTTCCGGAAAGCAGTCGAGGAGGCCCGCAGCGGCGCCGGCGAGTGTAGCGATCTCGAGCCGGGCAGCTACCGGGTGCGGTTTGTGCTGGGCAGGGACGGCGGCGTCTACACCAGCCTCGCCCGGCTGCTGCAGCGGGTGCGCAACTGGCGGGCAACCGAGGTGTACGAGGGCGACCAGCTTGTCTCCTCCTACCACGCCCGCGAGATGGGTTGGTGTGCCTCCTCGCAGCTTGGCTGGTTTGGCGAGTGCCGCTTCCGCTTCTTCTATGGCGTGTTGCCGCGTTGTGCTCTCTGCCCGCTCTTCGAGGTGGAGCGGGCCGTCCGCGACGTGTTGGGCGAGAACACGCCAGACATGATCGAGATCCGCTTCCCTCCGAGAATCGAGGCCCTGCTGGCGGGCGAGCCGCCGCCACCGATCACCGCCCCGCCGGTCGACCTGAACTGGCGGATCCCCGACCACCCACCAGACGAGTGGTGGCAAGACCTCGGGGATGCAGAACCGTCGGACTGAACCCCCTCGCGGCGGTGTCTGACCGGCGAGCTGGTCGGCCCACCCCCGCCACCGGGCGAGCGGGCAACCCTGCCCGCCGAGACCCGGCAGCTCCAAACCCTGCGCGCGGAGGGTAGACCGTGTCGCCTTCTGGTGGAAGGGCGACGCGACGGGCGATGCTCGGACGTTCGGGAGCGCGTCGAGGCCGCTGCGTCCCGGCAGTACGAGGTCGAGCAGGATGACATCGGGCTTGTGGAGGCGCGACAAGGCGCACGGCCTGGTCGGCGTTGCCGGCCTCGTCCTCGACCGTCATCTCCGCTGCGGCTTCCAGCCAGGAGGCGAAACCCGGAGCGCACCAGCGTGTGGTCCTCGACGATCACGACGCGGATCACGCCAACGGAGCCTCCGCCACGGATCTCATCGTCGACACGATGCGGGCGACCTCGTCACGCTCGGGCCAGAGGATCGGATCGCCGTCGCTGTCGCACACGCCCGATCCCCGCTCTGCGCTGCCGATGACGGCCGCTGAGCGAGCCTGGCCGGCGAGGGCGGGGAGGATAGCCTCGACGGTCTCTGCCGGGAAGGCGGCGAGCAGGGTTCCCGAGGCGAGAGTCGACCAGGGGTCGGCGCCGAGTGCCCGGCAGACGGCGATCCCGGGCTCGAACCAGAGCACCGCCTCCCGGTCGATCCGGACGCAGACACCGGAGGCGTGGGCCAGCTCGTGCAACCCTGCGGCCAGGCCTCCCTCGGTCGGGTCGTGCAGCGCCGTGGCCCCCAGCCGGGTCGCCAAAAGGGCAGATTCCACGACCGAGATCCCGGGCTCATCCATCGCCGTTCGCGCCGCCTCCAGCATGAGCGGGTCGAGCGCCTCGAGTTGCCCGGCCGCCTGCCGGGCAAGGACGGCGGCGCCTTCGATCGGGACAGGCCCGACCTGGATGAGAACGTCTCCGGGCTGGACTCCGCCGCTGGCCACGAACCTGCCCGCCTCAGCCAGGCCGAGCATCTGACCGACCACGATTGGCCGGGTGACCGCCGCGGTGACCTCGGTGTGGCCGCCGACCAGGTGCGCGCCGATGCGCTCGAGAGCGCGGCTGATCGCGGCGAAGAGGTCGCGGACGGCCGCGCTGCCGGCGCCCGGGGGAACGAGGATGACCGCGAGAAACCAGCGCGGTCGAGCCCCGGTCACCGCCACGTCGTTGGCGTTGACGACCACCGACAAAAGCCCCATCTCGTCGGCCGTGAGCGTGATCGGATCGGCGGCCGCGACAAGCACACCGCCGGCGACCTCGATCGCACAGGCATCCTCGCCCACGCGAGGACCAAGCCGCAGCTCCGGCGGCGGCGATGGCAGCCCGGCAAGCAGCTCGGCCAGCAGACCCACCGGGACTTTCCCGCTCTCGAGGCGCTCCTCCGGGACGCTCACGTCAATTGGAGACTAGACGTGAAGCATGCGCCGACCTCCGAGTGTCGCAGAATGCGGGAACTGCGACAGGGCGGCCGGCGGCCGGCTGTGTTGCTCAGTTGCTTGCAGGTGGTCTGGGGCTGTGTTGGCTGGTCGTGGGTGCGGGAGGGTGACGTTTTGCCGCGCGCAGCTGGCTAGCGACCTGCGAGCGTTTGAACCAGCGGCCAAGAGTGGTGTGGGCGACGTGGTAGTCGGCGGCCAGCCCTCGCAGCGTCTCGCCGGACGCCCGGCGGCGCACGAGCTCGGAGTCGGGGGGTCTAGCGAAACGCGCCTGCCGCATGGCATGTCAGAGCTTTCGCGTCGGAATGGTCTGAGTCTGTACCCCAAGTTCGCAGCATCTTTACCCCACCGGTTCGAGCGCCAGCTGTCTCGCTCTTGGAGCTAGCCGTTCGGCCGCGATGTACGGCGTCAGCGTCGGCGGCATCTGCGGGCGCTTACCGGAGAGAAGGTCAGCGACCGTGAACAGTTGAATCTTCGGGAACTGTTGCGCGGTGACAGGCCAGGTATAAGCCCCTGCGTGGTCGGCGGCGTCCTTCATTCCGCGCGTCGGCTTCGTGATCGTGATGAGCACGCCCATATCCGCCTTCTGCGTCGTCACGGTGCCGAGCAGGTCACGGACGAACGGCGGACCGATCATCTTCCCGCCCTTCACCGAAACAAGCCCGCGGCCGGTGCCGCCCTGCGCGTCTGTGAAGAACCGGATCACCCCGTCCACGCCCTTGTCGCCCACTTGCTTCTCGTTCGGGGTGCCCTTGACGAGAGATACCGCCCATCGCTCGAAATCGAGTGGCGCTTCCCGGAGGAGTGCCTGCGCGCCGAGTAGGTCACGCGGTATTCCGTCCACCACGTAGCCGTCCGTGATCGCAGCCCCGAAGGTGTGCTGTAGTCGATTCTCGATCAGGTCCACGGCGAGGTAGGTGATATCTATGCCGATCCAGCGGCGGCCCAACGCCTGGGCAGCGGCGATGGTGGTGCCGCAGCCACAGAAGGGGTCAAGCACCGTCCCGCCCGGCGGACAACTCGAACTTACGATGCGTTCAAGCAGAGCGACGGGCTTCTGCGTGGGGTAGCCCAGGCGTTCGGGGCTTGTTCCGCCTATGGCCCCGATGTCAGCCCAGAGGTCCTGAATCGGGACACCCGACATCTCGTCCATGTAATTCTTGAGTCGTAGGCGGCCTCCGGCTTTCGCCGGGTAGTGCAGCCGGTTTGTGTCGTCCAGGTCTCGCATCCTCTCTAGCGTGTATTTCCAGCCGTTGGGAGGGGGCTCGTACGTCAGGCCATTCTTGGCCGCAAAGGGGTAGGTCAGGTTGGGACGGGGATTGGGACTCGCCAAGTTTTGCTCGCTCCACCTACGCCCGTCAGGGTCGGCGAATCGGAAGCGCTCAGTCACGTACTCGGATTCATAGGGCTGGTGCTGCTTGTCGAAGTAAGGCGAACTCCCTCGGCTGTAGAAAAGGATCACGTCATGGACACGGCCGTATCCCTTCGAGTCGTTGTGAGCGCCATAGCGCTTCCAGACGATCTCGTTGCGAAAGTTCTTCGGGCCGAAGATCGCGTCGAGCATCACCTTGAGGTAGTGGCTCATCGTGGGGTCGCAATGGAGGTACAGGGACCCGGTCGGCTTTAGCACCCGCCGCAGCTCGACCAGGCGCGGGGCCATGTTGACGAGGTACGCCATCGCGTCGTTCTCGCCGAGTAGCGTCCGCACCGCCGCCAGCGCATCGGCGACCTTCGCCGGGACGCCACCCGAGATCGCCGCCCTATATTGACTGCCGGTTTCCGGCCTCCAGTGCCAGGTGTCGTCGAACGCTTTGATCTGCGCGGACTCGTCCGCGTCGTAGACGTTGTGCTGCGCGAAGATCACGTTGTAGTTGCGGTTCGAGTTGAACGGCGGATCGAGATACACAAGATCGACCGACGATTCAGCCACTTCCCTCCGCAGCACGTCCAGGTTGTCGCCGTAGTAGAGAAGATTTGGCCCCTCTACCGGCTCGAATAGCGAAGCCAGGTAGTCCTTGGCACCCCGCAAGGCAAAGGAGCCTATGCCCCCTGAGGACAAAGCTCAAGCGCACCTGTGGAAACCTCGCTGGCGGGCGCTACGGGCGAGCGCGAGGTCAGCGGCACCCGCAAGGTGCGGCGCCTCTTCTGGGCGGTCGACGGCCCCAACTGTTACACGCGCGCGCGAGGGCGTGTGCCCTATCGCGACCTTCTCCGCGCGCCAGGCGGGCGTCGATGTCTGCAGCAAGCTGGTCCTCGTCGTCGCGTGTCGTGGTTCCCGCAGAACGCGACACCGGGTCGGAGGCTCTATTCAAGGTGCTCGGGGGCGCGCGTTTCCCGCTCCACAAGCGGAGTGCGCCGTCTGCGTTCAAGGGTTCAAGGGCGACCTTGTACGTGAACAGGCTGGTCGGGAAGTAAGGCGCGGCAAGTGCCGAGGGCTCCGGAAGGAGCCTTCGGTGTCGTCCGATCAAGTGCTACGTTCGATTCATGCCAAACGACACGAACCAACCCAACGTAGAGAAGCCTGACCACGACCGCGAGGCGACGTCCGCTGATGAGGACGCCACGAAGGACAAGCCGACGGTCTATGGTCCGCCAGCACAGCCCGCGGTGCAATCTTGGACGAGTCGCTTCTTTGGCCGGATCGGCTGGCCGAAGAAGTAAGGCGACGGAAGGCGCCGAGTCGTTGAAGTCGAGGTAGCGGACGAGCGCCCCGTTGTAGAGCGCTGCCCGATCCGGAGCGGTGGCGCCGCCGCCGGCGATCAAGGCGCTGCTCGCCTCGAAGTCTCAGTAGCTGGAGGCTCGCCCGCCTTCTACTAGTGCGGTCTCTCATAACGTTGCACCCGAAACTCGTTGGCAGCCTTTGCTCGAGAAACGGCTCTGCTGAAGCCACGCAGGCCGCCGACCACGAATCGGGGTTTCCGGTCAAACGTTTGGAGAGACCGCACTAGTAGGACTTTGTTACTCACGTCGGTTGAAGAGCGCGAGCTGGTCGAGGTCGACGGGCTGGGAGCAGGTGCGGCAGTGGCCGGTCCAACAGCGGAGGAGGGGCTGCAGGAGCAGCACCGCCTGCGGGAGCGTTAGACCGGCCGCGGGGCTTTTGGGTCGAGCCGTTCTAGGGTGAGGAAGGCGTGCGCGCAGGTGACGAGTGCGCAGTGGTGGTGGAAGCCGAGATAGCTGCGTCCCTCGTAGTGATCGAGTCCGAGCTCGCCTTTGAGCTGGCGGTAGTCGAGCTCGATCGTCCAGCGCAGCCGCGCGAGCCGGGCGAGCCGCTCGCGTCTTGTGTCGGCGGGCAGGTTGGAGAGCCAGTAATCACTCGGCGCCTCCGCTCCCTCGGGCCATTCGATGATCAGCCATTCCAAGCGCGGCGGCAGACAGTCGGTGCGGACCGGGTGGGTGGCTACGACACGGACGAAGGCGAAGCGGCTGGAGACGTCCTCGCCCGTCGGCGTCGTGCGGCAGGGCAGCGTCTTCCAGGCGCGCGTCGACAGTCGCTCGGCGAGCGCACGCACCGACTCGGGTGTGCGGTCGGGCCTGGCGACCGAGCGGCGCCGGCCTGTCGCTCCTTGCCGCTCGGGCACCGCGAAGGTCGTCTCCGGACCGTAGACGCTGATCTGGGCGGAGACAGCCAGCACGTACTCGTGCTCGAGCGTGTGCAGCCGCATGCGAAACGCGCTGTCGTCGCCGTAGGCGCAGTCGGCCAGGATCGGCGCCGCCGGCGATCATCCTCACCACCAACCGCGGCATCGCGTCCTGGGGCGAGATCTTCGACGACACCACCGTCGCCGCCGCCATCCTCGACCGGCTGCTCCACCACGGCACCGTCCTCACGATCAACGGGCCCTCCTACAGGATGCGCCGCCACCACGAACGAGTCGAGCAGCTCCGCAGCGGGCTCGCGACCTGAGCCCACCGGGGCGGGCCGCCGCGAGCTACGGGTAGACGCAGCCGACCTCGAGCAGCCGCCAGCCGCTCGCGGTACGCGCCAACACGACGTTGACCTCCCAGCCGACCTCGGCCAGCTCGCTCGCCGCCTTCGGCACCGCGAGCGGCCCGATCCCGCCCTCAAACCAAAGCGCACCCGGCTCGACCCGCTCGATCGGCAAGTAGTCCTCGACAAAGCACTCATCGGCGAGCTCCTCGAGGCCGGGCGGCGGGTCGGCGTCGGTCAGATCCGCGAGCAGCTCGCCCAGCCTGTCGGCGCGCGGCAGGTCGCGCGCCGCCGCCTTCGCCCGCTCGATCGCCTCCGCGGCGACGTCGGCCTCGACGTAGCCCTCCCGCTCGAGCCAGCGCACCAGCCGCCCCGTCACCGTGCCCGCCGCGCGCAACAACTCGCGGCTCGCGAACACCTTGCGGACCATGAAGTAACCGAGGAAGGAGCCCAGATGCTCCGGGATCTTCTCCGGCCCAAACAGATGGCAGAACGCCTGCTCGTCACCGGCGTCGTACACATCCGCGAAGCGCCGCCGCTCCGGCTCGCTCAGCGCGTCATGGCCGTAGTTGTTGAGGCTCGAGACGAACAGGTCGACGACCTCCACGTACTTACGGAAGCTCGCGTCAGCCAGCCGCAAGCGCTGCTCGGCCAGGAAGTCACCCAACGCCCTCTCGATGCTGATCGTCGCCGTCGCGGCCATCGCCGCGCGATCCTACGACCCCGCCCGGACGCCCACAACAAGGTGGGGAATTTCCGTAAGCAGGCCTGGGGAACTCCGGTGAGCCTTGACACTTTCGGACAGCCCGCTCTCCAGCTGCGCACTGAGCTCCGCATCGCTCGCACGGACGCCCCAAGCGCCGCAATATCACTGCAACGCTAGGCTGAAAGGCCGTGCAACGCATCCGCCTCGGCGGGCAGACTGGATCAAACATCCGGGCCTCCTTCGCGATCTGGGATCTCAGCAACCCCAAGACTCGCGGGAGGCCCGGACGCAATCAGCCGTCTCGCAGGTGTAGTCAGTCCAGCTAGGAGTCGTTCCCCGTGGTCGTCCCCTGCAGGGCCCGCTCGATCAGCTTGGTCAGCTCGAGCGGGAAGAAGAACTTAGACGCCGGGCTCGCGCCGACCGTCTTCAGTGTGTTGAAGTACTGGAGACTCATCGTGTTCGTATCGACGGTCTTGGCGACGTTGAAGATTGTCCCGAGCGCCTGCGCGTAGCCCTCGGCCTCCAGGATCGCGGCCTGCCGGTCGCCTTCGGCCCTCAGGATCACGGCCTGCTTCTCACCCTCGGCGACCGTGATGTTCGCCTGTTTGGTTCCGTCGGCCTCGAGCACGACCGCGCGGCGCATGCGCTCGGCCGACATCTGGCGGTTCATTGCCTCCTGGATCTCGTGCGGCGGGATCAGCTCGCGGATCTCGACGTTCGTCACCTTGATGCCCCAGCGCTCGGTCTCCGCGTCGAGCCGGGAACGAATCAGCTCGTTGATCTTCTCCCGCTCCGAGAGCACCTCGTCGAGCGCGATGTCACCGGTGACGGCGCGCAGCGTCGTCGTCGCAAGGCCCATGACGGCCACGTGGTAGTCCTCGACCTCGAGCACGGCCTTCTCGGCGGAGTTCACGTCCACGCGCATGTAGACCAGGAAGTCGATGTCGATCGAGGCGTTGTCCTTGGTGATGTTCGTCTGCTTGGGAATGTCGAGCACCTCGGTGCGCAGGTCCACGCGGACGATCTTGTGGACGATCGGCAGCTTGAAGACGACGCCCGGGCCCCTCATTCCCTCGAAGCGGCCGAAGCGGAAGCGGGCGAGCCGCTGGTAGTCGCGGATGAAGTTGATGACTGCCATGTCTTCCTCCTAGGCGCCTTCGGGCGCGCTCTCGTTCGGGGGTGGGTTGTCTTCCGGCGGGAGGGGGGTCACGAAGAGCTTCAGGCCTTCCACGCGCTCGACACGCACGCGCTGGTCGGGTCCGAGCTCGCCCCCGCCGCTCAGCTCAGCCTGCCAGGCCTCGCCTGCGACGCGCACCTCACCGGCGGGCGCGAGCCTGACGCTAACCTCGCCGACAGAGCCGGCGAGCGCACCCGCGGCTAGCGGGCTGACGTAGCGGGGCAGTCGGAGCGACTTGCGAAGCTCGTTGGCCAGGAAGAGCACGATTCCGCCGGCCGCGAGCGCGACCAGAATGAGCAGCCAGCGGCTGACCTGGATCAGGGCGCCGCCGAACTGCGGCGGTCCGGCGCTCCCCAACAGGTAGATGCCGCCGAGGATCAGGGAGGCCGTTCCAGCGGCGCCGAAGAAGAGGTGTCCTGGCGCGTGGATCTCGAAGCCCAGGAAGACGATGCCGACCAGGATCAGCACGAGGCCGGCCCAGGAGAAGGGCAGCGAGCCGATCCCGACAAAGGCCAGTACCAGGAAGATGACGCCGAGCGATCCGGGTATCCAGGTGGATCCACCGCTCCAGAGCTCGGCGATCAGACCGAGGCCGCCGAGGCTGAGCAGGAGGAAGACCAGGTTCGGGTCGGCGAGAAAGCGCACGATGCGCTGGAACAGCGTCTGACCCACCGTCTCGATCCGCGCGCCGCCCGCGTGGACGACCACGGGACCATCGACGGTGTCGAGTCGCCTTCCATCCAGGGCATGCAGGAGCGAGCTGAGGTCCGGCGTCTGGAGGTTGGCGATGCCGAGCTGCACCGCCTCCTGAGACGAGTAGGAAGCGGCCTTCCGGATCGCGGCCACCAGGGGTCGCACGGGTCGGTGGCGTTGCACGGCGACGCTGCGCATCAGCGCGGCAACGTCGTTGGTCACCTTCTTGCCCTCGGTCGAGGGCAGGTTCTGGCCACCGCTGCCCACGACCGCCGCCGCGCCGATGTTCGTTCCCGGCGCCATCGCCAGGAAGGCGGTCGAGACCGCGATCAGCGTGCCGGCGGAGGCTGCGCGCGCACCCTGCGGCTCGACGTAGGCGGCAACGGGCACCGGCGAGGCCAGGATGTAGCCGACCATGTTGCGCATCGAGTCGATCAGCCCACCCGGTGTGTTGATCTCGATGACCACAAGGCGCGCGTCCTCCTTGGCTGCGTGCTTGAGGGCACCCTTCAGGAAGCCGTCGCTGATCTGGTCGATGTCGGTGTTCAGCTTGACCACGACGATCGGGCCCGTCGCGCTCGCCGAGCTGGTAGACGGCGCCAGACCGGCGGCAAGCACTGCCAGCAAGCAGCTGAGCAGAGCGAAGCGCCAGCTCAAACGGAGGATGCTCAGCGGCCAGAAACGCGGCACCTTGTCGATCCTACTCCGCCGGCTTGAGCTGCCTACCAGCCGCTACAAAGCCCCGCCCAGGAAGTCATTCTCCGAAACGACCCGGACATACAACCAACCGCGCGCCAATCGGTGGATTGAGGTTCAGCTGAGTCGTGTCGAGGTTCTCCTCAACCGCATCGGCCAACTCGTCGAAGGTGTCCTCAAGCGAACGCTCCGCAACAGCGCCGAACAGAGCCCGCACCACCTCGTTCGTGCGCAACCGCCCGAGCGCGTAGCGAGTGTTGTCGAGGTCCGGCTATCCCCTGGCCGCGACGGCGCGGGCGAGCGCGGCGAGCGTCTTCGGCCCGACGATGCCGTCGGCGGTCAGCTTGGCGGTGTGCTGGAAGCGCGCGACCGCGCGCTGGGTCGAGGGGCCGTAGCGGCCGTCGATCGTGCCCGGGGAGTAGCCGAGGCTCGCAAGTGCCCGTTGCAGGATCCGCACCTGCGCGCCGCGGTCGCCGAGCTTGAGGGTGCCGGACGGAACGGGGGCAGGCGCCGTCGCGGTCCGGGTCGAGGGTGCGGTCGTCGTGGCCGGCTGCGTCGTCGTCGGCGCCTTCGCGGAGGTGTGGCCGCCGCCGGAGAAGACACCGCCGGCGGCGAGCCCGATCAAAAGCAGGACGGCGAGGATCGCGGCCACGACGGCACGCTCTGCCCGTCGCCGCCGGTGGGGCGGCAGGGGCTCGGGCTCGGCAAACCAATCGTCAAGATCCCGGTCGCGCTCAGTACCGCGACCTGCCATGAGCCATCACGCTAGCGCGTCCCGCGCGCCGGAGTGCGTCGCATAGGGTCGTGGGCATGACGCGCTACCTGTACACGATGGTCCGCGCATCGGAGATCCGGAGACAATGCCCGGCAAGACGACGAGCAGTCGCTCGTGTCGAGCCTCTCTCAGTCTCCGGCTTCGTACTTGAACGAGATGTCCAGCCGCACCCGGTAGTCGGCGATCTTCCCGTCCTTCACCGTCACGTCGAACCGCGTTGCCTCCGCCACCCGGAGGTCGCGGATCGTGCGCCCCGCCGTCTCCACCGCGTTGCGGGCAGCCGCCTCCCACGAGTCCGGGCTCGTCCCGATCACCCCGGTGATCATCTCTCGCTCCTTCGATTCGCTTCGGACCGGTGCCGCGATGATCCCAGCGCGGCGCGGCGCTGACAAGACTTCAGTCCTCGCCGTCCGCCGTGAAACCGCGGTAGACGCCGAGCAGGGCCTCCTTCTGGCTCGCCGTCAGCCTGGGATCGGCCCTGATCGCGTGTGGGTGCCGAAAACGAAGACGGTGCGACGGCGAGTGGCTTGATCGCGTTGAGGCGGGGATCGTGGCGAGCTGCGGCCTCAAATGGGCCGTTTCGCGAAGGCGCAGGCGTAGAGGCGGGCGTCGTCGGAAGGCTCCTGCACGCGACCCGCGAGTCGAGGTCTGTGCATCCGCGGATATCTACGCTGCGGCTTGGTAGTCGTGGAGCAGTCCGCCGAGCCGGTCGCGTCGGTCGATGTCCGGGAGGCGCTGACGCTCAATCACGGGCGGCGCTTTGCCGTTCGGCGGACGCTGGTCGAGCGCGCGGTGCGGACGATGAACATTGTAATGGCTGATGTAGTTGCGCGCGGCACGTTCGTCGTCATCAGCCTGGTCGACGATCCGAGCGCGAATCGAACAGCTGCCCGACGGAGACGCCTCCCAGCCGATCGCGCGCGAGCGTCGTGAGCAGGCTGGCGAGAGCCGCGTTCGCCTCCGGCCGGCGCTTGCCGAGCTCGAGGACGATCACCTCGCCGCGAAACAGGCTTCGCGACGTGGTGGGCGCGTCAGGGCCGAAGCGTGAACCGCTGATCGGGAGCGCACCCTGCCCGCGGGCGAGCAGGTACTGACCGAAGGTGAGCGCATCAGGAGCGAGGTAGTAGCGATCGCCGCGCACTCGAAGCGCCGCGAAGAGATCACTGAGGCGATCGCGCGTGCCGAGCCAGCCCATCGCCTCACCCGAACCGAGCGCCGGCAGCGGCTCGTCCTGCGCTCGGGAGAGCGACCTCAGGAGACTGCTATCGACCGGCGCGGAGAAGGCGAACGAGGCGTGCGCGTTGTGCCGGCGAAGCTCTGTCACAAGCCCGGGAACCAGCGAGGGCGAGGCGCTGATGACGAGGCCTACGTCTGCCTGAGGGGTCGATACCACGTTGAGCGGCGTCACGTCGAGCATGCTCGCGGCCAGAGCGTAGGGAAGGTCGGTGGAGAAAGCCCAGAGAGGGAGGATGAGCGCGGCGGTGGCTAGCGCCGCGCGACGCGTCAGTCGAGCTCGGAGCGGGGTCGCGGCGGTTGGACGCGGCGTAGCTTCAAGGACGAGGCGCGCGCAGGACGGCGCGGAGAGCGCCGCCTTCACTGCGGCGCGTGGGCGCTCGAGCACGCTCCGAAGCGAGGCCGTCAGCTCCTCCGGCGAGAGCGCCAGCCGACCCAGACCATGCTTGACGAGCGCCTTCGCGGTCAAACGAGCGTGGCCGGGCGGAGCGCCGTAGGCGATCACTGGACAGTTGCGAGCGAGCGCCTCGAGCACAGTCACGCCGCCCGTCGAATGCACGAGAGCGTCGGCGGTGGCGAGCAGGTCGCTCATCCTGTCCGTGAAGCCCCAGACGGAGACCCGAGCCTCGGCGGCGAACGCAAGCTCGAGGCGCCGGCGCGCGCTCTCGCTCCGCCCGGCGAGGCAGATGACGGAGAGATCTTCGATCTCGAGCGCCGCGCGAGCGGCCTCCTCGAGCTCGCCGACTCCCCAGCCGCCGCCCGAGACGACTGCGATCGCCCCATCTTCGGGGAGTCCGAGCGCGCGGCGAGTCTGAGCACGCGTTCTCGGCTCGCGGAAGGCGGGCCCGAGTAGCGGCCGGGCGCAGCGCGCGCTTCCCGGCCCCGCCAAGCGCTCGACCTGCGCGATGCAACTGTCGTGCATGACCAGATGGAGGTCGACGCCCGGGTGCACCCAGAAACAGAGACCGTCGAGATCGGTGATCGTCGCAACGACCGGCTCGCGAATCCGGTCGCGGCGGCGCAGCTGGCCGAGCACGCAAGTCACCGGCGGATGGGTCGAGACGATGATGTCCGGGTCGACCCGCTCGACCATTCGAAGCAAAGGGCGCGAGCCGAACGAGACGAGCGCCAGCTGGCCGATACCGCGGCAAAAGGAAGAGCGCTCGAGTAGCCGGTACAGGAGCCCGTAAACGCGAGCCGCGTGTCCGAACTGCCAGCGGTAGAAGTCGCAGAGAATGAAGCGCAGGACGCGCCCGATACCCTCCAGCGCGTCTACGAGCACGACCTCGAACTCGCCGTCCTCGTCCTCGAGCTCGGCGACGATCGCGCGCGCAGCCGCGACGTGGCCCTCGCCCACCGGAGCGGTAAGAACGAGCACGCGCCGGTGGACGGCGTCGCGCTCCTCCGTGATGCGCCGAAGTGGACGTAAGAGACGAACGAACGATCGCACGAGCCAGAACGCCGCGAACTCGGCGGCAACGAGCAAAAGACCAGCGATCGAGATGACGAGCACGAGTTCGTATTCTTCGTCTAGGTGACGTGCCTACACACGTTGTGAACGGCTGAGGGTTCTATCCGGCCCTCCTTCGAGCCTGTGGGTCTTCCCGGACCTACGCTCGAAGGAGGGCTCGGATGTATCTGCACGCTAACGCCAAGCTCGGACTGGCCGGCCGTTTCGCGCTGGTGCGCGCGATCGAGGATGGACTTTCGCTGAAGGCGGCCGCGGCCGCCTTCAGCGTCTCGCCGGCGACGGCGCATCGCTGGTGGCATCGCTGGTTGGAGGCGGGTGAGGAGGCGCGAGCGTCGCTGTCCTGTCTGTTCGATCGCTCGAGCAGACTGCGGGAACCGCGACAGGCAGGACGAGACCAGCCTGCTTGCCTAGCCGCGGCGCTGGAGGCCGCCGGCTCGCGTCGCCTCTCTTGTGCGTGCAGCCGCAGCCGAGATCCGCGCGAATCGCTCGGCACCTTCGGAGCGACGGGCCTGTTCGTCGGTAGTCCGGTCCTATAGGCGGCAGGCTCGAAGCGGTGCATGCCTGCAACGACCAGGAACTCGGGCTCTCGTTGACCAGTGGACGGGAGCCGGATGTTGCCTTTCGCTCTAGCGAAGCGGGCTCGGCTGCCTGGGTGTTCGGTGTGGACGGTGTGTACGGCCCCCGCACAGCGGGGCAGGCGCGCCGGCAGGAGCTCACGCCGGCAGACGACTGCGCGGTGATCGCTTCGGCGCCGCCGATCGCGGGCGCTGACCTGTCGTGGTTCACCGTCGGCAGATGCGACCGTGTGAGGCAACTGCCAGCGCGCACTGGGACCGTGTGTTCCCGCGGGAAGGCGCTCACGGGCCGTTTTCGGGCGCTCAGAGCGGTCAACCTGACGCCGCCACCTGACGCCAGGCGAACAGGCGTTCAATCCGCATGGAAACAAGCATTCGAGCATGCGCCTGACGCCGGCTGCTCGCGGATCGTGTAGCAATCGTCACGTATACTCTCGTTGATGCGCGACCGAGTGTCGGACATCCTTGGCGACAAGAGCCGCGACGTGCTGGCGATCGAGTCGGACGCGAGCGTCTACGACGCGGTGAAACGGATGGTCGAGCGGAACGTCGGCTCGCTGCTGGTGACGGTCAACGGCCGGATCGAGGGGATCGTCACCGAGCGCGACTATCTACGCCGCGTGACGCTGGAAGGGCGCAACGACAGAGAGACGCCCGTCGCCGAGATCATGTCGTCGCCGATGATCGTCGTCACGCCCGAGACCTCCGTGGACGAGTGCATGTCGATCATGACCGACCATCGCATCAGGCACGTGCCAGTCGTCGACGAAGGTGAGATCGTCGCCGTCGTGTCGATCGGCGACGTCGTCAAGTTCAAGTCGAGCCAGCAGAGCTACCAGATCCAGTACCTGACCGACTACATCACGGCTCGTTGAAGGACTAACTAACTCCCGGCGCGCAAAGGCAGCAAGCAAACGGGCGCGGCCGTGCAAGCCTACGAGACTGGCAAGGAGCGGCAACGCCGCCTGAGGGGCGCCATTACTCGTGTCGGGGCTTACGCAGCGGCTCTGTACTCGTCTGCGTTCGCGCGGCTATTCCATGCGCGGGAAGGCCGATGAGCACGTGAACGCCTGCAGGATGTCGCGCTTCCACCAAAGGGCGACAGCGACTCCCGCTCGGGGGTTCGAGCGTCGGCTTGTTGCTGGTGTCAGACGCGAGCCCCACCAGAGCCAGATCGAGCCTCGCTCGAGCAACACGACGAACCCGGTCTAGCCTCGCTCTGCCCCGCTCTGCCGCAGGCCCCGGCCAGTCGCAGCATCGCTCCTCGAGCCGAAACGACAATCACGACGCCGGGCAGGATGCCTCCGCCCGGACCGACAAACCAAGCCCGAGCACGTCAAACCAGACTCCGTAACGCCTCGGACCGAGGCTCGCCGTGAGCGCGGCCCTGTGGGGGCGCAAGTTTCGCTTGTTGCTCCGAGCGGGACGCGATTGCACGCTGGCGGTGATTAGCCTCGGCCTCCGTTGTCGAGACGGAGGTCATGCATGGTCTGGTCGTTTGTCTATCTCGCCGTTCGCAAAGTGTTGGCGCTGATCGTGCTGGTCGGTCGCTCTGATCGGTCGAAGGAGCTGGAGATCGTGGTCCCCGGCTCAGCTCCCGACCGCACCGCGCGGCATAACCTCGGCGGCCAGAGGCGGTGCACGCGTCGATCGTCACCGTTGACCGTATCGTGGGCGGCGTGCAACGTAGGCGCCGACATCACACCATACTGCTCGGTGCCGCCGTGATCGTCGTGGCGGCCGGTGTCGCCGCGATGGTCGCGAGCGAGCCCGGCCGGGTGGGGCCGGGGAGCCTGCGGTCGGTTCGTCTCGCGGCGAGCTCGCCGGGGGTCCCGTCGCGGCCGGAGTTCGCTTGGGGCAGCGTGCAGCAGGGGCCGGCGGTTCGCGCGTCGCTGCTTGCGCAGCCTTCCCGGTGCACAGCGGGTCACAGGCCCGGGAGCTACCCGTGGCCGGTGAAGCCGTTCGACGTGCAGCATCCGATCCGCGCCTTCTTCGGTGACCCGCGCACCGTCTTTCGCAACGCCGACGACGCGGACCTGGGAGCGTTCTCGTTCCACAACGGCGTCGACATCGTCGCCGCCGAGGGCACGCCGGTCTATCCCGTTCTCTCCGGGACGGTGACGAGGGTGAAGCGCGACGAGATCGTCGTGACCTCGGACGCGGGTGCGCGGACCTTCCAGTACTGGCACCTCAAGGCGATGGTGCGCCTGCACGAGCACGTCCGCTCCGAGCAGACGCGGCTCGGAACGGTGCAGCCCGGGCGAGGGCACGTGCATCTGACCGAGATCGACGGCGGCGTCGTCGAGAATCCCCTCCAGCCCGGTCATCTGACGCCTTATCGGGACGACACTCCGCCGTCGGTCGGGGAACTGTACTTCCGCGACCGGCTGGGGCGGGAGCTCAGCCCCGAGGCGTTGACCGGCACGGTCGAGATCACCGCAGCCGCGATCGACACGCCGCCGCTGCCGTTGCCCGCCCCCTGGTCCGGCGTCCCGGTGACGCCGGCCCGCGTCAGCTGGCAGCTGCGCACACTCGCCGGACGGGAACTGCTGCCCGAGCAGACCCCAGCCGATTTCTCGGTCACGATCCCGCCGCCGGAGCAGTTCTGGAGCGTGTACGCACCGGGCACCTACCAGAACTTCCCCGCCGTCGGAGAGCACTACTTGTACGGCACTCCCGGCGACTACCTCTTCGACCTGACCCCCAGCCCGCTCGACACCAAGCTCCTGCGGCCGGGCCGCTACCGGCTCACCGTCGTCGCGGCCGACACCTGCGGCAACCGGGGCATGCTGAGCGAGGAGATCCGCGTCCTGCCCCGGCCGGGCGTGACGCCGCTGACCGGAGCGATCCTCGAAAGGCTCGCACCGCGCGGCCCCGCCGCCCGGCTCCGCTGGCCGCGGCGCTTCTGGACAGTGGTGATCGCGACGCTGCCGGCCGCGCAGGGACTCGCCCCGGCCCAGGCCGCCGTGGGCCACGCACTCAACGCACACTTTCGCCAGGTCGGCCTCCTGGCCACCTCAACGGCCCGCAGACCCCGATCCGGCCACTACGTCGTCTTCACCGGCCTCTTCCATTCGTGGGCCCGCGCCTACACGGCCGCGCAGCATGCCGCGCCACACTTCCCGGGCGCCCATCTGCTCCAGATCGTGCAGCGGCCGCGCCCGCGCCCCGAACGAAGGCGCAGACCGCGAGGCTAACCGGCCTCTCGTTGTAGATGACACCGGCAGCGCGCCCGGCGGATACTCGATGGCGAAGTCGCGGTAGGGGACATCGCCTGCCCGGATCGCGTCTGCGTACGCTTCGTAGAGGGGCGTGTCGACGAGCTGGTGGCGCCCCCAAAAGGACTGGTGCAGGAGCGTCCACGATGTCAGGAAGCCCACTGTCGCGACACAGGCGACCACAGCCCCGAGACCGATCTCGCGTTTGCGGCGCGCAAGGTCGATCCTGCGGTTCAGGCGGAGCCACCGGTGTAGGAGAGTGGTGGGGGTCCGTTCGCGCGCGTAGCGGCGATGAGCGAGAGCAGTGCTTGCGGGCTGGTGCCGCCGAGGACTCGGATGCGTTCCAGGCGGTAGGGGTCCTCGTTTGGATGTGCCCATCCCGGGATCGTGGTGGTCGATCCAACGTATCCGGCTCTCTTGACTGCGGCCTCGACGGTCGCGTTGTAGCGGCCGGACGGGTAGCAGAACCAGTGTGCCTCGACGTGGTAGCGCCGCTGGATCACGGTCCGGGCCACGGCTACCTGGTAGTGCAGCTGGGCCGGGTTCAGGGTGGTGAGGTCGGGGTGGCTGAAGGTCTGGCTGTCCAATTCCCAGCCAGCGGCGACCAGGCGCCGAACCTGCGTCTGAGAGAGGCCGCCTTGCAAGGGGGGAAGGCCGCTGAGCTGCAGGTTGAGGTCGCCTCGCCAGTGCAGCCGGCGCAGTATCGGAAGCGCTCGCGTGTACTGCGACCGGTAGCCGTTGTCGAAGGTGAGGACGATCGGCCGTCCCGCGGGAAGAGGCACGTCCTTCTGCCAGGGGGCCTCGAGCTGGTCGAGTGTGACCGCGTGAAAGCCGGCCACCGCCAGAGCAGCCATCTGGGCGGCGAACTCAGCCGCCGGTACGTAGAGGCCAGGGAACCTCGCTCCGGGCGGCGGTGCGGCGATCACGTGGTACATCAGCACCGGAGCCGCTTCCGTGCCGTGGCGGCCGAGCCTCTTCGTGGTCCCCGACGCGGCGGTGTGCGAACCGACGTGTCGCCGCTTGGGCGAGACGGTACGGGGAACCGTGAGCGAATGGATCACCTTCGGTGCGCTTCTCCCAACCGACCGAGGGCCGCCGCTCGGGCTCGACACCACCACGACGATTGCTCCAATCACGACCGCGCCTGCCAGCCCCCCGGCCAATCGGCGCCGCCGCCGCAGCTGTCGCCGCCGAGCCTCCCGACGGGCCCGCGACTTCTCGATCACCCTCGAATCCTCAACCGGCATCCGGGCTAGGGGTACATGAAGGGAATGGTCACCGTCGCGGCGATGAGCAGCGCGATCGAGATGACGCGGATTGCGGTGTCGGCGATGCGTGGTCGGCCGAGCGTTGCGAGACCCCAGAAGATCGGCGGCGCGAGCAGGCCGAAGCGGCCGATCGAGTCGAAGGTGCCGCTGAAGACCGGCAGCGCGACGATCGCGAGCGCGGCCATCAACCACGCCCTGGGCACGCCCGCCCGCCGGGCGACGGCGATCAGTCCGAGATAGAGGAACAGGCAGACGACGTCGCGGACGACCCACACGTTTCCGGAGACGGCCTGCGGCAGCTGCGCGAAGGCGTGCACGAAGCCGACCGGCGAGAAGTGCCGGCCCCAGGCCTGCTGTGCCTGGTTCCACGCGAGCGGGTCGTGCAGCACCCAGGCGAGGTAGAGCGGATACGCCGCAAGCCCCGCCGCCGGCGCAGCGACCGCGCCGAGCGCGAGCCCTCGCCGCAGCGGCGTCATCGTCTGCCGCCGCCGCACGGCGATCGCGAGCAGCGGCAGTGCGACGAACAGGCCCTCGGGCCGTGCGAGCGAGGCCGCGCCGGCGCAGACAGCGGCGAGGATCCAGCGGTCGCGCAACGCCGCGAAAGCGGCGAGCGCGATGAGCCCCAGCACGATGCTCTCCGGATAGGCCATCGAGAAGACGTAGCCGAGCGGGAAGATCGCAACGTAGGTCGTCGCCCGGCGGGCGAGCGTCGCGCCGACGAGCTCGCGGCTGAGGGCGTGGAAGGCAAACAGCGCCGCGACGAGCGCGAGATTCGAGATCAGGATCCCCGCCGTTGCGTAGCCGATGCCGAGCGCGTGCAGCCAGCGCAGCAGGAGCGGGAAGAGCGGGAAAAAGGCGGGGTCGCTCTGGCTTCCCGGGACGAGCAGGTAGCCGCGCGAAGCGACGATCTGGTACCAGCGGCCGTCCCAGGAAGCGAGCAAGCCGAGCGGATGCGCGTGCAGGTCGCCCTTCAGGTATCCGCTCGGGCCGACAATGTTCACGACGTAGGCGGTGACGATCACAACGGCGCGTCCGGCAAGCCACCAGCCGACAAGCCACCCGTACTCCCGCAGCCAGGCAGAAAACCGCGCGACCGCCCGCGTCTGCGGCCGCAGCAGCGGCAGCGTCTCGACGTGCCCGGTCACAGGCGCGCCCGCAGCAGGATCGCCTGCAGCCGATTCGGCGTCAGCCGCAGCAACCGGATCCGCGCCTGCCCGCGGAACCGGTGGGAGGTCACCGAAACGGCAAACGGCTTAAACGTCTTCGGCATGAAGGAGAGGGTGATCCGCGTGCGCGGCGTGCCGAAGCGCACGGTGAGCGCCGCCTTTCCCGCCACGACCGTTCGCCGGATGCGGATCCGCTCGTTCTGAACCAGCGCAGCGAGGAGGGGGCCGAGGACACGCGAGCAGCCACCGAGCTCGAGCTGCACCAGCGGCAGCGTGTCCGGCTCGCCGCGGCGAACACCGATCACCCGCAGAGGCGGCTGCGCGTCGACGACCGCGCGCCCGTCCCCGAACACCAGCACGCTGGCACGCTCGAGCTCCCGCCCGGGGAGCACGGGCAGCCGTCCCTGAACACAGGCCGAGTGGACGAGGCGGCCGCCGTCGATCTGGAAGTCGCTCTCGACCAGCCGGAAGCGGGAAAACCAGGCGACGGTCGCCGCAACGATCCGGTCGTTCCTCGCTGGCGCCGGCAAGGTCACCACCTGGACGCCCCACGCGACCCCCGCCACACCGCCCACCAGCAAGCATGCGACCGCCAAGGTGGCGAAAAAGCCACGCACGACCTGGTTCTACCCCCACCAGGCGCCGGGAGCCGGCTTCTCCGTCAAGCCTTAACCGCGGCTTAAGCATCCCAACACGGCAGCGCAACACGCCACACCCGAAGCGCAAGAGAACGTGATCGACCTCGTGAGCACGTGCACGACTTCGATCCGCGTCGCCTGCGGCCCTGCAGGGGCAGCCGTGCGCTCTAACTTTGGCCCAGTCTCGCTCGCTCACGAACCTGAGTTGAAAGTGCGATTTTCCGCGGACACGCCGAACGGCTGCGGAGTGTGCGAGGTCTGGTGCATGCGGTGCGAAGACCCGATTCTCCCGAGAAGCTGGTGGATTCGGCTGGGCGCCGCGCTTACGCACTGTGAGTGTGTTGGGGTCCCGTCTGGGGCTCTTGTCAGGGTGGTGCCGGTGCTCTTTGTTCGTGCCCTCTCATTTGTGCAATGACTCCGCTTGCGGGTGTCTTCGTGGGGATATGTCCGGGCGAAGAGACCGGTGCCAGCCTGGCGCCCGCGTGTTGGCCTGATCAGAAGCCTGTCCGCCCTGTGGGGGCGTGACCCGTCACAGTCCTGCCGCCAGCGGTCTTCACCCCCAGACCGGCATCGGAGTTGTCCCCCAACCTGGGCTGGAGGTCGTTACGGATGCTTGCAGACGAACTGGACTTCGTCGTTAGTGTTGATCCGCACCGTGACTCGCACGCGATCGGTGTCGTCGAGGTGCGAAGCGGGGTGGTGGTGTTCGAGTCGAGTGTGACCGCGGACAGCAGCGGCTACGCGGAAGCTCTGCGTGTCGCAGAACAGCATGCGCCGGGGCGGCGTGCGTTCGCGGTCGAGGGAACCGGCTCGTTCGGCGCCGGCCTGACCCGCTTCCTCGCCGAGCACGGCGAGCACGTGTTCGAGGTCGGCCGGTTGCGGCGGGAGCGCCGCTCGGGCGGGAAGACCGATGCGCTCGACGCGGTCCGGGCCGCTCGGAGCGTGCTCGAACAGAAACGGCCTGCAACGCCGCGCAGCAGCGGCGAACGCGAGGCGCTACGGGCGCTGATGGCGGCCCGTGAGGGAGCAGTGAACGCGAAGCGGGCTGGGCTCTGCCAGCTGCGCGACCTGCTCATCACTACACCCGAGCCGCTTCGCAGCGAGCTCCGCCCGCTAAGCCGAGCACGGCTGCTCAGCCGGCTCTCGGCGACCCGCCCGGAACGCCGCCAGGACCCCAAGCTACGCGGAACGCTGCTCGCCCTCCGTGCAGTCGCTCGACGCGTCCAGCAGCTGACCGCTGAGGAACGTGAGCTGGCGCGGGAGATCGAGAAGCTCACCACCAAGCTCGCCCCGCAGCTACTCAACCAGCCCGGCATCGGCCCATTGCTCGCCGCCCAGATCGTGCTCTCCTGGTCACACCGCGGCCGCGTGGTCAGCGAGGCCGCATTCGCGCGACTCGCCGGCGCCGCCCCGATCCCGGCCTCGTCCGGCCAGACGATCCGCTACCGCCTCGACCGCAGCGGCGACAGACAACTCAACCGAGCCCTCCACCAGATCGTCGTCACCCGACGCCGAACGCACCGACCGACCATCGACTACATCGAACGCCGGACCCAAGAAGGGAAGACCCGCCGCGAGGCCACCCGCTGCCTCAAGCGCTACCTCGCCCGAAACCTCTACCGGCTCCTCGAAAACCCGCCCCTGACGACTTGACAAACATAGAAGCATCCCCACAGGCCTCATCCCCACAGGCCTCATCGGCGAGTACCGATTGATGGTCCACCACCTCATCGTGGGAGCCAGCAAACGGCTCTTCAACGGACTTACGACGACCGCGCTGCGCCCCGTTGACATCACCACGACAAGAACCGGCGTCGTCGTTCTCGCCTACAAACAGCCGTCGACGACGCCGCTTAGCTGAAGCAACCCGCGGTTCCTGGGAACCTCGAGGGCCAGGAACCTCAGGCCAAAGATTCTCACTCCGCGCACCGTACGTCGCACACCAGGCGTGCGGCCATCGCCCTGGAGCAGGCTCACGTCCCACATGCCCGCCACGGGTACAGCGATCTGGCGCCTCGGAGGACGTGGGCTGAGGCACCGTAGAATCGCCCTGGTTTGCAGCGACTCCTCTCGACGGCGACGATCGTCGGCTTGCTCATCGCGACGGCTGCGGCGTTTGCGATCACCGAGCGGCTGAAGCTTGAGAAGAGCCCGGTCTACGGGACGCGGATCTCGCGGCACCTCTCGCCGACGTGCGGTTGCGCGCGCGGCAAGGCCAAGATCCTGATCAAGCTCCGACATCGCGGCACGGTGACGCTGACGATTCGGGATGCGAGCCGGGCGCTGGTCGATACGCTCGTCGCAGGGGCGACCGGGCCTCGCGGCGTCGACGTCTTCTACTGGAACGGCCGCACCGACGCCGCCAGGCGTGCGCGCGACGGCACGTACTACGTCGAGATTCATCTCGCGCGGCAGCACCGGACGCTGTTGCTTCCGAACCAGATCGTGCTCGACACCATCCCGCCGGAAATCGAGTCCGCGAGCCCTCAGCGGCAGGCATTCTCCCCCGACGGAGACCACCAGGCTGATGCCGTCACGGTCCACTATACCCTTAGCGAACCGGCCTTCGTCTTGGTGTACTTGCGGGGCCGTCGGATCGTGCGCACCCGCTTCCACCGGCCGCACGGCTCGTTCACATGGGCCGGGACGCTCGGCTCGCAGCGCCTGCCGCCGGGCAACTACGTGCTCTCCGTCGGCGCGGTCGACCTCGCCGGGAACAGCACACCCGTGGCGCGGCGCGCGCACCTGCGGGTGACACTGCGCTACATCACGCTCGCGAACAGGTACATCACGGGCGTGCGCGCGGGGGGGCGCGTCGAGATCGGTGTCTCGACCGACGCCAAGCGCTACGGCTGGCGGCTGGGGTCGCGGCACGGGTACGCGCGCGGCCCGCTGCTGAGCATTCCCGCGCCTGCCATGCCGGGCCGCTACCCGCTCCTCGTGACCGAGCACGGGCATTCCGACCGCGCCGTAGTCGTCGTCTCGTGAGCGTGCTCGTCCGGGTCGGCGGGCCCGTAGCGGGCCTCGGCCTCGCGCTCCCGCTCGTCGGCACTCGCGGCGCGACCGGCTCGTAGCGCTCGGCCTCGCCGCTCTCGGCCGGGCGAGGCTTCGCGCCCGCCGGGGAGGAGGCGGTACCCGATTGACCAAGCCGTAGCGGAAGGCGCCCATGCTCGCGCGGCATACCGCCGACGGCGAGTCTGCGACGACGAGTTTGTGTGCGTCTGCACCCTCGCCCGCACGAACGGCCTCCGCCTGAACCCAGTACACCGAGGCTGTTCGAGATGTACCGCGTGACCGCCTGATCGCCGACGTCCGGCCGCGCGACGCCGCCCCCGCGCAAGCGTTGTGCCCACGTTAAGCGTGGCCCGGACCCGTGGGAACGGCAACCAACTGATCCTACGATCGGCTCGTCGTGCCGGTTGTGCTGTTTCTTGGGGCGAGCGTTTCCCAGCTTGCTGCGATGCGTCAGGCCCGGGAATCGGGCTGGCGTGTGGTTGCCGTGGACGGCGACCCGTCTGCGGTCGGCTTCGCTGTGGCCGATGTCGCGGAGGCGCTCGACTTCACCGACCTGGAGCGGGTCGTCGAGGTCGGTCGGCGCCACGCCGTTGACGCTGTCGTCGCGATCTCCAGCGATCGCGCGGTGCCGATTGCCGCGGCGGTTGCGGAGCGGCTCGGCCTGCCGGGGATCGGTGTCGAGACGGCGCGCCGCATGACCGACAAGGGCGCTATGCGCCTGCGCCTGCGGGAGCATGGAGTGCCGCAACCCCAGTTCGCCGTCGTGAGCGACGTCGCGGGCGCCCTCTGCGAGGTCGAGCACGTGGGGCTCCCCGCTGTGTTGAAGCCGGTTGACTCCGGCGGCCAACGGGGCGTGTGCGTGATCGCGACCCGCAGCGAGCTGGCCGAGCGTCTCCCGCAGACGCTCGCTCACTCAAGTACCAACCGCGCGATCGTCGAGCGATACGTCGAGGGGTCAGAGCTGAACGGGATCGTCGTCGTCCGGCAGGGCCAGCCTCGCCTCGTCACGCTCTCCGACCGCCTCCGGCCGCCCGGGCGCGGGTTCGGAGTCGGCTGGATTCATCTCTATCCATCACAGCTTGGCACCGCCGACCTCGCAGCCGCCGAGGCGGTCGCCCTCGCCGCGGTGCGCGCGCTCGGACTTCCGGACGGGATCGCGTTCCCGCAGCTGCTCGTCACGGGTGACGGCGACGTGGTCGTGGTCGAGGTCGCAGCCCGCATTCCCGCCGGACAGATGGCGGATCTCGTCCGCCTCGGCGTCGGCGTGGATCTCGTCGACATCGCCCTCCGCCAGGCCCACGGCGAGGAGATCCCGGACGAGCTCGTCGAGAGACGCTTCTCGCGACCGCTCGCGATCCGCTTCCTCACGGCGAGCCCCGGACTCCTGCCGACGGGACGCGTGCTCGCGGTTGACGGGCTTGACGATGTCCGCACCGCGCCGGGCGTTCTCGAGGCCGGCCTCTACATCCAACTCGGAGAAACGATCTCGCCGGTGGAGGTCGACGCCGATCGGCGCGGCTACATCATCGCGACCGCCGACGATCCGCAGGCCGCACTGACGCTCGCCAACCGCGCGGCGCAGAAGCTCCGCATCGAGGTAGCCCATGACTAGCCGACGGTCTTCTAGTGCGGCCTCTCAGAATGTTTGACCGGAAACCGGCAGGGTCCTTGCGGGCTGGCGTCGAATCGGGACGCATTCGACCTGAGGAGGTGTGGATGCGTCCCCCGGAGGTGTTTGTCCGTGAGCTCGCCCCGGCTGAGGGGCAGCGGTTGAAGCGGTTGTCGAAGCAGTCGAAGCTGGCTTCGACGAGGCAGCGGGCGATGATCCTTTTGGCCTCGAACACGTTGATGAGCGCGCCCGAGATCGCGCGCATGCTGCTGACCGACGAGTCGCATGTGCGCAAGGTGATCCACGACTTCAACCGGCACGGGTTTGAGTCGTTGCGCCCTCGTTTTCGGGGCGGGCGGCCCCGCCGGATCTCGATTGACGACGAAGCCCGGATCGTCGCGGTCGCCGGCGCCCGTCCCGATTCGCTCGGGGTGCCGTACACGCGTTGGAGCCTGGCCAAGCTCTCCCGCTACCTGCGCGGGCAGGGGATCGAGGTCTCGCCCGCGCAGCTTGGCCGCATCCTTGCCCGCAACGGGATCGTTCCTGCGCCTTCACTCACACGCTGACCTCGTTCTTCCTCTCATTCTCTCACGCTCGACCGCTCAAACCCGCTTTGCTCCATGTGTTTGTGCCTCCAACCTTCCTCTCACAAATCGCTGTACTTCCTCTCATGGCGAAGCTGAATCCTCTCACCGCCAAGAAGAAGGCTGACTGCGCCGAGCTCAGCTCTTGGTCGTGTTAATGGCATTGGGTGTTTGCTGTATGGCGCTGAGTTGGCGCGAGAGGGGGGACACGTTGCCGTGCGGGTTCGCGGTTTGGGGCCCGATTCTCGACGGTGGTGCGTTTTCGCCAGCGGTGAGCAGTGTGCGCATCATCTCGCGAGCTGACGGTCGCGCGATTCAAACACGGCTGTGAGCGCGGGCTGTCTGTGCTGTGCGCACGCGTGAGCATCGCTCGCGTCGGCCTGACGGCACCGGCGGCCCAAACAGGCTCCGATCGGAGGATGAGCACCGGTTGCCAAGCCCCGCGCGCGCTGGTATTCGCGCGCGCGAGTGAACCGGTAAGCAGTGGTGGCGGCACGGGTGCAGATCGTGCACCGTCCCCCACCGTCGCGATCTGCGGGAACCGCGACGGTGTGGGTGTGTGATCGGCGTGCAGGGGTGCGTTGGTCTGGGTTCTGTTAGGGGGTGTTTGGTTGCGGGTCGGCGCCGGGGTTGGTGTCGAGGAGGGCGGAATCGCCGCCGAAGGCGCGCAGGATGTCGGCGGCGGCTTCGTCGCCGTCGAGGATGCGCACTGGGGCGCCGTCGTCGGTGGCCTGTCTGACGAGCAGGATCATGGCGCCCTCTCGACACTGCGCCGACTTAGCATCGACGTGCGTGCTCCGCGCGCCGAGCAACGCTTGCCTCTGCGCCTCCGCTCTCGCCGCCTCGCGCTTAGCGGGGTGCGCATGCAGGCGGAGGCCGCCGCCGCGGCCGCGGCGGGCGACGAGTGCGTCCCTGTCGACGCGTCCCGCGCCGCGAAGGCTGCCGCTGTCCTGCGCAGTTGCAGCCGTCGGAAAGCGGTCGTAGGCTGAGAGCGGTTCAGCGCTGACCAGAGGCGGCGGGGATGGTGCAGGAGAGGCAAGGCGTTCAATGGTGGGTGCTCGGCAGTGCGGCGCTGATGGTCGTCGGCGCGTTCGGGCCGTGGCTGAAAGCGCTCGGGCAATCGGTCGGCGGCACCGACGGCTCGAACGACGGCTGGCTCGTCGTCGCAGCGGCGGTGATCGGCGGCCTGCTCTTCTACGCAACTCGCAGTAGCCGGGTCGCTGGCGTCTGGGCGCTCCTGGGCGGGATCGCCGGGGTCGCGGTCACCTTGTACGACCGCTCAAACGCGCAGAACGAGATCAACAAGGGCGGCGCCTTCGTGCAGGCACTTGTCCAGATCGGCTGGGGGCTGAACCTCGCGCTTGCCGCGTCGGCGTCGATGACGGTCGCGGCCGCGGTCTACTGGTGGCAGCAGCGCGAGCAGGCCCAGCCGCTGCCGCCGCCTGCCTCCGCGCCGCCGCCTGTCGCGCCGTCACCGCCGTCCGCCGCGCCCGCGTCACCGCCGTCCGCCGCGCCCGCGTCACCGCCGCCGGGCATGCCGACGCCGCCGGACTGAGCTGTGTCGTTCGGCCTGCTGATCCTGCTGGTCGTCGTCGGCACGACGATCTGGGTCGGCGTCGACGCATCGAAACGCGACTGGCGTGGCGGCAGCGGCACCGCCACCTGGGTGATCGGCTGCATCCTGCTCTGGATCGTCGTCTTCCCGATGTACCTCGTGAAGCGCGGCGGCGCGCCGCTCAAAGGCGCGCCCGCTGGCCCGACTGTGCTCTCGCCGCCGGACGCGGCCTACCGGGAGTGCCCGCACTGCAAGGAGCCGATGCGCCGCGACGCCGAGTACTGCCCGCACTGCCGTCAGCCCTCGACGCCGTGGCGTTACCACGAGGGGCGCTGGTGGTTCCGCGAAAGCGAGCAGGACGCCTGGCAGTGGCTGGACGAGCGCACGAACGAATGGGTCGGACCCGCAGCTCCACCCTGACGGCGCCGCGCGTCTTCTCCGCCTGGCGGTGACCGCCACGCCGCCAGATGCGCAGCGCAATCCCGCACCGGTAGCTGAAGCGCGACATCTAGAACACCGGACTTGACCGCGACGCCCATCAATCCCGAAGAGGAGATTGGCGCGCGAGCCGCAGGCGTCCACGGCCCCGCGCTCAGCAGGCAGGCTGGTCTCGTTCTCCCTGTCGCCTTTCCCGCCGAAAGCGACAGGCCGAGGACGCGCGCGCCGGAGGACCGCGACCTTGACGAGCGCCACGTCGCCTACGCCCTCGGGCGCGCCGCGATGGAGCTCGGCCGCCACACGGTCAAGCGCGAGGAGTTCCGCCCGCTCCGGCGCGCGGGCGACGGGGTGAAACTCCGCCACGCCCTCCCCTCGGGCGCCGTCGCCACGGACGCGATGATGAGCGTGTGTCAGTAAGCGCGCTGGAGCGGTTCCTGGCGAACGAGCGGAGCGAGCTGCTCGAGCTGTTCAACCCGGAGAAACGAGAGCTTGCCATGGGCTCGGACGTGTTCGGGCAGGCGCTGCTTGCGGGCTGGCTCGAGCTCGCCGCGCGTTTCCTCCGGCTCGACGCCGCGCGGCCCGGTTTCGCGGAGGAGCTCTTCGGCGACGAGGGCGAGGGCTACACGCCTGCCGAGGACGGCGATCCGGAACGCGATCTGGTGCCCTTGATCTTCGGCGTGACGTTGAACGGGCTCGGGCGCGACCTGGAGCGGGGCACACTCGGGCTGGAGGAGCTCCGCTCGACGCTCCGGCTCATGATCGAGGCGGTCGGCCGACGCGGCGCCGCCGGCATGCTCTACGGCGCGGCCATCGTCGGGCAGGTGATGGCGGACACGCTCGCGATCGCGGGCGAGGACTATGAGCTCGCCGGCAGGCCCCTTCTCTGCGTGCCGGCCTGGCAGCGGCTCGTCTGGCTCGCCGAGTGCGAGCTCCGCGGCGGCGCCGTTCTTGTCCCCGGCCGCAGCGAGCTGCTCGTGGGCGACGAGGACGAGCAGCTCGCCTATCTACTGAGGCTCGCAGGCAACCAGCCGGGGCTCTCGAACTGGCCGGAGCTCTCCCGCTTCGTGCCGCGCCGCGCTGCAGGATTGCTGCCGCTCTCGGAGGCCGCCTACCACCGCTTCCGCGAGCTCGGCATCCCCGACGACCCAGCGCTCGCGAATCGGCTCGTCGAGGAGATCGTGAGCGAGCGCCACTACGTGCTCGACACGATCAGCGTGATCGAGCTTGAGGAGCTCGGCGTGCGTCGGATCGTGCTCACGCCGGAGGAGCAGCCACAGACGATGCTGCGCGGGGCGGACGCGCGCTTCCTGCTCGGCTTCCTCGTCGACCACGAGGCCGGCTCCTTCGTCGGCAACGCGACCCTCTACGGCGAGTCGCAGCTCGAGCGGCGGAGCCACCGCGCCGCCTTCTCCATCCCGGCCGTCTTCGAGCGCGCAACCGAGGAAGCAGCGGCGAGAACGGAGGGGAGCGACAGTCTCGATGCCGGCGAGCGTGCCGTGCACGAGGCACTCGCCGCGGTCGAGCTGCTCGTCCTCTCAGCCTGGCGCGATCTCGTCGTGCCGCGCGTGCGCGAAGAGCATTACGAGATCGACCGCATCCGCAAACAGAAGGGCAAGAGCTCGCGGGCGGCGAAGCGCGGCGACGTCCCGATCGTGCGCTACCTGCCGCGCCGGCTCGTCTACAGGCGGGCCGCGTTCGAGGCCGCGCGGAGCGAGGGCCGCTCGACGCCGCGGCGGCTCTACCCGGTCAGCCCGTTCGCGCGGCGGCTGCCGGAAGGGCAACACCGCTCGGCCGACGCGCGTGCTTTCGCCGAGGAGATCGGCATTCCGCTCGCCCCGCACCAGACAGTCGTCCGCGGCCACTTCCGCGGTGGCACTCCCGAGGAGCGGGAACGCGCGCTCGAGGCGGGGGAGGGACTTCGCGTCCGCAGCTGGCGCAGCTGGAGCGCAATCGACCTACTCCGCACGCGCAGCGTCATCCCGGGCGCTAGTGTCGAGGACGATCCCGAGTAGTCGAACGCCGGCGGATTCTCGCGCCCGTGTTCGAGGCGGACCATGCCAGCGCACGGCGGGCCGCGGCGAACCGCTCCCGCCTCGCGTCGGCGAGCAACTCGCGCTACCAGCCGTTCAGGTCTTCCCCGCCTCGCGCCGATATACGAGGGCATGGAGATCCGGGTCGCGCTCCAGTATCCAAACGGCCGCGTCCACGAGACTGTCTACGACACAACGCGCCCGATCGCGCTAGGGGAAAAGTTCGAGATGTACGGACACACCTGGCGCGCAATCGGGCTCGCGGAGAAGCCACGCGCCAACACTCCGCCCGCACGGCCGCAGCGCGTCCTCTGCGTCGCAACTGACGCGCGACGCTGAAGGCGGCCGAACGCGTCGACGTCGACGACGCGGTCGCATGCGAGCAGCAACCGGGGCCTCCCGTTTTCGTCAATCAGGGTGACGCGGATTAGAAAGGGCCGGGGCGGTGTCTCCCGCCCCGCGCTCTCTCTGACGCAGGTGAACATCTGCGTCATTGCGTCACCTCGACCTTGGCTTCCGGCTTGGCATAAGGGTTTCTGCTGCCAATGGCAGCGTCACAATGGCGTGGAATCATGGGTCATCTCGCTGCGCTGTGCGACTGCCGAGACGTTTGCGCGGGCGGGGCTGTCTCGCCTGCGTCTCGGTTCGCGCCGATCTGAGATCAGCTCGCCGGCGACTCCCTCTCGCGGCACGGCCCGGCCTGTCGCAGACTGCGGGAACCACGACAGGGCGGGCGGCGGCCGGTTGTGTTGCACAGCACGTAGGGATTCAGGGACTCAGGGGCGTCCCTACGTGAACACACACGGGGGACGACGTCCCCGGATTAGACTCGGCCGCTCGAGCCCGTCTTCTCCACAACCCGCGGCGATGTCGAGCTCGCGGCGTCTCCCCGAAACCGTACACCGACGCCGAGCGAAGTTCGTATGTGAAGGGTCATCGACTCGTGGCGAGATCAGATCCGTTCGATGAGTTGAACCGGCCCGTCAACAACCTGCAGGAAGGCAACGACGATGAAGAGACGTGTGATCGCGTTTGACCTGGATAACACGTTGGCTGACAGCAAGTCTCCGATCACCGGCCAGATGGCCGATCTGCTGGACCGCTTGTTACGACGGTTTCAGGTCTGCGTGATCTCGGGCGGGAAATTCGAGCAGTTCGAGAAACAACTGCTCCACGGTCTGAAGACTGCGCCCGGCGGGCTGCAGGCGTTGCACGTGATGCCAACCTGCGGTACCCGGTACTACCGCTTCGATACCGCGAGACGCGCGTGGCAGCAGGTGTATGCCGAGGATCTCACGGCCGACGAGAAGGCCAGGGTTGTGGCCGCGCTCAACAAAGGGGCGGACGCCCTCGGTTATCGCGAGCCAAGACTGTGGGGCGCACAGATCGAAGATCGCGGAAGCCAGATCACGTTCTCGGGCCTGGGACAGGACGCGCCGATAGCCAACAAGGAAGCCTGGGATCCGGATGGTGAGAAGAAGCGGAAACTGCGCGACTACGTCGCCAAACTCGTCCCCGATCTCGGTGTCCGCGTCGGCGGCTCGACATCGATCGACGTCACCAAACACGGCATCGACAAGGCATACGGCATCACCAAGCTCATCGCGCTGCTCGGTGCGACCAAGAAGGACATTCTCTTCGTTGGCGACATGTTGAGCGAGGGTGGCAACGACCATCCGGTCAAAGCGCTCGGCGTCGACTGCCTGGCGGTGTCACGCTGGCAGGACACCGCTCTCGTCATCCAGACGATACTCGAAGTGACCTGAAATGCCGGCCGACCCCTATGGCATTCGTGAGCTGACCCGATGATCTTCGACCATGACCAACGACCCTGGGGCGACTACACGGTGCTCGACGAGGCGACCGACTACAAGGTCAAACGGATCACTGTGCTGCCCGGCAAGCGGCTCAGCTACCAACGCCACGCGCGCCGGCAAGAACACTGGCTCATCGTCCACGGAGCCGGCCGCGTCACGCTCGAAGGCCGCGAGTTCGACGTCCTCCCCGGAACAGCCGTCGACGTACCCATCGGTGCAGCCCACCGCATCGCCAACCCCGGCATATCAACCCCCCTCATAATCATCGAAGTCCAACGCGGCGACTACTTCGGCGAGGACGACATCGTCCGCCTCGAAGACGATTTCGGCCGAACCGACCAACAACCCTGACATCAGCCCGCCGTCGTCCAGAGCGCCCGACCGCCTCGGCTGGCAGCCCAAGGGACCCGTATGCCCACCAGCGCGCGCGAGTCGGCTCGTGTGGGCGTGCGCCGCTGTCGCGTTTTGGCGAAACCGCGACGCAACCGAGCCTAAAGAACCGATCCTCGGTGCTGCACCGCGACGCGCGCTCAAGGGTGGGGGACGCTCGGCTGCCAGTTGCGCCGCAACTCGTTCGCGTAGATCCTGCCAAGCCAGGAAGCGTTCGTCTTGAGCCAGTCGCTGAAGCGACTCTCGGTTGTTGCCGTTTCGCAGGCGAGGAGGTCGGCCGTGAGCGCGCCCAGTTCGTCGCGCGTGAGCAGCCGATCGCGCAGAAGCAAACCGGCGAGTAGCGAGCAGCCCGAGACGACGCCGCTCGGCGCGGCAGCGAGCCGGGCGTGACTGCCGACAGCGTCTCTGATCTGGGCGACGAAGTCGGCGAAGGTGAAGGTCTCGGGGCCGGCGAGATCGAGTACCTGATTGGCGTCGGTCTCACCCAGGTCGGCCGCGATGCGTGCCAGGTCGAAAACGGAAACGGGCTGAAGTCGGCAGCGGCCACCCTCGGGAAGCAGGAAGAGCGGCAGCCGGCGCAATAGCCAGGCGATGTTGTTCACGAGCACCTCCTGGCGGCCGCCGAAGATCAGCGTCGGTCGCAGAATCGCGTACGGGCAGTCGCCGCCGCGAAGCGCGTCTTCAACCGCTGCCTTGCCACGGAAATAGGGAAACGGCGACTCTGCGCTCGCGTTGCTAACGCTCAGATGAACGATACGGCGCACCTGAGCAGCGCGCGCGGTGCGGAAGAGGCGGTCGCTGCGCTCGACCGCCTGGGAAAAGGTCGCGCCGCCGCGCTCGAAGCGCACCCAGTAGGTGTTGAAGAGCGCGTCGCAGCCAGAGAGGGCGGCGGCAAGCGCTTCCTCGTCATCAAGGAGGAGCGGGCAGAAGTCGACGCGCTCGGCGAGGCTGTCGGCCGCCGCTGGCCGGCTTCTACCGAGAGCGACGATCTCCCAGCCGCGCGCGAGCAGCGCCTCTGCGATGAAGCGGCCACTGTAGGAAAAGACGCCCGTGACCGCCGCCTTCATCAGCCATAGATAGCACCCTTCCTCAAAACGCGCTTCGCCAATGGCCGACCAGCCTGCGTCGAGGCGATTCCGGCAGACTCTCGACACCGAAGAGACCCCCGACGATCCAGCCTGGCGAGCAAGAAGGCAGTCGTTGTCGCGTTTCCAACAAACCGCGACACCTCGGCCTAGTCTCACCGCGAGTGCACTGGGGCCTTGACCTTCCTTGTCAGTGGGCCTAGTGTCGCTTGTGCGCCGACCGACGGAGCGCGTTTAGGTCGAAGCCCTTCCCGGGGGCTGTACGGGGACCGCCGCAAGGCTGAAGCCGAAAGGTCAGCGGGGATGGTGGACGAAAGCGCAACCGGGTCGGCGAACCTTTGGTCCTTGGCCGCCGGTCACCGACATCGGGCACTGCGCGGCGGCCGCGTAGGCTTCGGTTGCGTCGCGCTTCCGCCAAACTGCGACACCCTGGATGCGTCCCGGCACGGCAGTCAGTGATGCGAAGGTCCCAAATCGGGACCCGGCCTCCCAACGAAGGTCCCAAATCCTACTGCCGGTAGCATTTCCGGTTG